>JBIKKG010000330.1:0-3432 GCA_044360485.1 Burkholderiaceae bacterium | reverse complement strand
TTTGGCGTCTCGACCTTATCCATCGGGACAGGCGCATTTTGAGCGTGCAGCGTAGCACTGGCTGCCAGCAAGGCGACACCGGCCGCCAGTCGGCCCAGCGTGGCACGCAATTCGGTGGTCTTCATCGAGTTTCTCCTGTTGGAACCATGAGGATCAGAGTTCGGTATTGGAAAACGTAGCCATCATTGGAAAGCTGCGCCCGCAGCCTCATGCCGGTCAGCGTGAGCCGCGCAGCCGAGGGTCGAGCAAGTCTCTGAGCGCATCACCAAACACATTGGTGGCGTACACCACCACGGTGAGGCACAGGCCCGGTGCCAAGGCCAGCCAGGGCCCCTGGAACATGTAGGTGCGTCCGCTGCCGGAGAGCAATCCACCCCAAGTAGGCGCCGGGGGTGGCACACCCAGACCCAGAAACGACAGGCCCGACTCAGCCAGGATGACGGCACCCACACGCGTGGTGAAGAGCACAATGATCGGCGGCAGGATGTTGGGCAGGATGTGTTTCCAGAGGATGCGCGGGGTGGTGGCGCCAATGGACTGGGCGGCGTGCACGTACATGTTTTCCCGCACCGACACGACGGCGCTGCGAATGATGCGCGAACCGGCAATGCCCAGCAGCAGCCCGAGCGTGCCGATGATCTGCGGCATGCCCGGCCCGAGCACCGACACCACCACGATCAGGATGATCAACTCCGGAAAGCTCATCCAGGCATCCACGAAGCGCTGCACGATCAGGTCGACTTTCCCGCCGAGATAACCGGTGGCAATGCCGATGACGACCGAGATCAATGTGGCCAGCGAAGCAGCCGACAGTCCGATGATCACGGAGAGTTGCGCACCGTGCAGGCAGCGCGACAGCATGTCCCGTCCCAGATTGTCTGTGCCGAAGGGATGCGCCCACGAGGGTGGCTTGAGACGATCGATCGGGTTGATCTCGTTCATGCCGTAGGGCGACAGCCAGCCCGCAAAAATGCCGCAGAACAGGAACAGAATAAAGACCAGTCCGCCTGCAGCGCCCAGCGGCTTGTCACGGAACAGCCTGCGCAGGAAGCTGGCGGGCTTGAGATCGGGTTCGACGGCAGGCAGGCTTGCAGCAGCGGCACTCATGAACGCACCCTCACGCGTGGGTCGAGCAGGCCGTAGCTCAGGTCGACCAGCAGGTTGATGAGCATGACCGCCAGACCGACCACCAGGAACACACCGGTGATGATCGGGTAGTCGCGCTGATTGACTGCATCGAGCAACAGGGTGCCCATTCCGGGAATGCCGAAGATCTGCTCGATGATGACGGCGCCGCCGATCACCAGTGGGGCCTGCAACCCCACCAGTGTGACCACCGGGATGAGCGCATTGCGCAGCGCGTGCCTGAAGACCACCAGACGCTCCGGCAGGCCCTTGGCCGTGGCCGTGCGGATGTAGTCCTGGCGAAGCACTTCGAGCATCATGGTGCGGGTCATGCGCATGGTGACGGCGGACAGGGCTGCACCCAGGACCGCAGCGGGCACAAGCATTTGCTTCAGGTTGGCCCAGGGGTCTTCGGTGAACCGGGTGTAACTCACCTCGGGCGACCAGCCCCAGTAGATCGAGGGGATCACCACCACCATGGTGCCCAGCCAGAAGCTCGGAATGGCCAGCAGCAGAATCGAGAAGGAACGGGCCAGGTAATCGCCGGCGGTGTCCTGTCGAATCGCCGAATACACGCCCACCGGCAGGGCAATGGACAGCCCGATGATGATGGCCAGCAGGCCGAGCTCGAACGTGACCGGAATGCGTTCCGCGAGCCGATCCACCACCGGTGTGGACTGCCACAGCGAATCACCCATATCGCCGCGAAACAGATTGCCCACCCATGTCAGGTACTGCGACCACATGGGCTTGTCCAGGCCCAGGGTGGCCACCAACGCCTCACGGTCCATCTTGCTGGCGCTGATGTCGTTCTGACTAAGCATCAGATCGATGATGTCGCCCGGAATGAGGCGCACCGTGGTGAAGACAATGATGCTCGCAAAGAGCAGGGTGGGGATGAGGGCGAGCAAGCGCCGGAGGATGTAGGCCTGCATGACTCAGCGCTGCGCCAGACCGCAACGTGATGCCGGCAGACCCATGATTCGAAGCACGGCGGCGTGTGGCCGTCCGCGGTGGGGGCGTCGGATCATATGTCTCCCTGGATGTCCGGCGTGTATGTGGCGAGAGAAGGGTGTTCAGTAGCCCTAACTCGCGTGTTTGTTCGTGAACTCTACCGAGCGCAGGATTCGAACGCAAGCGGCACTCATGACGCGATGCAGCACGCAGGGTTGAGTGATGCGGCATACCCGGGATTCGAAAGACTGCATGCCAGGATCGGGCCCGTCTCTGGGAATCATGCTGGTGACAGGTCACGCGATTCCGGTACGATCAACGCATCGAGGAGACCCCCATGACCGACACCGCTACGGCCGAGCTGGCCGATTTCCGTGCGCAAACGCGCGCGTGGCTTGAACAGAACTGCCCGGCCGAGATGCGCACGCCGGCCACCGGCGAAGACGATGTCTGCTGGGGCGGACGCAAAGGCCAATACAGCGCCGCGCAGATGCAGTGGCTCGAGCGCATGGGCGCACGCGGCTGGACCGTGCCGACCTGGCCGGTTGAATACGGCGGCGGCGGCCTGAGCACGGCACAAGGCAAAGTGGTGGCCCAGGAAATGGCGGCCTTAGGCTGTCGCTCGCCGCACAGCAATTTCGGCATCTGGATGCTCGGGCCGGCGTTGATGAAGTTCGGCACCGAAGAACAAAAGCGCGAGCATCTGCCCAAGATCGCTCGCGGCGAAATTCGTTGGTGCCAAGGCTACTCCGAGCCCAATGCCGGATCGGACTTGGCTTCATTGCAAACGCGCGCTGAAGATCGAGGCGATCATTTCATCGTGAATGGCCAGAAAATCTGGACCTCGTACGCCGATCGCGCCGACTGGATCTTCTGCCTGGTGCGCACCGACCCGAATGCAAAAAAGCACGAGGGCATCAGCTTCGTGCTGTTCGATATGGCGTCAGCCGGCGTCACCACCAAACCGATCCGGTTGATCTCAGGCAAGTCGCCGTTTTGCGAGACCTTCTTCGATAACGTGCGCGTTGAGAAACGCAACCTCGTGGGGCAGATGAACCGCGGCTGGGAGGTGGCGAAGTATCTGCTGCAGCATGAGCGCGAGATGATCAGCGGCTCGGGTGCGGGTGAAGGTGAGCGGCGCGGGCTGGGCGAGTTGATTGCCGAGCGTGTGGGGCGCGATGAGCACGGGCGCATTGCCGACCCAGTGCTGCGCACGAAGGTGGCAGAGTTTGAAGTGGACGAGGCGGCCTTCAAGCTGGTGCTCTCGCGCTTCGGCGACCAGGCGCGTGCCGGTCAGGCCGATGCGGCCTTTCCTTCGGCGCTGAAGTACTACGGCACGGAACTGAACAAGCG
>JBIKKG010000329.1:0-3443 GCA_044360485.1 Burkholderiaceae bacterium | reverse complement strand
GTGGCGCAGCTGTTGGGGCTGGCGCTTGAGCGCACGGTGAAGTCGCTGGTGCTGGCAGTCGATGAGCATGAGCCGGTCAAAGACGGCGACGATGCGCCTCGCGCGCCCCGTGTGGTCGCCACGCGCATCTGGCTGCTGCTGGTGCGCGGCGACCACGAACTCAATGAAGTGAAGGCGGCCAAGGTCCCCGGTCTGAAGGGCTTTCGGTTTGCCACCGAGTCCGAGATCGTCGAACACTTCGGTTGTACGCCGGGCTACCTCGGGCCGATCGGCACGGCGCGCCCGGTGCGCGTAGTGGTGGATCGCACCGTGGCACGCATGAGCGACTTCGTCTGCGGCGCTAACCGTGTGGATGCCCATTACACCGGCGTCAATTGGGGCCGTGATCTGCCGCTGCCTGGCAGCCCTGAGGTACAGATCGCCGACCTGCGCAATGTCGTGGAGGGCGACCCCTCTCCAGATGGCAAGGGGCGCCTGGCTATCCAGCGTGGCATCGAGGTCGGGCATGTGTTTTATCTGGGCACCAAATACTCCGAAGCCATGCATGCGAGCTTCATCGATGAGACCGGCAAGTCGCAGCCGATTGAAATGGGCTGTTACGGCATCGGAGTCACCCGATTGCCTGCAGCCGCCATTGAGCAGAATCACGATGACAAGGGCATCGTCTGGCCGCGCCCGATCGCACCGTTCGACGTCGTGATTACACCGCTCGGCTATCAGCGCTCCGAAAATGTTCGCAACGCGGCAGACGCTCTGTACGATCAGTTCAGGCAGGCGGGCATTGATGTGATCCTGGACAACCGCGACGAGCGGCCGGGAGTCATGTTCGCCGATTGGGAACTGATTGGCGTACCGCTTCGGGTGACCGTGGGTGAGCGCGGGTTGAAGGAAGGCCAGGTGGAACTGACGGTTCGACGCGGCCTCACGACGACCACCGTGCCTCTGTCCGGTGCCTTCGAGGCGGTGAAAGACACCCTCGAGGCGTGCTGAAGACTCCTGCACTGATTTCCGACCGACTGCAGCGCATCACGAACCGATGGGAATCGCTGCGCGTCGTCGGCCTTTCGCGTGCTGCCCATCGTTGGGTCGCAAACGCCGTTGCCACCGCAGTGGTCGCGACGCTGTTGTGGATGTCGCTTGCCGGCACTGTGCAGGCAGGAGAGCAGATTTACGAGCCGCTGACGGCATCGGTGCGCAGTGCCCTGGCTGCAGCGGTGCTGGACCGTGCTGCGCCGCAGGCGCGGTTTGCCTCCACCTTCGAGCAGACCGACTGGATGGCCGACATGGCCGCACGCCTGCCCAACCGCCACAAGCCGACCCCCTTCGAGCGCAGCGAGTTCCTGCAAATGGCCCGCTACGAGGCACAGCGCGCCGGACTCGATCCGCATCTGGTACTGGGGCTGATCGAGGTCGAGAGCAACTTCCGACGCCATGCCATCTCCAGTGCCGGGGCACGGGGTTACATGCAGGTCATGCCCTTCTGGACGCGGTTGATCGGCGACGGCGACCCCTCGGGCCTGTTCGACGCACGCACCAACCTGCGCTACGGCTGCGTGATCCTGCGCCACTACCTCGATATGGAGCGGGGCGATCTTTTTCGCGCGCTGGGGCGCTACAACGGCAGTCTGGGCCGCCCGGAGTATCCCAATCTGGTGCTGGCGGCCTGGAAGCGCTGGACCTACAGCAAGGAAGGGGTCATCCGACAGGTGTCGACTTCTGCACCGGTCGTGGCGTCCTCCACGACGTCAGCCGTCGGGCCGACCGCTGCGTTGCGCTGAACCGGGTCGCCCCGGTTCGGTCGCGCTGAGCCGCGCCGCAGCGGGCCGCGCATGGGGCGCAATGCATCCACTGAGCACGTCCGCGCGCAATCCGCCTCTGCGTCGATTGGCCTGACCCTCTGGCCGGGCATTGCCGCGCTCATTGCGGTGATGGGGATTGCCCGCTTCGCTTACACGCCCATTCTTCCCGACATGCTGTCGGCCGGCGCGCTGTCCATGACCGATGCGGGTTGGGTGGCCAGTGCCAATTTTCTGGGATATCTCGTGGGTGCGCTGCTCGCCATCGCCGTACGGGATCGACAGATGCAGGACCGGTTGCTGTGGGTAGGCCTGGCAGGCAGTGCGCTGCTGCTGGCGGCCATGGCCTGGTCGGATACGCTGGCCGGCTGGATGCTGCTGCGTCTGTGTGCCGGCATCGCCAGTGCCTTCAGCTTGATCTTCATCTCCAACCGGGTTTTCGAGCGTATGGCGGCACTGGGTGCGTCTGACCGCACCGTGGGCATGTTTTCCGGTGTGGCCATCGGCATCATCATTTCAGCGCTCGTGTGTCTCGGAGCCACCTGGATTGGCGGGGCCTGGACCACCCAGTGGTGGCTGATGGCTCTGTGCAGCGCGGTCTTCGGATGGCTCGCCTGGGACGGACTCAAGCGCCTGGAGCGCCGGGCGCATGTAACGATCGCTGAACAAGCGCTGCTCGCGCCAACACCGGCCGCATCCCCCCAAGCGCCCAAGGCATTCGCAGCCGCTGTGCTGGCCTATGGATGCTTCGGTTTCGGCTATGTGATTCACGCTACGTTCTTGCCCGCCATGATCCGTGCCGCGGGTTTCTCGGCGGACTTTGCCAATTTGGGCTGGATCCTGGTGGGAGGGGTGGCACTGCCGGCGATCGTGTTCTGGCGCTGGCTCGCCAGCCGGCTCGGTGCGCGCGCGGCACTCACGGCCTGTTATGCCTGCGAGGGGCTCAGCGCGTTGGCGCCGCTGGCCGGAGACTCGCTCGCACCAGCGCTCGTTGCGTCCATCGGTCTGGGGGCTGGGTTCATTCCGCTCACGGGCATGGCCTTGCCGTTTGCTCGTTCGCTTGATGCAAGCAGAGCGGGGCAGGCGGTCGCACTCATGACGGTTGCGTTTGGCGTGGGCCAGATTGCCGGGCCACTGCTGGCGGCCTACCTGGCTCAAGGCGGCGGGTTTGCCGTGCCTTCGATGCTTTCCAGTGCGGCCCTGCTGCTAGGGGCATTACTGATGGCTCCGCGCCTGGATGCGCAGCGTTAGCCTCACGACCTGATGTGAAGGCTGCGCCCCCGCGAGCCCCGTGAGGGCATGGCCTGATCCCACACCCTTAGCCCGGCGCGGGCTGCCCCAGGATGGCCATGGTGATGCGCGAGGTGCAGGTGAGCCGGCCTGCGTCGTCGCGCAGTTCGATCTGCCACACATGCGTGCTGCGACCGATATGGACCGGGCGGCATTCGCCCGTGACCCAGCCTTCGCGCGTGGCGCGGATATGGTTGGCATTGATATCCAGACCCACCGCGGTCTGACCTGGCGGCAGACACAGGGTGGCTGCCACGCTGCCCAGTGTTTCAGCCAGTACCACGCTGGCACCACCGTGCAGGATGCCCGCGGGCTGTTTGGTGCGCGCATCGACCGGCATGCGGGCGATCAGCACAT
>JBIKKG010000328.1:0-3450 GCA_044360485.1 Burkholderiaceae bacterium | reverse complement strand
AGCAGTACCTGACGGGCGGGGTCGGCCGATAACCGGTTGGCCAGCAGGCAGCCTGCGGTGCCTGCGCCCACGATGACATAGTCAAAAGCAACCTCGTCGGGCCGCGCGGCCGCATCGCTTGTTCCAGACATCCCTTTCTCCCTCTGATCGACCGGGGCCGCCGCAGCCCGGAACTCAGCGCATCCCGAAGCTCAAGCCCCGACGTTTGTGTGCGCGCACTTTCTTCAAAACGCACTGAAGGCGTTGATCTTCACGACGATCTTCGCGAGGTCAGAGCGCCAGGCACAGATACTTCAGCTCCAGATACTCGTCGATGCCGTACTTCGAACCTTCACGCCCCAGACCCGACTGCTTCACCCCGCCAAAGGGCGAGACCTCGTTCGACAGAATGCCCGAGTTGATACACACCATCCCGGACTCCAGCGCTTCGGCCACCCGGAAGATGCGCCCGACATCGCGAGAGTAGAGGTATGAGGCCAGCCCGAACTCGGTGTCGTTGGCCATGGCGATCGCCTGGGCTTCGTCCTTGAACCGAAAGAGTGGTGCCACCGGGCCAAAGGTTTCCTCGCGGGCCACCCTCATGGCGGGCGTCACGCCGGTCAGTACGGTCGGCTGGAAAAAGAGTCCGCCCAGGGCATGCGGCGCGCCGCCCACGATCACCTGCGCGCCCTGCGCGACCGCATCGGCGATGTGTTCCTGGACCTTGGCGATGGCCGCGGGCTCGATCATTGGCCCCACCATCACTCCCGGCTCGGTGCCCGGGCCAACCTTGAACTGCGCGACCTTGCTGGCGAGTTTGTGTGCAAAGGCCTCGTAGACACCGTCCTGCACATAGATGCGGTTGGCACACACGCAGGTCTGCCCCGCATTGCGGTACTTCGAGACGATGGCGCCTTCCACGGCCGCGTCGAGGTCGGCATCGTCGAACACGATGAATGGCGCATTGCCGCCCAGCTCGAGCGACAGCTTCTTGACCGTGTCGGCCGACTGGCGCAAGAGAATCCGACCCACCTCGGTCGACCCGGTAAAGGACACCTTGCGCACGATCGGGCTGGTGCACAGTTCCAGACCGATGGCCGGTGCGTTCGGGGCATCGGCAGTGACAACGTTGAACACCCCGGGCGGCACGCCGGCCTGCCGGGACAGCTCCACCAGCGCCAGCGCGCACAACGGCGTGGCTTCGGCCGGCTTGGCCACCACCGTGCAGCCGGCGGCCAGGGCGGGCGCCACCTTGCGGGTGATCATCGCGATTGGAAAGTTCCAGGGGGTGATCGCGGCGCACACGCCGATCGGTTGTTTGAGCACCAGCAGCCGGCGGTCGTTGGCCGATGTGGGGATCACGTCGCCATAGGTGCGCTTGGCCTCTTCGGCAAACCACTCCACGAAACTCGCGCCATAGGCCACCTCACCGCGGGCCTCAGCCAGAGGCTTGCCCTGCTCGGCGGTCATGAGCTGCGCCAGATCCTCGGTGTGCGCGATGATCAGATCAAACCACCGACGCAGCACCTGCGCGCGCTCCTTGGCGGTCTTGCCGCGCCAGCCGGGCAAGGCCCGAGCGGCCGCATCGATGGCGCGACGGGTTTCGGCTGCGCCCATGTCGGCGACTTCGACCAGCGTCTGCCCGGTCGCCGGATTGGTGACCGCAAACACCTTGCCCGAGTCGGCATCGACCCACTGGCCGTCGATCCAGCCCTGCCCCTTGAGCAGCGTCATGTCCTTGAGTTGAAGCGTCATCTCGATGGTCTCCTGTGTGTGCGGGCCGGGCTCTGTGCGGGCCGTCTGCTGCGCGCCCATGCATGGGCTTGCCGCTCGTACCGCGACCGGAACATGTCCCGGTCTGCCGTACAACCGCCCGTCGTCGCCGGGCTCTGTGCGGGTCGTACTCTCACTTCATGGTGGGCATGACGAACTCGGCGCCGGCGCGGATACCTGCGGGCCAGCGCTGGGTGATGGTCTTGTAGCGGGTGTAGAAGCGCACGCCTTCGGGGCCGTGCATGTGGTGATCGCCGAAGAGCGAGTTCTTCCAGCCGCCGAACGAATGAAAGGCCATTGGCACCGGGATGGGCACGTTGATGCCGACCATGCCGATCTGCACCCGGCTGGCGAACTCGCGGGCGGAGTCGCCATCGCGCGTGAAGATGCAGCACCCATTGCCGAACTCGTGCCCATTGACCAGCGCAAGCGCTTCCTCAAAGGTCTTGACCCGGCTCACGCCCAGCACCGGCCCGAAGATCTCGTCGCGGTAGATGGTCATGGAGGGCATCACCCGGTCGAACAGGCAGCCGCCCAGGAAAAAGCCGTTTTCGCGCCCGGGCACTTTCAGTCCGCGACCATCGACCACCAGCTGTGCGCCTTCGCTGACGCCGGTATCGACATAGCCCTTCACCTTGTCGAAGTGTTGCCTGGTGACCAGCGGCCCCATTTCAGCATCGGATTGCATGCCATCGGCAACCTTGATCGCCTTGACCCGCTCGGCCAGTCGGGCCACCAGCGTATCGGCCGTGCCTTCGCCGACCGCCACCGCCACCGAGACCGCCATGCAGCGCTCGCCGGCCGAGCCGTAGGCTGCGCCGATCAGTGCATCGACTGCCTGGTCCATGTCGGCATCGGGCATGACCACCAGATGGTTTTTCGCCCCGCCCAGCGCCTGCACCCGCTTGCCATGCCGGCTCGCGGTTTCGTGGATGTACTTGGCGATCGGCGTGGATCCCACAAAACTCACCGCCTGAACCAGCGGATGTTCGAGCAGCGCGTCTACGGCGGCCTTGTCGCCCTGGACCACGTTGAAGGCACCATCGGGCAGGCCGGCTTCTTTAAGCAGACGCGCGATGAAGAGCGCGGCCGACGGGTCGCGCTCGGACGGCTTGAGCACGAAGGTGTTGCCGCAGGCCAGCGCCACCGGGAACATCCACATGGGCACCATCGCCGGGAAGTTGAACGGTGTGATGCCTGCCACCACGCCCAGCGGCTGACGCATCGACCAGGCGTCGATGCCCGTGCCCACCTGTTCGGTGTACTCGCCCTTGAGCAGACTCGGAATGCCGCAGGCGAATTCCACCACTTCCATCCCGCGGGTCACTTCACCGACGGCATCGGACAGCACCTTGCCGTGTTCGGCCGTGATGATGGCGGCCAGCTCGTCCTGGTGCCGCTCCAGCAATTCCTTGAATTTGAACATCACGCGTGCACGGCGCAGCGGCGGCGTGGCTGACCAGCCGGTGAATGCAGCCGCGGCGCTGCGCACGGCTGCGTCCACGCCGGCAGCGTCAGCCAGCGCCACGCGACGGGCCACTGCGCCCGTGGCCGGGTTGAAGACATCGACCTGGCGCTCGCCTGCGGCGGGTGCGCGCGCTGCCCCGTCGATCCAATGTCCGACTGATCCGTTGCCTAACCAATTGGCTGATGCAAAAGCCTGTGCGTCTGTGCTGCCCATGTCGACTCCGTTGCGAT
>JBIKKG010000327.1:0-3452 GCA_044360485.1 Burkholderiaceae bacterium | reverse complement strand
CAGCTACCCGCTCACCGGTCAGCGGATCGCGCCCGGCCGCACGCAGCTGGTCCGGCCCGTTGCCGGTCAGGCGCACCCAGCCCACGCTGATGAGCGAGACGGCAATCATTGCGCCCGCCGCCCAAAGGACGCCTTTCGGAAAGCTGTCAGGCGCAAGCGGTAACGAGCGCGACGCGGGCCGGGTACTCATGCAGCAGCACTCAGGTCGGGATGGTGCGCGGGACTCCGATGCGCAGACGCACCGGCGGTGGCCACACCTGGCAGCGATACATCCTGGGGCTTAGCCGGGCGGCTTGCGCTCGCCACGCCTTGGGCGCCATGCACCTCGGACCAGGCCTGCGACAGCAGTTGTGCGACCTCAGCCGCACGCGGCACCGCACGCAACATCGGCTCGGGCCGCGCCAGTCGCCAGGGACGCGCATGGGGCCACAGGTGCAGCCAGGCAATCCGGTCTGAACCGGACAGTGCCAGCGCGATATCGCCGCGGTCCGTATCGATGCGCTTCAGATCCGCCGACTGCAATCGGCTCAGGGGCAGATTGAAGGTGAGAGTCAGCACAATCCCGATGCGCATCACCACGCGCTGATTGGTCAGCGTGTAGACCGTGGTGCGACAGGTGAGCCAGGCCAGTACGGCGAGAGTCGTCAAGGCTACCGCGCTCAGCATGAGCGGCGGCCCCATCAGAGCCAACCCATCAGCAAACGATTGCGCCTGGGGCAGGACATGCGAGGCACGCAAACCCAGCAGCACCGCGAAATACACCGCCACCACCGGCAGGTGGAACACCCGCCGCATGATCGGTCCCAGCTCAGGCGAACCCTGCCACAGGATGCGCTCTCCCTGCGGCAGGCGTTCGGGAAGCCCGTGCTGCGGCTCGAACTCGTGCTCGTGCCCGTTAGCTTCGATCGTCACAGCAGCGGCTCCGAGCGTTTCGGATCAGCGTAGAACGTACCGCCACCGTAGTAAGCAGAAATCTTCTCTTCTTCGAGCATCGTGATCTGGTCGGGATTGCGCAGCCCGGGCACCGAAGCGAAGTGGTGCGCATAGATCGAATTGACCTCGACGGCCGAACGACGGATGCGCGCAAACGGCACGGGCAGCATCACCCGTTTGCCACTGCCGGTTTCCACCTCAAGGTAGCGGAACATCATCTCGGAAGTGTCGAGCCAGAGCTCACGCACGGTGCCCGCAGGCTTGCCATCACCGGCAATGACCGGCAGGCCACGCGGATCGGCATCCTGCTTAGCCACGGCAAAGCCCTGCGCGGCACGCAGCGGGATGATCTTGGGTTCGCCTTCCAGGGTCATGTCCGGCACGTCAGCGCGGTTAGCCCAGGCACCAGCACCCACGCCATCCAGCATGGGGTCGCCGGTAGGCTCGATCGGTGAGCCAGGCGACGGCCCTGTCGATCGGGCCACCAGGGGTGGCTCTTGCTTGCTCGGATCCGGGATGACCAGGTCCACACCACCGGCAAGCTTGTACGTTTTCGGTGAGGGCACCGGCCAGCCAGTGACGACCGCTCGGCCGAGGCTGTCCGACTCCATGGGATAGCCCTCTCGGTGATTTTCGCGGACGAGGTAGTAGATCAGGCCTGCGAAAAACAGCCAGAAGGCATAGAGCAGGATCTGCGCGAGATCCACGTAACCGGTAATGGCTCCTACTTGCATGATGAGTCTCCGTCTGGAAAGGGTCGACTAGCCGGGCAGTTCGGCGAGCCCGAACTTGCGTTCGGGATGAGGGACCGCCGATCCGCGCCCGACAAGCGGACCGATGGCGATAAGGGTCACAAAGAGCAGCAGCATCTCGATGTGATAAACAAAGCTGTATCCGGTCGCGGGCGTGGCCAGCGCATCGCCCAACGCACCTGCCTGCGCCAGACCAGCCACCACATCACGCACGATGCCGCCGCCGGCAATCGACAGACCGGCTGCGCTGGCCTGCACCGCGCCCCACGCGCCCAGCGCCAGACCGACAAAGGCTTTTTCTTCCATGCGCATGGCCGCTGTGAGCGTGCCCACGGAAAACAGTCCGCCACCGAACCCGATCGCAGCGGCGCCCAGACGGAACATCCAGGGTGCATCGAGTGGCGCAGCAAAAATGACTGCGGAAAACGCCGGCAACCCGGCGAGCGCGCCATACGCTGCGACGCGCAAAGGATCGCTACCCCGCCCGAGCACGCGGGCGGCGAGCGCAAAGCCTGCCAGCGATCCCGCCGCCAGCAGCGCTGTGAGTTGGCTCGTATCACCCACGCTCAGATGCAAAATCTCGCCCCCATAGGGCTCGAGCACAATGTCCTGCATGTTGAAGGCAGCGGTGCCAAGGCCTACCGACCACAAGAACCGCTTGGCACGCCCGTTCGCAATGAAGCGCCTCCAGGCGTCGCGAAACACTGGCTGCGGCGCCGCTTTGAGCGCAGCGGCTCTGGCCGGATCGCGGGCCTCTTGCTTCCAGAGCGCCACCGCGTTGAGTGCCAGCGTCACCAGGGCGGCAGCCTGCACCACCTGGATGAGTCGCTTGGGGGTGAAGTCAGCCAGCAGCACACCAAACGCAAGGCCACTGCCAACCATGCCCAGCAAGAGCATCACGTACATCAGCGCCACCACCCGCGGGCGCGTGTCCTCGGTGGCCAGATCGGTGGCCAGCGCTAAGCCGGCCGTTTGCGCGGTCTGCAGACCGAGCCCCACCACAAGAAACGCCAGCGCTGCGGCCAGCTGCCCGACGATCGGAGGCGTGGCCACCTGGCCCAACCCCGAGAGCACCAACAAGGCGAAGGGCATGATCGCCAGGCCAAAGAACTGCAGCAGCGTGCCGGTCCAGATGAAGGGCACGCGGCGCCAGCCGAAAGCAGAGCGGTGGGTATCGGATCGAAAACCCGTGAGCGCGCGCATGGGCGCCACCAACAGCGGCAACGCCACCATGGCTGCGACCAGCCAGGCCGCCACGCCCAGCTCCACGATCATCACCCGGTTGAGCGTGCCTACGACCAGCGCCGTGGCCATGCCGACCGTCACCTGAAAAAGCGATAAGCGCAGCAGGCGCGACAAAGGCAGACCGACACTGGCCGCGTCGGCAAACGGCAGGTACTGCGTCGGCAACTGACGCATGTAACGGCTGAAGCGGGTCGCTTTCAACCGTGCCTCCATTCAATCGCCTGCGAGGTGTAGAACCCGCTGCTGATGCGCTCGGTGCGGCCCTTGTTCCAACCCTGCAGCACGGCGTAGTCGGCCACGGCCGTCACCAGCGTCTGCTCGGCGACCGGCACGATGGCCGGTGCGCGGTCTGAGCGGGGAAACGCCCGACCGACGCTGTGCATGAGTCCGAGCAAAGGCGTGCGTGGCGCAAACGTGATCACCATGCTGTCCACGGTACGGGCGGACAGAGCACCCAAGGCACGGACGACATCGCTAGGCTCGTAATGGATCAGGGAGTCCATGGCCACCACGTGATCGAAG
>JBIKKG010000010.1:0-37305 GCA_044360485.1 Burkholderiaceae bacterium | reverse complement strand
CTGAAGATCCACTTCAGATCCAACCGGTTCAGCGAGACCTCCATGCCCGTCAATTTGTCGATCAAGAACGTCCCGGACGCACTCGCCGAACGACTGCGCGACCGCGCCGCGCGCAACCGCCGTTCGCTTCAGGCCGAACTGATGGCCATGCTGGAGTGGGCATCGCAGGTCGCGCCCACGCATTCGCTGGGCTCTGACCCCGTCCTGAACAGACTGCCACCTGCACCCCCTCAGCGGCCAAGACTGACTGTGGATGAAGTCTACGAGCGTGCGCTCAAGCGGTTTCCCAATGGAACGGGGCCCAGTTCGGTCGACATCATTCGTGAGATGCGCGACAACCGTTACGGGGACGGGACATGATTGGTGCGCGACTGATGGTCGCAGAGCCACCTGTCGCCTACGCCTTACGACCCACGCTGGTGATCGATGCCAGTGTCCTTGCCTCAACGGTGTTTCCCGAAACGTGGACGCAAGAAGCTGTGGCGTGGATCCGCGGGCGTCGGCTATGCGCCCCGTTTTTACTGAGCTTCGAGCTTTGTAATGTGGCGCGCCAGAAAGTCCGAAGGCGGGCCATCTCGTCCGATTTTGCTTCACGGGCGATACAAGATTTCGAAGATGTGGGTGTCGAGCTCTTCGCTGTGCCGCCGCTTGAAGCCTTCAACTTGGCGCACCGCTACGATCTCTCAGGTTATGACGCGTCCTACCTCTGGTTGGCCGACCATCTGCAAGCACCGCTCGCTACCTTCGATACCAAGCTGGGCGCGGCCGCCCAGAGACACCTCTCGGGCGAAGACCCGTCGACCACCGGGTGACGTGGGTATCATCAGAGTCAACGACACCTGACACATCACCGCAGCGCGCCATTCGATATTCGGCAGGCGCAACGCGACGACGGAGACGCTTTTCATGACCACCATTACCCGTGCCTCGGCCCTCGCCGAGCTGACGGCGCCGGGTCAGCCATATGCGCTACAGACGCAGGTCATTGGCGCATGCACACTGCGTGTGTTCGTCAACGCGCCGGCATCACTGCGCGAGCTGTTCGAGCAGAGCGTCAGCGACAAGGCCTTTCTAATTTACAACGAAGAGCGCTTGTCGTTTGCGCAGTCGCATGGGCTGGCGGCGCGCATCGCTCAGGGTTTGGTGCGCGAATTCGGCGTGCAACACGGTGATCGGGTGGCCATCTCCATGCGCAATTACCCCGAGTGGGTGCTGGCCTTCATGGCTATCACCTCGTTGGGCGCGATCGCAGTGGCCATGAACGCACTGTGGCAGCCAGACGAACTGGCTAATGGGCTCACCGACTGCGGCGCACGCGTGCTCTTTGCAGACGCCGAGCGCATCGAGCGACTGTCGCGGTGCGCACAGCGCCCGGCAGTGCAGGTCATCAGCGTGCGAACCGACGAGACCGCGCCCAACACAACACGGTTGGCGGATCTGCTGGCCCGATTCAGCGACGCGGTCATGCCGCCCGCACACGTGGCAGCTGATGACCCAGCCACGATCTTCTACACATCGGGGTCCACCGGACACCCCAAGGGCGTCGTCAGCACACATCGGGCGATCCTGTCTGCCCTGCTCTCGTGGGAACTGGATGCCCTGGCCGCGGCCAAGGTGGCAGGCATCGACCTTCAACCGCCCGTCGAGCAAGCCGGCTCGCTCATGGCGGTGCCGTTCTTTCACGTGACCGGCTCACACGCGATTTTCCTGTCGAGCTACCGCGCGCAGCGCAAGCTGGTGTGCATGTACAAGTGGGACGCGGCCCTGGGCGCTGAACTGATCGAGCGCGAGCGGCTGACCTCATTCATCGCACCCGCAGCCATGACCGGCGACCTGGTGCGCTTTGCACGTGACGGGCAGCGCAACCTCACTTCCCTGCTGGCGGTGGGTGGGGGCGGCGCACCGCGCGCGCCCGAGCAAGTGGGCGAGATCGGGCGCGCCTTCGGGCAGGCCTTTCCCGGCACCGGCTGGGGCATGACCGAGACCAATGCCATCGGCGTGGGCATCGGTGGTCAGGACTACCTGGACCGGCCTGCAAGCTCCGGCCGGTGCTCGGCAGTCATGGAACTGAAGATCGTCGATGAGGCCGGGCGCGAAGTGCCCATCGGTGCACGCGGGGAATTGCTGGTACGCGGCACAGGAATGTTCAACGGCTACTGGAACAGGCCCGAGGTGAACGCTGAGATGATCGATGCAGACGGCTGGTTTCGCACCGGTGATGTCGCGCAGTTCGATGCAGACGGCTATCTGTACATCGTCGATCGCAGCAAGGATCTGATTATTCGCGGTGGCGAAAACATCGGCTGCGGCGCGGTGGAAGCGGCGTTGCTCGAACACCCTCAAGTGCATGAGGCGGCTGTGTACGCCGTACCCGACGACCGATTGGGCGAAGAAGTGGGTGCCACCATTCATTGCGATGCCGCACTGGATGTGGAGGCCTTGCGCAGTTTTCTGGGCGAACGCCTGGCGCGCTTCGAAGTACCGCGTTATGTGCGCACCTGCCTCGAACCGCTGCCCCGCACCCCCTCGGGCAAGATTCTCAAACGCGAACTGCGCGATGAAGCCGTGGCGGCACTGCGCCACGCAGGCGCATTGATCAAGGATCTCGACGCATGACCAACACCACTGACACCGCCGCTGCCGGCAGCGCCACCCCGGGCTACAACGTGCCGGCCGTCGAGGCCTGGATCACCGCGCATGTGCCGCAGCTCAAGCCGCCGCTCACCTGGATCCGCCTCGAAGGCGGTCACTCCAACCTCACCTTCAAACTGCGCGACGCGGCTGGCAACGAAGCCGTCATCCGGCGCCCGCCCATGGGTGAACTGTTGCCTAAAGCGCACGACATGGGGCGCGAGTGGTCCGTCATTCGAGGGCTGGGCAGCACGCCCGTCCCGGTGCCGGCGGCCTTGGGTTTTTGCGAAGACACTTCGGTCACCGGCGCGCATTTCTACGTCATGGGCATGATCGACGGCCATCCGCTCTACAAGGCCGAGGACACTGAGCAATGGGTGCCGGAAGATCGCCGCATGATCATGTCGGACTCTTTTATCGACGTGCTGGCCGATCTGCATTCCGTAGACCCCGATGTGGTGGGCCTGAGCGACCTGGGCAAGAAGGACGACTACATCGGCCGTCAGCTGAAGACCTGGTATCGCTCGTGGCTGGCCTCGGCAGAACCCGCGCAATACGACGACCCACGCGCGCACGCCCTGCAAAAGTATTTCCTGGAGAACACGCCCGATCAGGGGCCGGCGCGCATCGTGCATGGCGACTATGGTTTGCACAATACGTTGATCGGCCCACAGGGCACGATCGCAGCCGTCGTTGACTGGGAGATTTCCACGCTGGGCGATCCGCTGGCCGACCTGGCCTATGCGCTCAATCAGTGGTTCGATCCCACCGACCCGCCCAACCCGCGCGTGGTGCCGCCCACATCGCTGCCGGGCTTTGCACGTCGCCCGTATCTGGCCGACCGATACGCCGCACGTACGGGGCGCGATCTGTCCAAGCTCGACTTCTACGTGGGCTTCAACCGCTGGAAAACCGCAGCCATCATTCACGGGGTGTATGCCCGCTACGTGGAGGGCAAAAAGAGCACTGAAGGCGTGGACATGCCGGGGCTGCGCCGCGCCATCGAGATTGCGCTGATGCAGTCGGAGCAGGCGGTTGAACGACTGGAGCGTCGCGCACACGGCTGAGGCAGAAGGAAGCGCGGGTATCGCTACCCGGTCGCGTGGGCGCCCTCTGAAATCTGACCAACTCATCGCGTCGCTGAAGGGCGCATCTGGCATGAAACCCTCCTCGATTCAGTTCGGTGTCGATGAACATCCTCCTCTTGGCCTGGCGTTAGGGAGCGCCCTGCAGCACTGGATGCTGGGGCTTGCGAGTCTGGCGTTTCCCCTGCTTGTCATCGATGAAGCCAAACGCCAGGGCCTGATCAACGCCGATCAGGCGCACACCATGCTGATGGTGTCGTATCTGGCGCTGGGCTTTTCAACGCTGCTGCAGGCGCTGCGCGGCCGCTTCATCGGTGCGGGCTACCTGATTCCCACGGTCTACACCGCGGCGTTCCTGCCGGCCAACCTCGCGGCACTGCAAGTGGGCGGCCTGGGTCTGGTCTTTGGCATGACCATTTTCGCCGGGCTGTTTGAAGTGGCCCTCTCATACCTGGTGCGCAGATTTCCGCAACTTTTCCCAGCGGAGGTCTCCGGCATCATCGTCCTGCTGGTCGGGCTGGTGCTGGGCATGATCGGCATGCGGCTGATGTTCGCGCTCTCGCCTGCCGGTGAAGCCAGCAGCGCGACGCCCTTCAGCGGTCTGCTGGCCGCCATCACCATGGCCGTCTCCATCACGCTGGCAGTCTGGTTCAAGGGCACCCTGAAAGCCCTGAGCGTGATGATCGGCATGGTGATCGGCACACTGGCAGGGCTGCTGTTGTCCGACCTGCCCATCGCCTCACTGATGAGCGATCCTGCAAGCGCCTCGTTCGTGTGGCCGGTCGCTGTCCCGAGCTTCCATGTCGATCTGATTTTTCCCTATGCCACCGCCGCGCTCGTCTGCGCCCTCAGGGCGGTCGGAGACATCACCATCGCGCAGCGCATCAATGACACCCGTTGGAAGCGCCCTGATCAGCAGTCCATCAGCCGGGGGGTGGTGGCCGACGGTTTGGGCAATGTCGCAGCAGGTGTGCTCGGTACGGTCGGCCTGAACACGTTTTCCGGGTCCGTCGGCCTGTCATTGGCCACGGGCATCACCGCGCGCCGGGTCGGGTTCGTGCTGGCCGCCGTCTATGCGGTCGCAGCATTCACACCGGGCATTGCAAGCCTGGCCACCCATATACCCCGGCCAGTGCTGGGCGCAGCGATGCTGCTGTCGGCATGCTTCATTCTGACCAATGCGATGCAGACGATCGTGTCGCAAGCCCTGGACAACCGCAAGATCCTGCTCGTGTCGCTGGCTTTTTTCTTTGGCCTGTCGCGTCACTTCTACCCTGGCCTGTATGGGGAGTTACCTGGCTGGCTGCGTCAGTTGCTTGATTCAGAGCTGACGGTAGGCGTGATCCTGCTGCTCTGCCTGGTGCCCCTGTTTCGACTGGGCGCCACAAGACGCCAGCAGACCAGTCTGAGCCTGGACGGCGGCCAGCACGAGGCCATCTTTCACTTCGTTCAGGACGCTGCAGCAAGCCTGGGCGCGCGCGCCGACTCGGTGAACCGGGCGGTGATGGCTACCACTGAATTCATCGAGCTGGCTCCCTCGGTGGTGGACGCAGGCTCTCCCATCAAACTGTCCGCCAGCTACGACGACTTCACGCTGCGTATCCTGATTCAATATGCCGGTCAGTCCCTGGAGCGCCCTGGCAAGTCCGCTGTGCCCAATGCGCAGGATATCGAAGGGGGTGACGAGGCCCTGCGTCGCTTCGGTGTCTCACTGATGACCCGCATGTGCGACGAGATCAAGATCGGTCAGTCAGGCCATGATTGCTCCGTGCACTTGAGCTTTCGCTGACATGTCCCCAGCAAGACCTTCATCAGTTCCTCTCCACTTCTCGCAACATTCATCGACATGAAGTCCATCGCGTCTGACACGATCATTGATGTGGCCATCGCAGGTGGTGGAATCTCGGGCATCTACAGTGGCTGGCGCCTGGTCAGTGAGGCCAGCGCCCGTGGCTCAACGCCTAAGCAAGTCGTGCTGTTCGAGTCCAGTCGCCGAATCGGCGGGCGCCTGCTGTCGCTCAAACCCCCCGGCATCGACGACACCATGGTGGAAATCGGAGGCATGCGGTTTCAGGACGGTCACCGCTGGGTGAACTGGCTGATCAAGCTACTCGGTCTCAACACTGGACCACTGCCAAGCGGCCAGCTTGAAAACATGGCGTACCTGCGAGGTAAAAGACTACGGCGCCGCGAACTCACCGACTGGACCAAGCTGCCTTATGCGATCGCGCCCGACGAACGCGACCCTCAAGCATTGGACAATCTGACGGCGCTGGCAGCGGTTCGAGCCTTGGGCCCAGCCTTTCAGAAGGTGCTGGGGATTGAACTCAGCATGCAAAACATCGGCACCATCGCTGAGGCGCAATGGCGGCAGGTGGGCGAGGAAGGAGACTTCGAAGGCACGCCGCTTCACGAAATCCCGATCCACTACCTGCTGCTTCGTACTCTCAGCAGAGAGGCGACGCGCCTGGCCGAAGAGGGCAGCGGCTACAACAGCATTCTGTATACCTGGAATGCAGCCGATGGATTTCCCTGGAACCTTGCAGATTTTGCAGGCGATATTCCACACTTCAAAGTGTTGGAGGGCTTCAATTCCATCCCTGTCATGATCGCTCAGCGCTACCGTCAGCTGGGCGGTCGCATCGATTTTGAAGCCCGACTTAGGAGCTTCGAGGCGGCCACACTGCCAGACGGCACGGCAGGCGTGAGGTTCACCGTCACGTATGAAGAGCACGAGACGAGCTACTTAGCCCGCAAGCTCATCCTCGCGATGCCCAGGCGCTCCCTTGAACTGCTTGACCAAACCGGCCCGCTGCTGGCCCGCGAGCATTCCTGGTTTCGCAAGCTGCTGGAATCGGTCACGCCCATCCCGCTACTGAAGATCGGCCTGTGCTACGAGACCTGCTGGTGGGAGTCGGTCGTGGGCGCGGGTGCGTCAGGCAAGTCGATTACCGATTTGCCCATCCGGCAGGTGTACTACTGGCACAAAGATGCGAAGAGCGGTCGCGGCGTCATGATGATCTATGACGACGGCCTGGACCTGCAGTACTGGGATCAGCTTGACGACGGCTACTCGCGCGCCGAGCGATACATCGATCGTGCCCTGAGCGAAGGCGAAATGCCCGACTGGTCGGCCTATGCAGTCCCGCAGAAGATGGTGGACGAGGCCCACCGGCAATTGCTGGAAATTCATGGGTGCAAGGCCGAGGACGTGCCGGCGCCCTATGCCGCCTCGTTCATGAATTGGGCGAGTGACCCCTACGGGGGCGGAGCACACTTCTGGAATGTCGGCGCCAAAAGCCGGGAAGTCAGCGCACGCATGATCAAGCCCCGGGACGATCTGCCGGTCTACATCTGCGGCGAGGCCTGGTCACAGCAACTGCAAGGATGGGCAGAAGGGGCGCTGATCACAGCGGAAACCATGCTTCAGGACCATTTCGGTCTGAGCGATCCGCTGAGCACTGCGTCAACCCCGGGCTGAAGCGGCCACGCCAAACGTTAGCCGGCAGGCCGGCTCGGCTGCTGGGTCGCTTGTCAGGACGTGGCGATCCATCGTTCGCGCAGCACCGCTTCCTCGCTGAGTAGCTGGACATGCGCACGTTGCAAAGCTTCCACCAGGTCGGTCATGGCGGGCGACAGAATGCGTCTGCGCAGGCGGGCAATACTCCACTCGGCGTGCAGCCAGGGCGCCTGCAATAAGGGCACGAGTTCCCCCCGGTCCATCCCTTCACGCAGCGTGCTCAACGAGGCAAAGGTGAAGGCGTCGGTCGTGGCCACGATCCGTGCGGCCAGGTTGAAGCTGGGGCATTCGATGGCAGGAAAGCCCGGCATACTGGCAGCGCCGCGCGCAGCCAGAAGCGGCTTGAGCACCCGAGCTGGCAGCATGACCACCTGCGCAAACGGATAGGCCAGCACATCGTTCAGGGTCGGATGAGGCTGCCGCGTCAGCGGATGCCCGGCCCTGACCACCACATACCCAATCAGCGGCGCGAGCGTGGCAATTACCTCGATCGCATCGTCATCGGCCAGCACACTGGCTTCACCCACCGCCAGATCGATCGTGCGGGCTCGCAGACTGCGGGCCATCGCAGCAGGCTCTTCCATACGCACCCGCAAGCGCAGCGAGGGGTGCTTCGCGACAAACCCCGGGGCACAGACCGGCGCCAGCGCCTCGACGGCATACGCACCGAAACCGACCGCAAGCTCACCCGTCACCAGGCCCTTGGCCCGCGCGACCTCCTGTTCCAGATCGCCGACGCCAGCCAGCAACTGAGCGGTGTGATCCAGGAAGAGCCGCCCGAAATCGGTCGGTTGATGTCCGGATCGGCGTCGCTCAAAAAGCGGCAAGCCGACCCGTGCTTCCAGTTCCTTGATACCCCGACTCAACGAGGGCTGGGCAATGTTCAGCGCTTCGGCGGCACGGCTGAAACTGCCGTGCTCGGCCAGTGCCTGGGCCTGTCGGAGCAGGCGAAAGTCAATTTGCATGCATTGAATATACCCAAAACGCATGAAAACCATAGCAAGATTGGCATTGCGCTATGCAACCACCCTGAGGCACTCTCGCGACCGTTTGTTGACATTTGAGACAGGAGCGCAGGACGATGCGTACGGGTACGAGCCTCATGCCGGCACTTGCCGCCGGCCTCTTCGGTCTGGTCATGACCGCCTGCACAAGCCTGCCAAATGCGCCTGGGAGCGCGGTCTCTCCGGCTGAAGCCCGTGCGATCGCGAAAGAAGCCTGGCTCTATGGCTACGCCCCCATCCAGGGGTATCAAACCTTCTATAACCAGGCACTCAACACCCAGGCGCCTGGATACGTGGGTGGCCTGAACACCTTCAGGCACTACTCCCGCACCTATACCCCCCAAGACGCCGAAATCGTCACCCCCAATAACGACACACCCTATTCGTGGGCCTGGCTGGATCTGCGCGCCGAGCCGATCGTGCTGTCGCTGCCTTCCGTACCCGCGCCGCGCTATTTCGTGAACCAGTGGTTCGACCTGTATACGCACAATTTTGCGTATACAGGGGTCCGGGCCACCGGTCGCGAGCCAGGCAATTACCTGTTTGCAGGCCCAAACTGGAAAGGGAATGTGCCCCCGGGCATCACGCGGGTCTACCGTGCAGAAACCGAAATCGTGGGCACCCTCACCCGCACGCAACTCAATGGCCCAGCAGATGTGTCCACCCTGCAGGCCTTGCAGGCGCAGTATCGGCTGATCCCATTGTCAGCCTATGCAGGTCTGCCCAAGCCGCCTGCGGCACCGCCCTTGAACATGCCTGCCTGGGACAAAGACAAGGCCGAAGGCATCGGTTTCATCGGCTATTTGAACGCCATGCTGCCGCTGATGCCTACCGTACCGTCTGAGAAGGCGACGATGGAGCGCTTCGCCAGGATCGGCATTGCGCCCGGCAAGCCCTTTGACCCGACCAGCTTGTCGCCCGAACTGCGCACGGCCATCGAACAGGGTGTGCAGGACGCGACCAAGCAGCTGACCGAGACAGCAACCGTGCAGAAGGATTCGAAAAAGCTCTTCGGCACCCGTGAGCAGTTAGGCGATGACTATGTGATGAATCGTTCCCTGGGCGCAATGCTGGGCATCTACGGCAACACCAAGGAGGAAGCGGTCTATGCCAGCCAGCAGACCGACCCCGAGGGCAAGTTGCTCGATGGCAACCGGAAATGGCTGTTGCGCTTTGCACCCGGGCAACTGCCCCCTGCCGATCTCTTCTGGTCGATCACCATGTACAACCTGCCCCAGCGCCTGCTGGTGGATAACCCACTTAACCGTTACTCGATTGGCGACCGCTCGCCTGGGCTGAAGAAGAACGCCGACGGGTCGATGGACATCTACCTGCAAAGCACGGATCCGGGCGGTGACAAGACATCGAACTGGCTGCCCACACCAAAAGGCCCGTTCTTCTTTGTAGCCCGCTTTTACGGCCCGCGCAGCAATCTGATCGATGGCAGCTGGAGTCTGCCTCCGCTTGTCGAACTGAAGTGACCGCGTCCTTCCTGTCGCCCGTCCACAACCCGGCCCAACCCTCTCAACAGGATCGAACCACTTCAACACGGACGATCCCATCTGGTTTTAATGATCAGGCTTAGTCCTGTTCAACCCCTCACTGAATGGACTTTCGAATCAACATGACCCGACTCACCCGCCCCCTCGCCTTCGCTGCAGCCCTCACGCTGTCAGCCTCACTCGTATCGGCCGCCTGGGCCCAGCCCGTGAACACCCGCATCGGCACCCTGCAACTGGAAAACGGCTATCCGTCCAAGGCAGCGGTGGAAAAACTGTATGACGAGATGGACTTTCAGCGGGCCAGCCAGGCGTATCTGTGGGGCCTGCCCGCGGTGGGCTTTCACAACCTGCACCAGGCTCATCTGAAGAACTTCGGGGCCAAGGATGGCGACATCGTTCTGTACCAGTCGCTCAAGGACAAGGCGGGCATGCTCACGCCCAACCTGACCACGATGTACGCCTTCAGCTTCTGGAATCTGGCTGAGAAGGGTCCGTTGGTGGTGGAAGTGCCTCCGGGCGCCACGGCAGGCGGTGTGAACGACATCTGGCAGCGGCCGATGACCGACATGGGTCAGACCGGGCCCGACAAGGGCAAGGGCGGCAAGTACCTGATCCTGCCCCCGGGCAGCGCGCCGGTGCAGGCACCGGGCTACACCGTGATCAAGTCGCCGACCAATCAGGTCTGGTGGGGTTCCCGCGGCCTGTCTGCTGACATCAAGGAAGCCGAAGCGACACTGCGCAAACATCGCCTCTACCGCTGGGCCGACCGGGCCAAGCCTGGCACCACCCACTACATTCCGGTGGGAGGACGCGACTGGGCGTCCTGGCAGCCGAATGACATCAGCTATTTCCAGCAGCTGCGCGACGTCCTGGAACCCGAAACACCCGAGGTGCGAGACGGCTACTTCTACGCCATGCTGCGCTCGCTGGGTATCGAGAAAGGCAAGCCCTTCGCACCCACTGACCGTCAGAAAAAAATCCTCAGTGAAGGCGCGCAGATGGGCGAGCTGATGGCCCGTGTCAATGCGTTTGAAAAGCGCTTCCCGGGCTCCACGGTGTTCAAGAGCACGCAGTGGGAATATGCCAACATGGTCGAGCTCGACCAGCAGGCGAAGGGCTTTTCGCAGCTTGATGAGCGCGCCTCGTGGTTCTACGAAGCCATCGGCAACACGCTGGGCATGCAGGGTCGCACGCTGGGCTTCGGCCAGGTGTACCTCGAAACCGCCAAAGACCAGGCCGGCGCCTGGCTCGATGGCGGCAAGACCTACAAGCTGCGTGTGCCGCCCAATGCACCGGTGAAACAGTTCTGGTCGTTCACGCTGTACGAAAACATCACCCGCGCGCCGTTGCAGACACCGCAGGGCGCCGCCGACATTTCCTCGCGCAAGCCCGGGCTGCTCCAAAACAGCGACGGCTCAGTGGACCTCTACTTCGGGCCCACCAAGCCTGCCGGTGCCGGCGACAACTTCGTGCAGACCGTAGCCGGCAAGGGCTGGTTCACATATTTCCGGCTGTATGGCCCGACCGAAAACTATTTCAACAAGACCTGGGCATTGCCGGACCTGGTTGAGGTCAAGTAAAGGTCTGCACAGACCATGACGGCCACCGTACGCATGGCGGCTGTGGCCGTCATCACACGCCTGGCAACTTTGGCAGCGCTGATCGCCCTTGCACCCGCTGGGATGGCCTGCGGTTTTCACGGGAACGTGGCGGTGGGCGCACTCAATGCTGCGTACCCGAATGCGCTGTGGGTCCGTACGGCCGTGTGGCAGGCCCAGCTCGAGGGTCCGCTCGTGCGCGCCGATGCCAATCCGTCTGCCAACCTGGTCGCTGAACGCCTGGCGCTGGCACGGCAGTGCAGCGCTGGCGCATCCGTGTACCAGGAGGGCTCGCAGGTGAGGCGATCCAATTTTCCGGTCTGGCTGCCCAACGCATCGACGTGCTGGTTCGCCTCGTGCGCAGCGACGGCAGTGAACAACTCGAACGCGTGCTGCCCACGCAGTTGCAGATCACGGTCAGCGGCAGCCCCGGCACCTTCGAAGTCGTCCGCACTTACACCGTCCTAGGCATCGAGCACATCCTGATGGGTGTCGATCACCTGCTCTTCGTACTCGCGCTGCTGATCCTGGTGACCGGCACGCGCCGGCTGATTGCCACCATCACCGCGTTCACGCTGGCGCACAGCCTCACGCTGGTCGCGGCCACCCTGGGCTGGCTGCGCATCCCCGGACCGCCTGTGTAAGCGACCATCGCGTTGTCGATCGTCTTTCTGGCTGTCGAGATCATCCATGTGCGGCAAGGCCGCGCCAGCCTGACCGCACAACGGCCCTGGCTGGTCGCCTTTGCATTCGGCCTGTTGCACGGATTGGGCTTTGCAGGTGCGCTAGCCGAAGTGGGGCTGCCGCAGTCCTCCATTCCGACCGCACTGCTGTGCTTTAACCTGGGGGTGGAGATCGGCCAGCTGCTGTTCATTGGCGCCGTGCTCGCACTGATCGCGGCCCCCCGCGCCCTGGCCCAGCGCGCTGGCCTGCATGCGCCGGTCTGGGCGTGGAAGCTGCCGCCCTACCTCATTGGCAGCGTGGCGAGCTTCTGGCTGATCGAGCGGATAGCGGCATGGTGACGCTTCGACACCGTGCTAGCAGGGACACTAAGTACTTTCATCGATTGGGGGTAGATGTCGCGGCAGATCCATGGCGTCATGAAGGAGGCGCAACACATCGATCACGTCACCGTCCGACTCGCGCCCGACGCGAAACATGACGACATGACGCCCTTTGCGGCCCGTGCGGGCGACGTGAAGGGTAAAAATCCCCTTGAGAATATCGTCCCGCTTTCTTGCGCCCGACGCAGTCGGGCCGGTGGCCAGGGCAGTCAGCGCTGCAACAATCGTTTCGGCGTAAACATGCGCTTGCACGTCGCCAAATGGGTCGATTGTCCAGAGCAGGATGTCCTCAAAGTCGCCCTCGGCGGCCGCCGTCAGGCGCACCCTCCACCTGCGCGCTCCTTCGTTCACTTCGAGCGCTTGGCAGGCTTTCGGCCAATTGCCTTGTCGGCAATGTCGGTCAAATGACGGCTGAGTGCGGTGGGCGAGTCGAAACTGCGAAAGCGGCCGGCATCGATGTCGGCAATCCCGACACGGGCTGCCTCGCGCAGGGCGCGGAGTCGGGCGTTGTCTTGCGCTTCGCGATCCTCGATCAGACGCAGCCCTTCGCGCAGCACTTCGCTCGCGTTTTGGTAGCGCCCAGTTGACACGAGCTTTTCGACGAGGCGTGCCTGGTGATCGGTGAGGACGACATTGCGGGTTGGCATGGGGGTATCTCGAGCATCAATTTAAGTTGGCATACTATGCCAAAGAGCCCTTCACCTCTTCCCGAATGACCCGCGAAGGTTACCTGGCCGACACCTGCAACGCCCGATCGAGCATCCTTAGCCCTGCACGCGCCCGGAGGTGGCCGTGGTCCCCGCATCCACCGGCAACACCGCGCCCGTGATCCAGCGCGCCGCATCGCTGGCCAGAAACACCACCGCCTCGCCCACGTCCCAGCCGCTGCCCTCGACCTGCAGCAGCGAGCGCTTGCGACGTGACTCGCGCAGCTCGGGCGACATGCCACCTGCATAGACCATCGGCGTGTAGACCATGCCCGGCGCCACGCAATTGGCGCGAACGCCCTGCGCCGCGTGCTGCGTGGCCATGGCCCGCGTCATGTTCACAATGGCGCCCTTGGAGGTCTGATACAGCAGTCCGGTTTGCTGGCTGCCGAGCAAGCCCGCCACCGATGACAGATTGACGATGGCGCCGCGCCCCTGACGCACCATTTCGGGAATGGCATGGCGCGCCATCAGCACCATCGACGTCACGTTGATGGCCATGCCGCGGTCCCAGGCAGCCAGATCCAGATCCACCGCGCTGCCCGACGGGCCGCCGATGCCCACATTGTTCACCAGCACATCCACCCGGCCCCAGGCGGCCACTGCCGCGGCCACCGCGGCCTGGCAATCCGCCTCCCGCGAGACGTCGGCCTCGAAGGCCTGCGCTGTGCCGCCCTCTTTGGTGATCATCGCAACCGTGTCCTGCGCGGCCTTGATCGCGCGATCGATGACCAGTACCTTCGCCCCGCGCCGCGCCAGCAGCACCGCGGCCGCACGGCCATTGCCAATCCCATCGGTCTGTGAACCGCCGCCGGTGACCAGCGCCACGCGGCCATCGAAGCGGGTGGCGTCATAGCCGGGGGTGTCGTGTGGATTGCTCATCTCAGTGCTCCTCGAAAGATAGGTGTCGTGGGGGCTTAGGCAAAGGCTCACGCACAGGCCCGGGTTCAGCTCAGTCTAAAGAGGCGCGCGGCATGCGTCGCGCTCGGTGATGCAGATCGTGGACTGCAACCCCTCACCCGCCCGGCTTGCCCACCAGCCGCTTGTTGCGCCAGCCGCCCCAGCGGTAATAGACCCAGGCCAGCAGCGCTGAGTTGGCGGTGCCCATCGGAAAACTCCACCAGATGGCGGCCTCGCCCAGCGAGGGCTCCAGCGCCTTGGCAAACGGCACACGCACCACCCACATCGTGATGCCATAGATCAGCGTGGGCGCCAGCATGGCGGCATTGGAGCGCATGATCGCGCACAGGCCCCCCGTGATCGCCTGCACCACCCAGCCCCACAGCACGATGTCGTTGATGCCACGCGCCTTGGCCAGCGTCTCGCCACCTTGGGGCAGGAACAACTGCAGCGGCCAGTCGCCCAACAGCTGCAGCAGCAAGCAGGTCGCGCCCGTGAGCGTGACCGCCAGCAGACACCCTCGGCGCGCAATACGCTCCACCCGATCCCAGCGCTGCGCACCAATGTTCATCGCACTCATGGCGCTCATCGCCGAGGCCACCGCAATCGACGGCATCTGCACGTAGTTCCACAACTGCGCTGCGGCACTGTAGGCTGCGGCAGTCTTGGCGCCATAGTCATTCACCATGGCCAGCAGCACGAAGTAGGAACCCTGCACGACGAAGGATTCCAGCGCCATGGGCGAACCGCGCGTGGTGAGCATCTTCACGATGCGCAGGTCCGGGCGCAAAAAACGCAAATCGGCGCCGCGCAGCGTGATCAGCACACGACGCCGATACAGATAGGCGACCAGCGACAGCAGCGCGATGCCATTGGCCAGCAGCCCGCCCAGCGCCACGCCCGCAATGCCCAGGCGCGGCAAGCCAAAGGCCCCCGTCAGCAGCACCGGCGACAGCACCAGCCCCAGGCCGATCCACAACAGGCTGAATCGAAACGGCGTGCGCGCGTCGCCCGTGCCGCGCAACAACATCATCATCAGCACGAAGAGAAAGGTCGACGGCATGGACAGGCACACCAGCCGCAGGTAGGTCACCGCGGCGTCATGCGCCTCATCCGGCACATGCATACGGTCCAAAGCAATCGGTGCCAGCCACCATCCCGCAACCGCCACCAGCAGCGCAAAGGCAAGCACCGATGCAATGGCTGTTCCCACCACCTTGCGGATGCCGCTGCGATCGTCTGCGCCGATCGACTGACCGATGCCCACACCGGCCGCCATGCCGATGCCCATCACCACGCCCATCATCATGAACATGAAGATGTTCGAGTTCACCACCGCCGTGAGGGCGTGTTCGCCCAGCACACGACTCACCCAGATGGCGTTCCAGGTGCCGGCCAGCGAATGCAGGATGTTGGTGAGCAGCAGTGGCAGCGCAAAGCGTGCCAGGGTGCGGGAGATGGGGCCCTCGATGAGGGCCCGTTCTCGAGGACTGCGCGAACGCGACCCGCCCTGAACGGGCGGGTCGGTATCGGGATCAGTCGACTTCAGTTGCGCCAGACGGCGGCTGAAGTGACGTCTTCGTCAGAAGACTCGTAGCGGCGCAGTTCGTTGCGGCCGACCACCAGGTGGTGCACCGCATCCGGGCCGTCGGCGATCCGCAGGGTGCGCTGCTGGGTGTACATCTCCGACAGCGGGCTCCACTGCGACACACCGGTGGCGCCATGCATCTGGATCGCGTCATCGATGATCTTGCATGCACGCTCGGGCACCAGGGCCTTGACCATGTGCACCCAGATACGGGCTTCACGGTTACCCAGCACGTCCATGGCCTTGGCGGCCTTGAGCACCATCAGGCGCATCGATTCGATCTCGATGCGGGCACGCGAGATGATCTCGACGTTGCCACCCAGATGCGCGATCTTCTTGCCGAAGGCTTCACGCGAGAGGCCACGCTGGATCATCAGGTCAAGGGCTTTTTCAGCAGCGCCGATCGAGCGCATGCAGTGGTGAATACGGCCGGGGCCCAGACGCACCTGCGAGATCTCGAAGCCACGGCCTTCGCCCAGCAGCATGTTGGAATCGGGCACGCGCACATTGTCGAACTTGATGTGCATGTGGCCGTGAGGGGCGTCGTCATGGCCGAACACGTGCATCGGGCCGAGGATCTTGACGCCGGGCTGGTCGATTGGCACCAGGATCTGCGACTGCTGCTTGTGAGGCGGGGCGTCGGGGCTGGTCTTGACCATGGTGATCATGATCTTGCAGCGCGGGTCGCCGGCACCCGAGATGTAATACTTCTCGCCGTTGATCACCCAGTCGTTACCGTCTTTCACGGCACGCATGCCGATGTTCTTGGCATCGGACGAAGCACGGTCGGGTTCGGTCATGGCATAGGCCGAGCGGATTTCACCCGCCAGCAGGGGCTTGAGCCACTTTTCTTTCTGCTCGGGGGTGCCGACGCGCTCGAGCACTTCCATGTTGCCGGTGTCAGGGGCCGAACAGTTCATCGACTGCGACGCCAGGCGGTTCTTGCCCAGCTCGGCGGCGATGTAGGCGTAATCCAGATTCGACAGGCCTTCGCCGGTTTCGGCATCGGGCAGGAAGAAATTCCACAGGCCTTCTTTCTTGGCCTGATTCTTGGCTTCCTCGAGCGTCTCGAGTTGGCCCGGGGCATAGCTCCAGCGGTCAGCACGACCTTCGCCGATCTTGTGGAACTTGACCGACATGGGCTCGACCACGTCTTTCACGAAGCGCTTGACGTGCTCGTACAGCGGCATGGCCTTTTCGGACATGCGCAGATCGTGCAGATCGTCGGTGGGGTTCAGGCCGAAGGCGGATGCGGCCGGATGGGACTGCATATTCATCGAAGTCTCCCTGTTGTTTGTAGACGGTGCCGTATGCGGGAACCGGGTGGGTGAAGGATAGCTCAGATCACTGCCATCCCTGAAGGCGGGCTGCCTGCGCGCGCAGCCGCTCGGGCGAACCGAGCATCTGGCGGTTGAAGCCGATCCGCTTGAACCAGTAGTGCAAACCGACCAGATCGGTGAATCCCATGCCGCCGTGCACTTCGGTGGCGGTCTTGGCGACCGAGGTGGCCACGTCGCTCAGATGGGCCTTGAGGTGACAGACCACCCGCGAGGCGTCCTGCGGGTCGGTGCCCAGGGCGTGCCCGGCATACCAGACGAAGGCGCGGGTGGGCTCGAGGTCGGCCGCCATGGTCGCGCACAGGTGCTTGACCGCCTGGAACGACCCGATCACGCGTCCGAACTGCACCCGCTGACCGGCATAGGCGACGGCCTGGTCGATCATGTTTTGCGCTGCGCCCAGCGAATCGGCGGCCAGCAGAGCACGTCCGATGTCCAGCACACGCTGACAGACCTCCGCATTGGCGCCAGGCAACCGATCACCCTGCACCCCCGAGAGGATCAGCTCGCCGATGGGGCGGGTGCGATCAATCGTTTCCAGCCTGCGGCGCGTGAGCCCGGGCGTATCAGCGGCCACCAGATGCAATCCGCCAGCGGTATCGGCGACCAGGTAGGCATCGGCTTCGAAGTCGAGGACATGCAAGGCACGTCCATCCAGGCGCCCGTTGTGCGCGGTGACGCCAGCGCCGGCCCGCGCGCCGCTACGTTCGGCCAGGGCTGCTCCGACCACCGTGCGGCCGGCTGCGATCCGCGGCAGCCAGTCGGCCTGCTGTACGGGGCTGCCGGCCAGCATCAAGGCTGTGGGCACCATGCCGGCATGGGCCACAAAGGGCACCGGCGTCACCCGATAGCCCAGCGCTTCTGCCGCCAGACAGGCCTCCAGCGGGCCCATACCCAGGCCACCGTGGGCTTCGGGAATCAGCAGACCGTTCAGGCCGATCTCGCCCAGGCCAGCCCACAGGTCAGCCGCGCGCCCCTGATCGCCGTCAGCAAAGGCGCGCACCCGCGTGAGCGTGGACTGCTCGCGCAGGTACACCTCGAAGGTTTCGCGCAGCAGGTTCTGATCCGATGAGAGTCCGAATTCCATCATGCGGCTCCTGCGGCGCGCGGCTCCTTGGGCAACCCCAAGCCACGCTCGCTGATGATGTTCTTCTGGATCTGATTGGTGCCGCCGCCAATGATCAGGCCCAGGTAGTACATGTAGTGCACCTGCCAGGCACCCGCATCCTGCAGATACGGGTGCGTGCCGAAACCCAGCCCGCGCTCGCCCATCACGTCGATCCCCAGGGCCTCGATCTCGTGGCGCAGCTCGGTGCCCTGCATCTTGACGATCATGCCCGCGAGCTCGGTGCCGCCGGTGCCGTTGAGCTCGGCCGAGACCAGCCGCAGGTCGTTGTACTGCATGGCCATCACGCGCGCCTGCAGCCGCATCAGCCGGTCCAGATACTGGGGCTGATCGATGAGGCGCACGCCATCCACCGTTTCCGACTTCATGAGCTCGGCGATGCCGTTCAGGCGCGCCTGCGCAATATTCGGGTCGGCAAGCGAATTGCGCTCGTTCTTAAGAATGACGTTGGCCACCATCCAGCCTTCGCCGCGGCGCCCCACGATCTGATGTGCAGGCACCTTCACATCGGTGAAGAACACCTCGTTGAAGTTGGCCTGCATGGTCATGTCCACGAGCGGGCGAATCTCAATGCCCGGGGTATCCATGCGAAACAACAGAAAGCTGATGCCCTTGTGCTTGGGCGCATCGGGTTCGGTGCGCACCAGGCAAAAGCACCAGTCGGCCAGGTGCGCTGTGCTGGTCCAGATCTTCTGGCCGTTGACCACCCAATGGTCGCCCTGCAACACGCCTGCGGTGCGCAGGTTGGCGAGGTCGCTGCCCGCGCCCGGTTCTGAATAACCCTGACACCAGACCATCTCGCCACGAAGTGTGGGCGCAATAAACTGGCGCTTCTGCTCCTCGGTGCCCATGGCCAGCAGGGTCGGCACCAGCATGTTGATGCCCTGCCCGCCCAGACCCGGGCTCACACGGGCGGTAGCGAATTCCTCGGCGAGGATGCGGGACTTCAGCAGATCGGGCGCCTCGCCCGCGCCGCCATAAGCCTTCGGGATGGTGCGCGCCGTGTAGCCATAACTGATCAGAAGCCGCTGCCAGGCACGGGCTTTCTCGTCGCGCGGACCGCCCGCCACCGGCGCCAGATGCCGGTTGGCAGCAATGAATGCGCGCACTTCGGCGCGAAACGCCTCGTAAACCGGCCCATCACTCAAATCCATCGGTGTACTCCAGAAGCAGCGAACCACGGCGGCCCACTGAGGTCATCCATTTTTGCTCACGGCGGACTGACCGCCACCGGCTCGGCGCGAGCCGTGCAGGCGGCCTGTGTCCTCATGCGGCAACAGCAGATCGGCCAGCCTGCGCCGATGATGGGCCGCGTCGCCAAAGCTGTGCTGCAGCCACAGCGCACGGCGCAAGAAAAGCTGCGCATCGCAATCCCAGGTGAAGCCAAAGCCCCCATGAAACTGCACCGCTCGGTCACCTGCAAACACGAAGCCATCGCCTGATTCCACCTTGGCCATGCGCAGCGCCACTTCCAGTGCCTGAGGCTGCGCGCCCTCGGTGATCAGCGTGGCGCAGTGATACACATGCGAGCGCGAACGCTCCATGCTCACAAGCATGTCGGCACAGGTGTGCTTAAGCGACTGGTAGCTGCCGATCTTGCGGCCAAAGGTGGTGCGGGTGTTGAGATAGTCGACCACCACATCCAGCACACCCGCCATGCCGCCCGCCGCTTCGGCGCTGGCCAGCAGCCAGGCGGCACGCCGGACGGCCGCGAGTGCGTTCAGCGCGGCTACGCCCTCGATCAGGGCTGCGGCCGGCACTTCAATGCCTGTGAGGTCGAGCTGATAGCTGCGGCGGGTCTCGTCAATGACCGTCTCGCGTTGCAGCGCCTGCGCGCCGAGCTGGTCGCGATGGACGAGTGCGAGTGCCGGGGCACCTTCGAGCATCACCGACACCAGCAGTGCATCGGCGACTGCAGCGTCGGGCACCAGCATCTTCATGCCTTCGAGCTTCACCGATGCACCGGCCCGCGCCGCACGTGCCTCGATGTCCTCGAGCGTCCAGTCGCCGTCGCGCTCAAACAGCGCCACCGTGCCGATCGCCCCGCCACAGACGGGGGGCAACCACACGGCCTGCTGCGCAGCGCTGCCACCTGCGAGCACGCCCTGCACGAAAAGTTGGGTGGCTGCAAACGGTGTGGCCAGCAGATGCCGGCCCATGGGCTCGCTGATGGTGGCTGCTTCGGCGAGCGTGAGGCCGCTGCCGCCCAGCGATTCGGGCACCGCCAGACCAGACCAGCCCAGTGCCACCATGGCGTCCCAGACCGCACGGTCAAACCCATGCTCGGTCCCCATGCGGGCACGCACGGCCGACACAGGCGACTGATCGCGACAGAACGCGGTGGCCGCCTCCAACAACATCGCCTGCTCTTGGCCGAAACTGAGCGCCTGGGAGAGTCGAATCGAAGCGCCCACCGCAGGCGCAGCAACAGCAGTCATGGCATCAGTCCTTGGGCAGTCCCAGCACGCGCTCTCCGACGATATTCGCCTGGATCTGGCTGGTGCCACCGCCAATGGTGGAGGCAAAGGAGTTGAAGTAGGAGCGTTGCCACTTGCCGCCCTCGACGGCCTGGGCGTCGCCCATCCAGCGCACGGCGTTGGCCCCTTGAAGGGACAGCGCAAATTGCAGCATGCGGCGCATGTGTTCCGAGCGGCGCAACTTGGATGACAGCGGAATCGCCTGCGGACGCTCGCTGCACAGCGCGGGCACAGCGGCTCGCGCCGCGCACAGCTTGTCGCCCTGGTCTTCGATCATGAAGCGCACCATCTGGTCGCGCACGAACGGGTCATCCAGTGCGGGACGCCCGTCGCGACGCGAACGACGCGCGAGCTCCATCACATCGCCCACGCCCAGCGCCATGCGGGCCAGGCCGCCCGCCTGCCCGCCGGTTGCGCCGCGCTCGAAGGTGAGCGTGAGCATAGCGATCTTCCAGCCCTCACCTTCCTTGCCCATGCGGCAACTCACCGGGATGCGCGCATCGGTGAAGAAGGTCTGGTTGAAGCCAAACTCGCCCGTGAGTTTGCGGATCGGACGGGTCTCGATCCCCGGCGCCTGCATCGGCACCAGAAAAAACGACAACCCCGAATAGCGCGGCTGCTCGGGGTTCGTGCGGGCCAGCAGGATCATGTACTTCGCATGGCTGCCCAGACTGGTCCAGATCTTGGAGCCGTTGACGATGTAGTCGTCGCCGTCGCGCACCGCGCGGGTCTGGCTGTTGGCCAGGTCGGAGCCCTGGTCAGGTTCGGAGAAACCCTGGCACCAGATCTCGTCGGCATTCAGGATGCCCGGAATGTAGCGGCGCTTTTCTTCCTCGGTCCCGATCGAAAGAATCAGCGGACCCGCCCAGTTCAGCCCGATGGTGTTCGGTACAAACGGCACCTTCGCGCGGGCCATCTCGGCATTGACGATGTCCTGATACACCTGGGGCCGTCCACCACCGCCGTACTGCGACGGCCAGGCCATGCCCAGATAACCCGCGTCATAGACCTTGCGCTGCCAGTTGCGCAGATAGACGAACTGCTCATCGGTGCCCACTTCCATGAAGGACTCGGGCAACAGGAAATCGGGCTCGGGCGGGCGATTGGCCGCAAACCACGCCGCCACCTGTGCGCGAAACGCATCGAGGGCTTCAGGGTCGGTGGGCCACGGCGCATGCGATACAGCGCCTTGGGCCGCAACGGATTGACGGTCTTGCATCACACTGGACATTTCAGTTCTCCTGGATCCAGGACGGTTTGCGCTTCTCGCGAAACGCGGCCATGCCTTCTTGCCCCTCGGGCGACACGAACATGCTGCGGCTCCAGACCGCCATCTCTGCGAAGCCCTCGTCCACGTTGAGCTGCTGCACACGCCGCACGAGCTTCTTGCACTCAGCCACTGCAATGGGACCACCGAGACGAATCATGTCGATCTCTTCTTGCACGGCAGCACGCAACTGCGCCAGCGGCACCGCACGATGTGCAAAGCCCATCGCCACCGCCTGAGTCCCAGTGAAGCGCTCGCCTGAGAGAAAGAGCTTCATCGCATGATGGGTACCAAGCTTAGGCACACAGACCACGGCAATCACCGCGGGAATCACGCCGATGCGCACCTCAGAAAAACTGTAAGGCACCTCATCTGCCGTGATGACGATATCGGCTGCGCCCACCAGGCCCAGGCCGCCGGCAAAGGCTGCGCCATTGACCGCCACGATCACAGGCTTGGGGCTGTCCTGCATGCGCTTGAGGATCTGGGGCAGCGACACTGAAGGGCGTCCTTCTGTGGCCGATCCTGGCGGGTTCTTGAGGTCGGCGCCAGCACAAAACGCCGGGCCATTGCCGGTGATGACGATGCATCGTGCCGCTGGGTCAGCCTGGGCTGCGTCGAAATGCGCGGCCAGCTCATTGACCAGCACCGCAGACAAGGCATTGCGGTTTTCGGGCCGGTTGAGCGTGATCCAGGCCGCACCATTTTCCACCTTGTACAGAGTCGCTTCAGTACCTGCCATCGCTGCGTTCTCCTCAGTCCTTCTTTTCTTCCAGCATGACCAGCACGGCACCATTGGCCACCTGATCGCCCTCAGCCACGCGAATGGCTTTCACCAGCCCATCGGCGGGCGCCGTGATGCGGTGCTCCATCTTCATGGCTTCAAGGATCAACAGGAGCTGGCCACGCTCCACGCTCTGGCCCGCCTTGGCTGCAATGGACAGTACCCTGCCGGGCATGGGCGCCTGCAGGCCGCCACTGAACTGCGCACGGTCGGCCCGGGCAAAGCGGGGCAACTCGCGCAGCTCCAGGTCGCCGAACGGCCCGTGCAAGAGACAGCGATCGCCCGAGCGGGTGATCTGCACCGTGCTGCGACGGCCATCGACCTCGAGCTCGATGCTGCGTGCATCAAAGCGGTGTACCCGCGCAAGGTGGTCCTGGCCGTTGACCTGCACCGACACGCTCGCATCGCGCTGCTGCCGATACGCCACCTCGAGCTTGGCTTTGGGATCGCGTCCGGGCAACTGATAGGCCACACGCTGAGGCGGCATCTTGGAATTGCGCCAGCCAGGCTGCACGCTGCGCAGCACCTTGGCATGGGTATGTCTGAGTCGGCTGGCATGCAGCGCCGCGGCGACCGCAGCCATCACGTGTTCATCGCTTGAATGCGTGCGTACCGGTGCGGGCGCCACCCGGGCGATGAAGTCGGTGGTGGTGTCGCCCGCGAGAAACTCAGGTGAACGCAGCGTGGACACCAGAAAATCGCGGTTGTGCGTGATGCCCTGCAGTCGGGTCGACTCCAGTACACGCGCCAGCCTGGAGGCCGCCTCACGACGCGTGGGCGCATGCACGATCACCTTGGCGATCATGGGATCAAACTCGATGGCGATGTCGCTGCCCGACTCGATACCCGAGTCGAACCGCGCGCCGTCGCCGTGCGCCGGCTCCCACACATCGATCCGACCCGGCGTGGGCAAGAATTGCTTGGCCGGATTCTCTGCGCACAGCCGTGCCTCGATGGCATGTCCGGTGATGCCCAGATCCTTTTGCGCGTAGCCCAGATGCTCGCCTTCGGCGATGCGGATCTGCTCGCGCACCAGGTCCAGCCCGGTAATGGCTTCTGTGACCGGATGCTCCACCTGCAGACGCGTGTTGACCTCCAGGAAGAAAAATTCGTTGCCGGCCAGCAAAAACTCCACTGTGCCTGCCGAGTGATAGTCGATGGCCCGCACGGCGGCGAGCGCGGCTTGCCCCATGCGCTCGCGCAACTCGGGGTTCAACGCGGGGGAAGGTGCTTCCTCGATGATCTTCTGATGACGACGCTGAATGGAGCACTCACGCTCGAACAGATGCACGAGGTTGCCGTGCCGGTCGCCCAGCACCTGGATTTCCACGTGCCGTGACGCGGTGAGCCAGCGCTCCAGAAAGACCGTGCCATTACCGAACGCCGACAGTGCTTCGCGACGCGCGCCGGCGATGGCCGACTCCAGGCCTGCAGGCGACTCGACGATGCGCATGCCGCGCCCGCCACCGCCTCCGGCTGCCTTGATCAGCACCGGATAGCCAATGCGCTGCGCGGCGGCTGCGGCATCCGCCCCTTCCACCAGTTCATGGGCATCGAGCGTGGGCACGCCCACGGTCTGCATGAGCTGCTTGGCTGCGAGCTTGTCACCAATGCCACGGATCGCAGCCGGCGAGGGGCCCACCCAGGTGAGGCCCGCGTCGATCACGGCTTGAGCAAAGCCGGCATTCTCGGACAGAAAACCGTAGCCCGGATGCACCGCGTCGGCGCCAGCGCGCTTGCAGGCATCGAGCACTTTGCCCACGTCCAGATAGGTCTGTGCGGAGGTGCGTCCGTGCAGCGCCATGGCGACATCCGCTTCGCGCACGAAAGGCGCCGACACATCGCCATCGGCATAGATGGCCACGGTATCGATGCCCATGTGATGCGCGGTGCGCATGATGCGCCGGGCGATCTCGCCGCGGTTCGCCACCAGCAGGCGACGGATGGGTTTGAGGGTCACATCCGCCATGTGCCGTACTCCTTGGTGCCTGCAATGGCCTTGTTGTGGCAGGCCGACAGCGCAATGCCGATCACATCGCGGGTGTCACGCGGATCGATCATGCCGTCGTCCGCAATGCGTGAGGTGGCATACAGGCCCTTGGAGCGCTCCTCAGCCCAGTGCTCGACCACCGCCACGCGCTTGTCGTTGGCGGCTTCGTCAAACACCTCACCGCGTCGCTCTGTGGCGCTGCGCTGCACGATGGTCATGACGCCCGCCATCTGCTTGGGGCCCATGACTGCAATTTTTGCGGTCGGCCAGATGAAGGTGAAACGCGGACCAAACGCACGCCCGCTCATGCCGTAGTTGCCCGCACCATAGGAGGCGCCCACGATCACGGTGATGTGCGGCACGGTGGAATTGGACACCGCGTTGATCATCTTCGAACCATTTTTGGTGATGCCGTTCTGCTCGAAATCCGTACCCACAAGAAAGCCGGTGATGTTGTGCAGGAAAAGGAGCGGCACATCGATCTGGTTGCACAGCTGAATGAACTGCGCGGCCTTCTCGGCCGACTCCGGAAACAGCGCACCGTTGTTACCCAGGATGCCGATCGGGTAGCCATGGATGGACGCCCAGCCGGTGACCAGCGTGGGACCGTAAAGCGGCTTGAATTCCTCGAAGCGCGAACCATCCACGATGCGCGCAATCACCTCGCGCATATCGAAGGGTTGCCGCAGATCGCGCGACACCACGCCCAGGAGGTCCTCGGCGCTGTAGAGCGGCTCATCAGCGGCATGCGTGGGCCCCGGGCCCTGCTTGCGCCAGTTCAGATGCGACACCACCTCACGGCACATGCGGATGCCGTCGGTCTCGTCCTCGGCGAGATAGTCGCCCAGACCGGAGATCGTGCAGTGCATCTGCGCGCCACCCAGGCTCTCTTCGTCGGCATCTTCGCCCGTGGCCATCTTCACGAGCGGCGGGCCGCCCAGAAAGACTTTCGACTGGCCGCGAATGAAAATGTTGTAGTCGCTCATGCCGGGCTGATAGGCCCCGCCTGCGGTGGACGCCCCGAACACCACCGAGATGGTCGGGATGCGCATCTTGGAGAGTTCGGTGATCTCATAGAACAGCCGCCCGGACTCGGCAAAATGGCCGGTCTCGCGGCGAATGGCAGCCTCCGGGTCGCCGCCCGAATCGCCGCGCAAATCGGCACCCGCCGACTCCACGAACTGAACATAAGGCATGCGGTTATCGCGGGCAATTTCGAGCCCGCGCATCAGCTTCTTGGCATTGAACGCATTGAAGGCGCCAGCACGCACTGAAGGGTCATGGCCCAGGATGACGCACTCCACGCCCTCGATCACGCCAATCCCCACGACGAAGCCCGAGCCCACTTGAAACTCCGAGCGCCAGGCCGCCAACGGGCTGATTTCAAGGAACGGGGTATCAGGATCCAGCACCAGCGCGATACGCTCACGCAGCGGCATCTTGCCGCGGGCGCGCAGCCGCTTCATGGCGTCCTCGCCACCGCCGGCGGCGACTTCCTCGTGCAGGGCGTCAAGCTCGCCCAGGGTCTCGAGCATTTCAGAGCGATTTTGTGCGAACCGCTCTGAACGCGTGTCGAGTGTCGACTCGATGACAGACATGACAACTCCGGAAAGAACTCAGAGATCGAAGGCCTTGCGGTAGGCAGGCCGCTCGGCAAGACGGTCGAACCAGCGCTTCACGTTGGGCGTGAACACTTCCTGGATGTCCAGGCTGTTGGCGAGTACGACGGCATAGCCCACGCAAATGTCGGCAATGGTGAAGCGCCCGGCACACAGGTACTCGCGGGTGGCAAGCGCCTCTTCGACGCTGCGCATGCGGGCGAGGAACCACTTGCGGTAGTCGCCGGCCACCTGCGGGTTGCGCCGCTCCTCAGGCTCCAGACGGGTGTAGCGCAGGACCAGCGTCTGAGGAAAGGTGAAGGTGGCGTCGCTGCGATGCAGCCAGTTCAGATACGCACCGTAATCGGGTTCGTCCGGACGCACGGCCAGCGGCGTGTGCCCGTCACGCTCGACCAGGTACTGACAGATACCCGCCGACTCGGTCATGAACACATCGCCATCGATCAGGCAGGGGATGGTCCCCAGCGGGTTGATCTTCAGGTAGTCCTTCTGCAGCACTCGCGGCGGGAAGGGCATGGTCACGAGCTTGTGCGGCAAACCCAGTTCCAGCAGGGTCCACAGCGGGCGCATCGAACGCGCCCGGGTGCAGTGGTAGAGCGTCGGTCCGGACGCAGCGGGCGTGAGGTCGGTCATGTGCGTCGCTCAGCTCTTCATGAGGGCGGAGTCGTCACGCCAGGGCGAGATCTGCCCGGCATACACCTCGGGGCCCTTGCGGAAATGCGCCGCCTCTTCCAGCGTTTCAATGAAAGGCATGTTGGCCGGAAAGAGTTGATCGCCGCGTGGACGCGGGCCCGACTTGGACACATGGCCCCACAGTGAATGGCCCACGACTTCTTCAGCGATGGCGACGGCCTCAATCAGCTTGTCGAGCTTGTAGCCAGTCTGAATGCCCATCTCGTGGCACAGATCGACGAAATCTTCCGTGGGTACATGGCCCGCCGAGCGGCCGTTGCCCGAATAGGGGCAGCCACCCATGCCGCCGAGGCAAGTATCAAACTCGGTGGCACCGAGTTGCAGGGCCTCGTAGTAGCTGGCAATGGTCGAGCCGCGCTGGTTGTGCAGATGCATGTGAAAGCTCTTCACTTGAGGCCAGCGCTCGCGGATCGCGACCATGGTCTCGCGCACGGTATGCGGCAGGTTCCAGCCCATCGCCTCATACAGCGCCACGCGGGTCACCTCGATGCCGGCGTCCTTCCATTTGTTGAACATCAGCTCGAGCAGGTCCATGCGCTGCTTGAGCGAGAACGGCCCTTCGAAGTTGGAGCCAAACGGATTACCGATACCCACTGAGGCTTGCGTGGCACCTGCTGCCTTGGCAGCCGCCACGGTGGCATCCAGCGCGGCAATCTGCTGCGCTTGCGAGCGGTTGTAGTTGCGCCGCGCGAAGGTGTCACACAACTCCACCGAGGTGCCCGGCAGGCTCGATTTCTTGCGCACATCGAGCTTGGGGAAGTAGCGATCAGCACGGTCGTAGCCGGCCTTGTTGAACACCGCCGCGGTGTACTTCACGCCGGGCTTAGGCTGGAAGCGCTCGGCGATCTCGTCGATGCACGCCATCTGAGGCGTCCATTTGGGGTGCGCGAACGAGCCGATCGAAATCACCCTGGCGCCGGTGTCACCCAGCGCATCCAGCAGGCGCAGCTTGGCATCGACCGGAATCTTGGCGCTCTCGATCTGCAGACCTTCGCGCATGGTGTCGTCAGTGATGGAGACGGACGCGGGCAGTGTGCTCATGGTGGTGTCCTGTGTGGTCAGTCGGTGGGCAATTCAGGAAAAACGAGCGGGTCGATCTGGGCATACCGTGCAGCGGCCGCCAGGACCAGTGCATCGCGATAATGGCCCGAAACGATCTGCAACCCGATCGGCAAGCCGTCGCGCGTGAGCCCGCAGGGCACCGTGGCCGCCGGATGGCGCGACAGATTGAAAGTCGATGAATAGGGCGTCCACAAGGCATTGGGTTTGCCGTGGGCACCGGGCGGTGCGGTGAGGCCGACCGCAAAGGGCGGCACGGCCACCATGGGGGTCAGCAGCAGGTCGAACCGTGTCAACAGCTGCGACCACGCAAACGCGAGATCGCGACGTGCGGCCTGGGCATCGGCGAAATCGCGCAGCGTATAGGCTTGAGCCGCACGGGCCTGAGCCTGCAGGCTGGTGTCGAACTCATTCTGTCTGGCTGGCGGATATTGCGCGGTCAACCGCTGCATGGCCGCAAACCAGTGAATGCCAAAGGTGCGCATTGCCTGCTCGAAGGGATACGGCGCCTTCACCTCCTCTACTGCACACCCCATCGCCTCGAAGCGCAGTGCAGCCGCGCGAACCTTGGCCGCGACGTCACGGTCCAGCGGATGGGCGCCCATCTTCATCACCAGTGCCACCTTCATGGACTTGGGGCGCAGGGTCAGGCGGCTGTAATCCGTATCGTCGGGCGGCAATGCGTAAGGGTCGCGTGCATCCGGGCGCGTGAGCGCATTGAGCATGAGCGCGCAGTCGAGCGCCGTGCGGGCCATCGGGCCGGTATTGGCCAGGTCGCCCACCAGCGAAGGCGGCCAGGCCGGCACGCGCCCGAACGTGGCCTTCACGCCCACCAGGCCGCAAAAGCTCGCGGGAATGCGGATCGACCCGCCGCCATCAGTCCCGATGGCCAGCGGACCCAACCCTGCGGCCACGGCTGCAGCCGAGCCGCCCGACGACCCGCCGGGCGTGCGGTCGAGTTTCCAGGGATTGCGGGTGATGCCGTGCAGCGGCGAGTCCGTGACGCCCTTGTGCCCGAACTCCGGGCTGGTGGTTTGCGCAAAGAGCACTGCGCCCGCCTCGCGCAGTCGCGCCACCACGGGAGCGTCCTCGGTCGCCGTGGCGGCGCCGGTGAGCCGGCTGCCCATCGACAGCGGCCAGCCGCGCACGCCGACCAGCTCCTTGATCGACACCGGCACGCCATCCAGGGCGGACAAGGGGCGACCCCTAAGCCAGCGCCGCTCCGAGGCACGCGCAGCCAGGCGTGCCGCATCCGTGTCGAGATGGCTGAACGCGTTGATCAGCGGATTGACGCGCTCGGTGCGCGCCAGGATCGCGGCCAGCGCTTCCGAGGGCGAGGCCTTGCCGCGGGCATAGAGCCGCGACAAGCCGGCTGCGCTCGCTTGCGTGAGATCAGTGGGCATGTTGCGTGGACTGATGGCGCAGCACACGACCGGCGCGCGCACCGGTGAACTCGCCGTTTTCCACGCTGACTTCGCCATTGACCAGCGTCGCCCGATAGCCCACCGACTTCTGGATGTAGCGCGTAGCACCTCCCGGGAAATCATGTACGACTTCCGGATGCAGCTCGGCCACCTTCGAGGCATCGAAGACGTTCACATCAGCCCGCATGCCAGGCGCCAGCACGCCGCGGTCGCTCAGACGCAGCACGCGCGCCGGCGCAGACGTCATGCGCCGCACGGCCTCACCCAGCGAATACAGACCTTTTTCGCGCACCCAGTGTGACAGGATGAACGTCGACCAGCCCGAATCCATGACCTGCGACACGTGCGCGCCGGCATCACCCAGCCCCGGGATCACATTGTGGCTGCTGATGAGGTGCGACAGTCCGTTCATGTCGGGGTTGAACATGCGCAGGGTGTAGAGCACCTTGCCGCGTGTGGCGAGGTTCATGCGCATGAAAGTCTCGATCCAGTGCTCACCGCGCGCTGCCGCCATCGCCAGCAGCTGGCACGACTCGCCGGCTGCATAGTCAGGCACCGGCCCGTCACCCATGTGAAAGACCTTCTCGATGCTGGCACCCAGAATCACCGGGAACCCCAGCTGCTTGGCTTCCTCAATCAGCACCGCCCGCTTGACCGGGTCATCGATCGTGGCCAGGCGCTGTGCAAAGGGCATGGCCCGCAGCGCCTTCCAGGCTTCACCGCGGGTGGCAATCGGCAGACTGGTCTGCAGACCGAACACCAGACCGGAGCTGCGCACCTGCGCCACCGCGGTCATGTCGCGCCCGGTGCCTGCGCACAGGGTCTCGAGTGCACTGCGCCGCTGACCGGCAAGCGAACCATCGGGGCCCACGTTGTAGCTGAAGAGCACACGGCTGCCGCCCTGATCGGCCATCGCCTTGAGCACATCGAAATCGGCACCGACCGCCTGCATGATGCCGCCGCGCGGGCCCACCGCCCGGGCAATCTCGACCAGCTCGGCCGGGTCGGCAAAGGTGCCGGGAATGGGTCGCCCGTCGGGCAGCGTGTGCGGCGCAAACCGGTTGGTCGAAAAGCCCACTGCACCACGATCCACCGCTTCGCCCACGATGCGTGCCATCTGGCGACGCTCATCTGCTGTGGCCTGCTCTTCCACCGCGCGCTCGCCCATCACGTAAAAACGCACGGCGCTGTGTCCGACCAGACCGGTCACGTTGATACCGGGACGCAAGCCTTCGATGGCATCCAGGTAGCCGCCGTAGTCTTCCCAGTTCCAGGGCAGACCGCTCAGGATGGCTTGCCGGGGGATGTCCTCGACCGATTCCATCATGCCGGCCAGCACTTCCTTGTCGCCTGGGCGGCAGGGGGCAAACGTCACGCCACAATTGCCCAGCAACGCGGTGGTCACGCCGTGCCAGCTGACCGGCGTGCAATGCGGGTCCCAGCCGATCTGTGCGTCCAGGTGCGTGTGAATGTCGACAAACCCCGGCGTCACGGTCTGGCCTTGTGCGTCGATCTCGCGCTTGCCGCGCCCATCCACCTTACCGACGGCTGTGATCAATCCGCCGTCGATGGCGACATCGCCCTGAACCGGTCCGCTGCCTGTGCCGTCGACGATCTGTCCGCCGCGAATCACGATATCGTGCGCCATGGGGTCTCCTTGTGTCGGTTTGCGAGTGTTCCGGCCATGCGCTGCAAACAGCTTGCAGCCAGCCTGTAGATGACCCCGCTACGGTGAGGGGCGGTCGTCGATCTGTCAAATGCGGCTTGTCGAAATTCCGGCCGGTTTGCCGGAGTATGCTGCCCGTCGAATGCCATTCTCCATAGAGATGGCTTCTGATGAACCTTCCCCCAGACCGATCACGGCGCGATGCCCTCACCATGACCTATTCGACCCTTCAAACAACCCTGCAGCACGGCGTGGCCGTGATTTGGCTCAACCGGCCCGAGGTGCGCAATGCGCTGAATGTGGCGCTGATCGCCGAACTCACCGATGCCATTGGGGCCGCCTCGGAAGATCCCGATGTCCGCGCTCTGGTGCTGGCGGGTCAGGGCAGCGCGTTTTGTGCGGGCGCAGACCTGAACTGGATGAAGGCCGCCTCGGGTTACGGAGCAGCCGAAAATGAAGCCGACGCCATGGCGCTTGCCACGTTGCTGCGCACGCTGGCCCAATCACCCAAGCCGACCGTGGCACGGGTGCATGGCCCGGCGTTTGCCGGTGGCATGGGGCTGGTCAGTGCCTGCGATGTGGCGATTGCCAGCACCGACGCACGGTTCTGCCTGACCGAAGTGCGCATCGGCCTGATTGCCGCCATGATCAGCCCGTATGTGATCCGCGCCATGGGCGAGCGGGCTGCCAGCCGGTACTTCCTGAGCGCCGAGGTGTTCGATGCGGCCGAGGCTTATCGGATCGGCCTGGTGCAGGAACTGGTGCCTCCGGCGGAGCTGGACGATGCGGTCAGTCGCATGCTGGGCGCACTGCTGCAAGGCGCGCCTGGTGCCATGAGCGAAACCAAGCGGCTGTTGCGCGACATCCCGGGGCGTCCGATCGATGATCTGCTCATTCGCGACACCGCCCAGCGCATCGCCCAGACCCGTGCCAGCGAAGAAGGCCGCGAAGGGATCGCTTCATTTCTGGAAAAGCGTGCGCCGCGCTGGCGCCCGCAGGAGTGATCCGCTCAGCCGCGCACGAACACCGTGACCAGCGGATCAGGCCCGGCCTGTCGGCTCCAGTGACCGTGCACCGCCGGATCAAAGGTGGCGCCCTCGGGCAGCACATCGGCGGAATAGAAGTGCTGGCCGGCGCTGAACACGCGTGAGCTGCCATCCTGAAGCCCGATCTCCATCTGGCCACTCAGGATGAACACCCATTGCGGTGAACCGGTGCAGTGAAAGCTGCTGCGAAACCCGACCGGGCTTTGACGCAGCTGCAGTGCACTCGCCGGCAGCGGGGCTGAGAGCATCGACGCCGGCGTGCCCTGGTCGAGGGCAATCGGCTCCTCGCGAAACCTCGCACGCCCATCGGTATCGGTGAACAGCGTCACCCGGGTGAAGATCGACATCTGAGCCTCTGTACGCAAACGGTTGGACGGCCGGCAGGATACCCGTCCTGCCCGCTTGCGTGACCGGAGCCGGCGCATGCACCCCGGGACGCACTGCATTCGCTACGGCTACGGCTACGGCTACGGCTACGGCTACGGCAGGGTATCCTCGGACGCTGTTCAGCCGTGACACGCCGCGCGTGATCGCGGCCAACGTCTGCCGGGGGACATCCCACCATGTTTGAAAAAATCCTGATCGCCAACCGAGGCGAAATTGCCTGCCGCGTCGCTGCCACTGCGCGCAAGCTCGGTATGCGCACCGTCGCGGTCTATTCCGATGCGGATGCACACGCGCAACATGTGCGCGCCTGTGACGAAGCGCTGCGTCTGGGCCCGGCCGCTGCACGCGAATCCTACTTGCGTGGCGACGCAGTCATTGAAGCGGCGCTGCGTACGGGCGCTCAGGCGATTCACCCGGGCTACGGCTTTCTGTCGGAAAACGAGGCCTTTGCGCAGGCCTGCGCTGATGCCGGGCTGGTGTTCATCGGTCCGCCGCCATCGGCCATTCGGGCGATGGGCCTGAAAGCCGAGTCCAAGCGTCTGATGGCTCAGGCGGGCGTACCGCTGATTCCCGGCTACCACGATGCCGATCAGGATGACGCGCTGCTTGCGCAACATGCCGAGCGTATCGGCTACCCGCTGCTGATCAAGGCCAGTGCGGGCGGCGGCGGCAAGGGCATGCGCATCGTGCGCGAGGCGGCCGAGTTTGCCCCGATGCTCGCCTCGTGCCGGCGTGAAGCCATATCGGCCTTCGGCAACGATGCGGTGCTGCTCGAGCGCTATGCCAGCAAACCGCGGCATATCGAGATTCAGGTCTTCGCTGACACGCATGGCAACGTGGTGCACCTCTTCGAACGCGATTGCTCAGTGCAGCGGCGCCACCAGAAGGTGATTGAAGAAGCGCCCGCCCCCGGCATGGATACCGCTCGCCGTCAGGCCATGGGTGACGCCGCGGTCGCGGCGGCGCGCGCCGTGGGCTACGTGGGCGCTGGCACGGTCGAGTTCATCGTTGACGCCAGCAGTGCCTTCTACTTTATGGAGATGAACACCCGTCTGCAGGTGGAGCATCCAGTGACCGAAATGATCACCGGGCTGGATCTGGTCGAGTGGCAGCTTCGGGTAGCGGCCGGCGAACGTTTGCCCCGAACGCAATCCGATCTGGGCATTCGTGGGCATGCCATCGAGGCGCGCGTATATGCGGAAAACCCCGATCGCGGCTTTTTGCCGTCCACCGGCACGCTCGTGCACCTGCGAACGCCCGCGGCCATCACGTTTGCAGTGGGCGCCGGCACAGACGGCCGTCCAGCCGCCGTGCGCATCGACAGCGGGATTGGCCAGGGCGATGCCATCACGCCCCACTACGACCCGATGATCGCCAAGCTCATCGTCTGGGGCGAAGACCGCGCCCAGGCGATCCTGCGTATGCGCGCGGCACTGGCTGGCTTCGAGGCGGTAGGGCCGCAAACCAATGTCGATTTTCTGGGTCGACTGATGCGCTGTCGTGCGTTCGTCGAAGCGGATCTGGACACCGCACTGATCGAGCGTGAGGCGCAGGCGCTTGCTGCCCCTTCGCATGCACCCGGCATCGATGTGCTGGCCACAGCCGTCGCGCGCATCCTGTGCGATGAACGCGAAAGCGCCAACCCGCGTGACCCCTGGTCCCAGCCCGACGGTTTTCGGGTGGGCGCGCCCTACGTTCGCACGATGCCATTGATCGTTGACGGCGCCACAGTGCCCGTGGAGGTGCGATATGCGCCCGGCGGCTGGACGGTACGTCACGGCGACGACAGCACCTGTCTGTCTTCCTTGCATCTTGATGGCGTGCGCCTCACCGGGCTTCTGGGCACGCAGCAGCTCAACGCGTCCGTCGTGCGCGATCGCGATACGCTGCATGTGTTCACCCCGCAGGGGCGCCGCGTGCTGAGCGACGCGTCGGCCTTGCACCTTGCGGGCGATCAGACCGATGCGGGTGCCAGCCTGAGCGCACCCATGCCGGGCAAGGTGATCGCCCTGCTGGTGGAGGCCGGAAGCCGCGTGCGCAAAGGCCAGCCGCTGCTGGTGATGGAAGCCATGAAAATGGAGCACACCCTGTCTGCGCCCGCGGATGGTCTGATCGACAAACTGCCGTTCAGAGTCGGTGATCAGGTGGGCGAAGGCGCAGCGCTGGTGGGGTTTGTGGCGGGCTGAGCCGCAGGGTGAGTGGCACGGGCATCAAAAATGCATGCCCTAGGGCTGCCTGTGCCTTTCGCCGCCGCAAGACCGACCTCACTGCAGACCCCATTGCCGGACCCAGATCCAACATGAACAGACCCTCGCATTCCAACGGTGCACGCCGTGCTGCACCTCAGACGACACACGCGCGCCATGCAACGCGCGCACCAGCGGGGCCGCTAGCCCCAGCCATCGGCACCGCACTCGGGCCGGCCGCAGGCGACATCGTGATGGCCGCCTGCCAGCGTTCCATCGCACTGCATGCACACTGGATCCATGAGAGTGTGAACCGAACGCTCGAGCATGCCGCGCTGCATGCCAGTGGCGAAGCTGTCGCCAGTCCGGCACAACATGGCGAATGGATGCGAACAACGCTGTTCGAGCCCACCTGGCACTACATGGTCGGGCTGATGTCACTGAGCCGCAGCACAGGCAATTCACTGGTCACGCTGATGAGCTCGCAGATGCGTGGCGCTCAGGATGAAGTGGACTCGCTCAGCCGCGAAGCGCACGAGGAGGCGGTCGACGCCGCACGCACAGCGGCCAGCGCCGCAGTGGCTGCCATGTCGTCATGCGCGCAGGCGGTGAGTCAACTGGGCGAACGCGCCAGTCAGGCCGCGCAGCACGCTGCCCGAGCGGCGCAAGGCTCCCGTCAGGACGTGTAGCGGCCCATGCCGGTTACCACCTCACGGAACCCGTTAACGGTCTCCTGAAGGATCTGCGACACGGTCTTGACGGCCTCGATCCGCCCGCACACCTGACCGGTCAGCGGCACAGCCGCTTCCATATCGCCACCAAAGTAGAGGTCCAGCACCCCGGCAAATTCAGCCCGCATGTTTTCGGGGGGCTGGGCTTCGATGCGGGTGGTGCGCTCGGTGCGCAGCGCTCGCAATGCGGGCCCCTGACCTCCCCGATTGAGGAACACGGTGTCGGTTTCCTGGGCCGCCACGATCGCCTGCTTCCAGTTCATGTGCGCGGGCGATTCGGCCGATGAGAGCATGCGTGTGCCCATCTGAATGCCCTCTGCGCCCAAGGCAAAGGCCGCCGCCATGGATCGGCCGTCGGTATAGCCGCCCGCCGCAATCACGGGAACCTTCACTTTCGAGCACACCAGCGGCAGCAGCACCATGGAGGCCACATCGCGCTGGTTCTTGAAGCCGCCGCCTTCTGCGCCCTCAACGATCAGCCCGTCCACGCCGGCCTCCACCGCCTTGAGGGCAGCCTTCAGGGTGGGCACCACATGAAACACCGTGAGCCCGGCCTCCTTGAGCTCGGCGCAATAGCGGCTGGGGTCGCCCGCCGAAGTGGTCACGAAACGCACCCCCTGGTCGACCACGAACTTCACGATATCGGGGTCGCGCACATACATGAGCGCGATGTTCACACCGAACGGCTGATCGGTGAGATCGCGCATCTTGCGAATTTCGTCGCGGATCGCATCCAGCTCGCCTGAAGCGGTCTCGATGATGCCCATGCCTCCGGCATTGGAAACCGCCGAGGCCAACTGCGCACGGGCAATCCAGCCCATCGGCGCCTGCACGATCGGATAGCGCACGCCCAGCAGACGGGTCACGCGATTGTCCAGCGGCTGCGCCTGCTCGCCGAGGGGTTGGGTCGTATGTTCGGTGCTCATTGCGCTGCTCATGTCAGTCCACCTTCGCGCCGGAAATGCGCACTACTTCTTTCCACTTCGTGGTTTCAGCGGCAATGAAACGGGCCAGTTCAGCCGGTGTGCCACCTACCGGCTCGGCGCCCAGTCCGCGGAACCGCTCCACGACATCGGGCTTTTTCAGAATGCGGTCGACCTCGGCCGAAACGCGCGTGACGATGGCATCGGGTGTGCCGCGTGGCGCCACCAGCACAAACCATGACTCGGCTTCATAGCCCGGCAGCACGCTGGCAATGGTGGGCACATCGGGCAGTTGCGGGCTGGGCTTGGCCGAGCTCACGCCCAGGGCCACCAGTCGCCCCGAACGAATATGCGGAATGGCTGAGGGCAGGTTGTCGATCGCCATCTGGATCTGGCCGGCAAGCAGGTCCTGCAGCATGGGGCCGCTGCCACGATAGGGAATGTGCGTGATGAATACCTTGGCACGGGTCTTGAACAGTTCGCTCGACAACTGCCCGGTCGAGCCATTGCCCGGGCTGCCGTAAGACATGGCACCTGGTTTGGCACGGGCCTTGTCGATGAACTCCTGGATGGTGCGTGCACCCACCGAGGGATGCACCACCAGGACGTTCGGCACTTTCACGGCAAAGGACACCGGAATCAGGTCGCGTTCGGTGTCGTAGGGCATCTTGGGGTACAGAAACTGATTGATCGCCTGTGTACCGGGTGTGCCCATCAGGAAGGTGTAGCCATCGGGCGTTGACTTGGCCACTTCAGCTGCGGCCACGTTGCCGCCTGCGCCGGCCTTGTTTTCAACCACGACGGGCTGCTTGAGGACCGGCGCCAGCTGCTCGGCCAGCACGCGGGCCACGATGTCGGTGGTGCCGCCCGCCGCAAAGGGCACGACGATGCGCACCGGGCGCGTCGGCCAGTCGGACTGTGCATGGGTCAGGGCGGGCAACAGCGCGGCAGTCAGGAGAAACGTCAGCGCCACGAGGCGCGTAAGGCGGCC
>JBIKKG010000326.1:0-3498 GCA_044360485.1 Burkholderiaceae bacterium | reverse complement strand
GGAGGCTGCGATCTGCATGGCCAGGTCTTTGCCAAGGGCTTCATCGCCGCCTTCGATATCGACCAGCACGCCGATACGCGAGCCGCCGTGCACGTAACTCAGCACCTTGCCCTGGGCCGCCACGCGCGCGAAGCGGCGCACGGTCATGTTCTCGCCGATCTTGCCGATCAGTGCTTTGCGACGCTCTTCGACCGATACGCCGTCGAGCGTGAGCCCCGAGAGGGCCTCGACATCGGCCGGCGCAGCCGTCGCGATCAGCGCAGCGACCGCCTTGGCGAATCCCTGGAAGTCGTCGTTTTTGGCGACGAAATCGGTTTCGCAGTTGAGTTCAACCATGGCGCCGGTTTTGCCATCGGCCGCGATGTGCACGCCCACGATACCTTCAGCGGTCACCCGAGAAGCCGCCTTGCTGGCTTTGTTACCCAGCTTGACGCGCAGGATTTCCTCGGCCTTGGCCATATCGCCGCCCGCTTCGGTCAGCGCTTTCTTGCATTCCATCATCGGCGCGTCGGTCTTTTCGCGCAGATCTTTCACCATCGATGCGGTGATCTCAGCCATCTGTATGTTCCTTACGCTTCCTCGGATTCGACTTCGACGAATTCCTCGCCGCCCACGCCCTTCACCACTTCTTCGAGCGCACTGGCACGGCCTGCAAGGATCGCGTCGGCTGCGCCCTCGGAGTAAAGCTGAATGGCTTTGCCCGAGTCGTCGTTGCCTGGAATGATGTAGTCGATACCCGCCGGGGAATGGTTGGTATCCACCACACCAATCACGGGAATGCCCAGCTTCACAGCTTCGGTGATGGCGATCTTGTGGTATCCCACGTCGATCACGAACAGCGCGTCGGGCAGGCCGTTCATATCCTTGATGCCGCCGATCGATTTGTTCAGCTTTTCAAGTTCACGGCTGAACAGCAGCGCTTCCTTCTTCGACAGGCGCTCGACACCGCCTTCGGCGATGGTGGTTTCCATGTCGCGCAGGCGCTTGATCGAGGTCTTGACCGTCTTGAAGTTGGTGAGCATGCCGCCCAGCCAGCGCTCATCCACATAAGGCATGCCGGCGCGACGCGCCTCCTGGGCCACGATTTCGCGAGCCTGGCGCTTGGTGCCCACGAACAGCACGGTGCCGCGATTGGCCGCCAATTGGCGCATGTACTTCATCGCGTCCTGGTACATGACCAGGGTTTTCTCAAGATTGACGATGTGAATCTTGTTGCGATGGCCGAAAATATAGGGGGCCATCTTGGGATTCCAGAAGCGTGTCTGGTGCCCGAAATGCACACCGGCTTCCAACATCTGACGCATGGTTGACATGAGGCTTACTCCATAAGGGTTGAGTCTGGCGCTATGCCGGGCGCCCGAACACGGCTAACAGCCATGCACCCTCGGGACATCCCGCAGTTGGTCGGTCCACGGCGATTTGCCCGGGGACTACCATCCGCTCCGCGCTGCCTGCATGCACCTTGCATGAGACCCGCGCGGCGCATCTGCGCACCTGATTTCGGAGACGCCGCACCATGCGACGCACCGTATGATTGCCGGAACCCTACCGGCCCCGACCCTTCGAAAGCCACGCCAAAGGCGTTTCAATGCGGTAGGTCATCTGGGCCGTTTTGATTCAGGCAAGCCTATAATCATAGCCTGAACAACCAGTTAGCGGCAAGTTCGATGACGATCACCCTGAAGACGGAAGAAGAGATTGCGGCGATGCGTGTTGCCTGCCGCCTGGCCTCCGAGGTGCTCGACTACATCGCGCCCCATGTGCGCCCCGGGATCACCACTGGCGCGCTCGACACGCTATGCCATCAATACATGGTTGAGGTGCAGCAGACCATCCCCGCTCCTCTCAATTACGCGCCGCCCGGGTATCGCCCGTTCCCCAAATCCATCTGCACCTCGGTGAACCACCAGGTCTGCCATGGCATTCCCGGGGATAAGGTGCTCAAGCATGGCGACGTGCTGAACATCGACATCACCGTCATCAAGGATGGCTTTCATGGCGACACCAGCCGGATGTTTGCAGTGGGCGAGCCGTCGATCGCTGCCCGCCGGCTCAGTGAAGTGAGCTTTGAATGCATGTGGCTTGGCATTGATCAGGTGCGGCCCGGTGCCACGCTGGGCGATATCGGGCACGCGATTCAGCATCATGCCGAGGCGCTCGGGTTTTCCATCGTGAGGGAGTTCTGCGGGCACGGGATCGGGCGCAAGTTCCACGAAGAACCGCAGGTCCTGCATTACGGGCGGCCAGGCACCGGCGAACTTCTGGTGCCGGGGATGATCTTCACCATCGAACCCATGATCAACGCCGGTCGGCGCGAGATTCGCGAGCTCGCCGACGGTTGGACCATCGTCACCAAGGACCACAGCTTGTCTGCGCAATGGGAGCACACGGTGCTGGTGACCGACACCGGCCACGATGTGCTCACGGTGTCCAGCGGATGCCCAAGCCGCCCGCAACGGTTGCCCGCGGCCGCCTGAGCGGCCCCGCGTGCCGCAGGCTGCAAGCCGCCACCCCACGAGCACTGACTTGAACACTCCCCCGTGCGGGTCGGGCGCTGAGCCAGCCGAGGGTGCGGCCCAGGCGATGAGCCGCGCCGCATTGCGCCAGGAGCGCACACAACTGCTCGATGCCTTTCGCCGCAAGCCTGATGTACGCCAGCTTGCCAGCCGACTGGTGCGGCTCACCGACCGGGCGCTGCGCTCACTATGGGACGACAGCGCGCTGCATGCCAGCTGCTGCCTGGTGGCCGTGGGCGGCTACGGTCGCGGCGAACTCATGCCGCATTCCGATGTCGATCTGCTGCTGCTGGTGCCTGCGCACGAAGACCCCGAGCGCGCTGCCCGCATCGAGCGGCTGATCGGGGCCTGCTGGGACCTGGGACTGGAAATCGGTCACAGCGTGCGCACGGTGGACGAGTGCCTGGTCGAGTCGGCCGGCGACATCACGGTGCAGACCAGCCTGCTCGAGCGTCGCCCGCTCTTTGGTCAACGCAGCCTGTACCGGGCGCTCGATGAGCGGCTCAAGAAAGCCATGGACCCGCGGGCGTTCTTTCACGCCAAGCTGTTCGAGATGCGTCAGCGGCATGTCAAGTATCAGGACACACCCTACAGCCTCGAACCCAACGTGAAGGAGAGCCCGGGCGGGCTGCGTGACCTGCAATCCATCCGCTGGATCTGCCGAGCTGCGGGCATGGGTCAGAGCTGGACTGCCCTGGCCCAGCGCGGATTCGTGAGCCGTGCGGAGTCGCGCCTGCTGGCCGGCTATGAGCGACGTCTGATGACAACGCGGGCCTGGCTGCATATCGTGTCCAGTCGCCGTGAAGACCGCTTGGTCTTCGATCTGCAGGCGCAGGTAGCGCGTGCGCAGGGTCATGACATGGACGATGCGCGACTGGCCAGCGAACACCTGATGCAGCGCTATTACTGGTGCGCCAAGTCGGTCACCCAGCTCACCACACTGCTGCTGCAAAGCGTGGAAGTCGAGCTGTTCCCCGAGAAC
>JBIKKG010000082.1:0-12587 GCA_044360485.1 Burkholderiaceae bacterium | reverse complement strand
AGGGGGCGGATACCGAACTCGACAAGTCAGTCGTCGAGCGCATGACCGATCCGCTGATGCACCTGGTGCGCAATGCGTTAGACCATGGACTGGAAACCCGCGAGCAGCGCCTGGCAGTCGGCAAGCCCGAGAGCGGGACGCTGCGCATTGCGGCCAGCCATGACGCAGGCGGCATTTTAATCAGCATCAGCGATGACGGCCGCGGCATCGACCGCGAACGGGTGCTGGCACGCGCACGCGAACGCGGCCTGGTGGCACCGGGTGTCACGCCAGACGATGCCGATCTGCTCGCCCTGATCTTTGAGCCTGGATTTTCCACCGCCGAACAGGTGACCAATCTGTCCGGGCGTGGTGTGGGCATGGATGTCGTACGCCGCAACATCGAAAGCCTGCGCGGTCGCATCGATCTGCACAGCAAGCAGGGCCACGGCACGACCATCGATGTGCGCTTGCCGCTCACGCTCGCGATCATCGACGGGTTCCTGGTGGGCGTAGGCCCATCCAAGTTCATCTTCCCGCTGGAAGCCGTGGTCGAGGTCATCGAGAACCGGCCCACTGAAACCGATCTCAATGCGCAGGGCTGCAGCGTGGTCGAGTTGCGCGGGCAGGTGCTGCCTGTGCTCAGTCTGCGCAGACTCTACGGCATCGAGTCTTCTGAGCCCGATCGCAGCAGCGTGGTCGTGATTCAGTCCGGCGGCCGACGCTACGGGGTGCTGGTCGATCAATTGCTGGGCCAACATCAGACCGTGATCAAGCCGCTCAGCCGCATGTTCCGCAGTCTGCGCGGCATGTCGGGCTCATCCATTCTGGGCAACGGCGAAGTGGCGCTGATTGTCGAGGTCACTTCACTCAGCCAACTCGCGGAGTACCCGCCCGCTCAACGCGCTCACCTGCCGGCCACCGGCGCCTCTTCAACAAACGCTCTCATCTGAACTCAAGGACCCCCATCATGAATCAACACTCTGCCTCCTGGATGGCGCGCCTCGTGGCCGGCGCCGAACTCAAACAAGCCGCCGAAGCCGCCTCCGTGCAGCAACACGCCCTGCAGCAGGCCGAGCACGCGCTGGCCGAGCAGCAGCGCGCACGCGCCGAGGCCGAGGCGGCACTGCAGGCGTTGCAAGCCAAGCTCGCCGAGGTCGAGTCGGAGCTGAAAGTGCGCACCGACATCATGAACGTCACGAGCATCGTCTCGGAGGCCGACAAGAAAGGCGACATCCTCTCCATCAACGAGAAGTTCATCGAGGTCTCGAAGTACAGTCGCAAGGAGCTGATCGGTTCGCCGCATAACACCACGCGGCACCCCGACATGCCCAAGGACACCTTCAAGCAGCTGTGGTCCACGATCGGGCGCGGCGAGCTGTTTCGTGGCGTGATCAAAAATCGCGCCAAAGACGGCACGCCGTATTACGTGGATGCGGTGATCGCCCCGATCCTCGGTGAGAACGGCAAGCCTATGAAGTACCTGGGCGTGCGCTATGACATCACCGAGGCCGAGATCGAGCGGCAAAATGCTCGCGGCATCCTCGATGCGATCAATCAGTCGTATGCCTTCGTCGAGTTCGATCTGAGCGGCACCGTGCTCAGCGCCAACGACAATTTCCTCAAGGTGCTGGGCTACACGCTGCCGGAAATCGTGGGCAAGCATCATCGACAGTTCGTTGCGCCCACGTTCGCAGCCACCGAAGCCTATGCGCAGTTCTGGCGTGACCTGAACGCCGGTAAGGCTCAGACCGATGTCTTCGCACGCGTGGCGAAAGATGGTCGCGACATCTGGATCCAGGCCGTGTATGCCCCGGTGTGCGACGAAATGGGCCGTGTGGCCAAGATCGTGAAGATCGCCACCGACGTGACCGCCGAAGTGGTCGCCAACCGCATGCTCAAGGAAGCCGTGGAGCAAGCGCGCCAGGTCACCAGTGCCGCACGCGATGGCGACCTCACCCAGCGCATCCCCCTGGAAGGCAAGACCGGCCCCATTGGTGAGTTGTGTGCAGGCGTCAATACCCTGATGGAGACCACCTCGGTGATCTTTGACGATGTCGGTCGTGTGTTTGGCGCACTGGCTGCAGGCGACCTGTCACAGCGCATCAGCCGCGACTACGACGGTACCTTCGGCAAGGTGAAGGAAGACGCCAACGCCACCTCCGAGCGGCTGGCCGGCATCATCGATGATGTGGGTCGCGTGTTCGCGGCCCTGGCCAACGGCGACCTCACCCAGCGCATCACACGCACTGCGGAAGGCATCTTCGAGCAGGTCAAGCAGGACGCCAACAGCAGCAGCGAGAAACTCACCAGCATCATCGAGGAAGTGCGCGCTGCAGCGGACGCCCTCACGGGTGCCGCCAATCAGGTGAGCGCCACGGCGCAGTCGCTGTCCCAGTCCGCCAGCGAGCAGGCCTCTTCGGTTGAAGAGACCACCGCCTCCATCGACCTGATGTCGGCCTCCATCTCGCAAAACAGCGATAACGCCAAAGTCACCGACAGCATGGCGACCAAGGCCAGCAAGGAAGCCGGCGACGGTGGCGAAGCAGTGCTGCAAACGGTCACTGCGATGAAGCAGATCGCTCAGAAGATCAGCATCGTCGATGACATCGCCTACCAGACCAACCTGCTGGCGCTCAATGCCGCGATCGAGGCTGCGCGTGCTGGCGAACACGGCAAGGGCTTTGCGGTCGTGGCAGCCGAGGTGCGCAAGCTGGCTGAACGCAGCCAGGAAGCCGCCAAGGAAATTGGCGATCTGGCCGGCAACAGCGTGAGCACTGCCGAGCGTGCTGGCAAGCTGCTGGGCGAGATCGTGCCGTCCATCCAGAAGACCTCCGAGCTGGTGCAAGAGATTGCTGCGGCCTCGCAGGAGCAGAGCCAGTCGGTGACGCAGATCGGCGGTGCCATGGGTCAGCTGAGCAAAGCGACCCAGCAAAATGCATCGGCTTCCGAGGAATTGGCTGCCACATCCGAAGAACTGTCGGGTCAGGCCGAGCAACTGCAACACTCGGTCGCGTTTTTCAATCTGGGCGGATCGGCAGCGGCTGCACCATCAGGCAGGTCGGACTTCTCCGAGCGTCGCAGCACGGCTTCGCCGATGCGCGGCGGTGCGCGGCCCGCACCCGAGACTGCTGTACGCGGCGTACGCGCTCCTGCTGGCGCCACTGGCACACACGGCAACTTCCGCCCCTACTGAGCAGGCCATCACCATGAACCAGCCAGCTGACCAAGCCACCTTCGAAGGTGGCGCGCAATACCTCACCTTCGCGCTGAGCGATGAGGTCTTCGCCATGGATATTCGTACGGTGCGCGAAATCATCCAGTACGGTGCCATGACCACCGTGCCGCTCATGCCGGCCTTCGTGCGAGGCGTGATCAATCTGCGCGGTGCCGTGGTGCCGGTCATCGACCTGCAGGCACGCTTTGGGCGCCCTGCAGCCGATATCAGCAAGAAGACCTGCATCGTGATCTTCGACTCGATGCGCGATGGCGAACGGGTGGAATTGGGTCTGATGGTCGACGCCGTGAGCGAGGTGATTGAGATTGCCGCCGATCAGATCGAACCCCCACCCAATTTCGGCACCGCCGTGCGCCGCGACTTCATTCAGGGCATGGGCAAAGTGGCGGGCCGGTTCGTGATCGTGCTGGAGCCCGACAAGGCCTTCGACGTCACCGAGATGGCCCAGCTGTGTGAATCGGCGCAAGCCGGTGCGACGGTCTGATGCGCCATGCATGCACTGCGTGACGACACCTACGGTCGCATCTGCGAACTCATGTACGGCGCCATCGGCCTGTCGCTCAATCCGAGCAAAAAGCCGCTGGTGTCCTCACGGCTTGCGCCGCGCATCCAGAAGCTTGGGATCGATGGCTTCGAGGATTACCTGTCGCTGATCACCAGTGACACCGATGGCGGTGAGTTCCAGATGGCGGTGGACCTGCTCACCACCAACGAGACCTACTTCTTTCGCGAACCGGCGCACTACGATCTGCTCGAGCAGGAACTGGCTCGCACGCGGCCTCGCAAGCTGTCGGTGTGGAGTGCGGCCTCTTCATTCGGCGACGAGGCCTACAGCACCGCCATGCTGTTGTCCGATCAGCAGCAACTCGGTCGCATTGGCAGCGACTGGTCCATCCTGGGGACGGATATCAGCGACCGCGTCCTGCGCAGCGCCATGGAAGCGGTGTATCCGGAAGACCGGCTGCGCAATGTCTCGCCCGAGCGGCTCAAGCGCTATTGCCTGCGCGGCGAGGGCCCCTATGAGGGTCTGATCAGCGTGCATCCCAGAGTGCGTGAGCATGTGCGCTTCGGGCAGCTCAATCTGTGCAAGCCGATTGAAGACATCGGGCCCTTTGATGTGATCTTCTTGCGCAACGTGCTGATCTATTTCGATGCCCAGACCAAGCGCGAAGTGGTCGACCGCGTGCTCACGCAGCTCAAGCCTGGGGGTCTCTTTTTCATCGGCACCGCCGAGGGCCGGGTGCCCTGCAAGACGCCTTTGCAGTCGCTCGCACCAGGCGCCTTTCGCAAGGCGGTGGCATGAGTCAGAAGGGATCGCACGACATCACACGACCGATCAGCAGCCAGGTCACCGTGCTGCACCCGGGCGACGTGGCTTTCGGCGAGCGCGGTGAGCGCTTCGAGACGCTGCTGGGCTCGTGTGTGGCCATTGTCCTGACCGACCCGCGTCGCACGCTTGGGGCCATGTGTCATGTGGTGCACAGCTCGCCTGCGCCGGCGGCGTATCAGGAAGACAGCGCCTGGGGCGACGCCGCCCTGCGCAAGGTCTACGGCCTGCTGCAAGGGCGCGGGATTGATCCGCGGCAATGCGAGGCCTGGGTCTACGGCGGGGGCAACATGTTCCCCGAACAGTTCAGCGGCTCGCATGTAGGGCAATGCAATGCGCAATGGGCGCTCGACACGCTGCAGGCCGAAGGCATTCGGGTCCTAGATGTCGACCTGGGCGGTGCACATTACCGCAAGCTGGCCTGGAGCGTCGGCGCACAGCCGCCTCAAGTGGTCTGCGTGCCGGTCTGAGGAATCAAGATGGCGATCAAGGTCTATGTGGTGGACGATTCGGCCGTGGTGCGGCAAACGCTGCTGCATCTGTTGCAGGGCGATCCGGAGATCGAGCTCATCGGCAGCGCCCCCAACCCGCTGATCGCAGGTCCGGCAATTGCCAAGAATCGGCCCGATGTCCTGCTGCTCGACATTGAAATGCCGGGCATGGACGGCCTCACCTTTCTGCGTCAGATCATGGAGCGCTCGCCGATTGCCACCGTGATCTGCTCCACGCTCACCACCGCCGGCAGTAGCGCAGCGCTGGAGGCCTTGTCGGCCGGGGCGGTCGCGATCGTGGCCAAACCGCGCCTGGGCCTCAAACAGTTCCTCGAAGACTCACGTCGCGATCTGGTGCGCACACTCAAAGCGGCAGCTCTGGCGCGTCCGCGTGCCGCCATGCCTTCACGAGCCGCCGCGGGCCTCAGTGCGCCTGTCGGCGCCGTCACCGGCGCGAGCGCGTCCGCACGGCCCGTCGCCAGGCCAGTCATTGCCGGGCTGCATGCCTTGTCGGTCAACAAGCCTGTGGCGATCGGCAGTTCCACCGGTGGCACGCAGGCGCTCGAGCAGGTGCTGACCCAATTGCCGGCGGACGCCCCGGGCATTGCCATCGTGCAGCACATGCCCGAACGCTTCACGGCCATGTATGCCACGCGTCTGGATGGCATTTGCGCCATGAATGTGCGTGAAGCCAAGACGGGTGATCGGATTGAACGCGGCGTGGCGCTGATTGCGCCAGGCGGCAAGCACATGCAGGTGCGCAAACAGGGCGGTCAGTACTACGCCGAGGTGATTTCCGGGCCGCCGGTGAACCGCCACTGTCCCGCGGTCGATGTGCTCTTCAAGACCATGGCTGAATGTGCCGGCCCCGATGCCCTGGGCATCATCCTGACCGGTATGGGCGATGACGGCGCACGCGGTCTGCTGGCCATGCATCAGGCGGGCGCCCGCACGCTTGCCCAGGATGAAGCCAGCTGCGTGGTGTTCGGCATGCCCAAGGAAGCGATCAAACTGGGCGCCGCCGATGCGGTGGTGCCCCTGGATCGTGTGGCCAGCGAAATTTTGCGCTTCGACTCGAGGGGCTAGCCGGCCGGCTCAGCCCAGGCACGCAACGGCGGCGCGGCTCACATGGCACCGCCCGTGCGATTTGTCCGAATCCACTGCGACCTCAGACACGTCACGCCAACAGTACGTTGACGCACGCCCAGACGCATGGCCTCATGTGTATGGTGCGCACAGCATGTCAACACCCCTGCAGATCAATCAGTTGCGGCGTCTGGCATGGCGGTTGCAATGAGAGATGTCATCACATGAAGCTTCCAACATGAAACCGTCTATCGCTCGCGCTCCATTGCCGTTCAGCACCACACCCGCACCGCGCGACAAGCGGTGGCGCTCCATGGTGGGAACCTGCTGCCTCGCGGGGCTGCTCGCTGCGACCTTGAGCGCTTGTGGAGATAGCTCCTCCACGTCAGGTCTGGCGTCATCAGAACGTGCGCTACCTGGCAGCGCTGACACCACCGAGGCATCGGCCCGGGTGGCCACGCCCTCAGAGGGCACATCCGGCGAGGCCGGCCAGCCGGTTGCCGCAGTCAACCCCGGCGCCGAGGCGCCTGGCCTGCGTGACGCCGCATCGGCAAAAAACACGCCGCCGCCCAGGATAGAACGCCAAGCGGGGGAAATCAGCGACCCCAGTCCGAGCGGTTTTCGACTCGGCGGCATCACCGTCGTGATCGACGGCAGCACCCGGATCGAACCGGTGACGGCACTGGTCGAAGGCGAGCCAGTCGATGTCACGGGTCACTTCGAATCCGACCGCCGCACGTTACGCGCCACTGTCGTGCGCTCGACCCGACCAGCCACGGATACACCCGCTGGCGCCGAACCGACACCCGGTCAGTCAAGCTGAACCAATCCGTGCGCGCTGCAGTCGATCGTTATCGCCCTTCGTCGCGCCCCACGAACCACGGATGACTCGAGCGCGGCGACAGATACGCGAGCACCTCGGGCTCCAGATCGGCTGGTTTCAGTGCGCGCTCGATGCGCACATCGGGCGCCTCGCGTAAGTCCACCATCAGGGCCTCTGCGCGCGGCACCGACGGATCGCCGAGCATCACGGTGGGACGCAGCGTGTCCTCGGGCAGCACCGCCGTCACCAGCCCCACCGCTCCATTGGACAGTTGCACCAGCGTCCCAGGGGGCCATACGCCCAATGCGCGAATAAACCGCTGCAACAAGCCGCTGTCGAAGGCTTGCACTTCACGGCGGTACATGGCCGCCAGGGCTTCGGCCGGCGTCAATGCGCGGCTGGTATCGAACGGATGACACAGGTTGTCGAAACGGTTGGCGATCGCCACGATGCGCGTGGACAGGCCAATCGCATCGCCCGACAGTCCATCAGGAAAACCGCTGCCATCCATGCGCTCATGGTGACGGTGCACGATGGCCAACACTTCGGGATCCGTGATGCCCAGGTTGCGACAGAGGTCGACCCCGTGGTCCACATGCAGGCGATAGGCCGACTCTTCATGGCGCGTGCGCTGCTCCGGATCGAGCCTTTGCAGCCGTTGCGGCAGCATCACCTTGCCCAGGTCGTGCAACAACGCGCCCAGCCCCAATCGACCCAGCGCCACTGCGTCCAACTCCAGTACGCGCCCGAGCAGCAACGACAGAATCGTCACGTTGAGCACATGATGCCGTGACGCGGCATCCGGCACCGCATCATTCATCAGGTTGACCACCGCATGTGGGCTGCTCAGCAGCTCGGTCACGATGTCGCCCACCAGTGCTTCAGCACGCTGGTTGGCCTCACGCGGCGCCGTAAAAAGCTCGCCCATGAGCTGGCGCACCGCATCGACCGATCGCCGGTAGTTGCGTTCGCATCGGGCCAACTCCACGCGCCGGGCTGCCACCCGCACGGCACGGGCCGCGCGCTCTGCCGCGTCGTCCTGCGCAGTGGAGAGCGATGGGTCAGGCGAGATCGGCGTTACTGCACCATGGGCGTGAGACGCAGGCTCTGGCAGCGCTCTGTCCGGCTCGTCGAGGCGCGATGAGGGCGCAGGGATCAGCTGGTTGGCACCCTGAGCCATCGACGCGTCCTCAGCGGGGCCCGTCTGGGTGGCCTGACCGCCGCCCTGGTTCGGGCCCTCCGGTGCAGCACCGGGCATCTGTGTTGTCTCGTCCTGTGTCGTCTCGCCCTGTGTCGTCCGGTCTTCTGGTAAAGCCAGCGGCTGCTCGGTCGATCGGGAGGGCCAGTAGTCGATGTGCGTGATCCCCATTGCACGGATCTTGGCAATCTGCGCCGGCGTGGACACGCGAAACGAATTGAAGAGAAAGTCGTGGTCGATCCAGCGCTCACCCAGTGAGATGTACAGACCCGGGCGAATCTGCCGAATGTCGATGCGCACGGGGCCCTGACTCATCAGCCCTGCACCGCCGCACGCTGCGCTGCGAAATCGATAAACCAGTCGATCGAACCGGGATTGGCCATGGCCGAGCGGTTACAGGCCTTCTCGGGCGGCTGCCCGAGCAGTATTTTCTTCACCGGCACCTCGAGCTTCTTGCCCGAAATGGTGCGCGGCACCTCGGCGATCGCGAACACGCCATTCGGTACATGACGCGCCGAGAGCTGCGTGCGGATTGCATCGGTCAGGCGCTGTTGCAGCATGGCGTCCAGCGCGATCCCTTCGCGCAGCACCACGAACAGCGCCATGTACGAGTCTTTGCCCAGGTACTCCAGATCGATCACCAGCGAATCGGCCACCTCATCGAAGCCCTCCACCACGCGATACAACTCGCTCGTTCCCATGCGGATGCCGTGGCGGTTGATGGTGGAGTCGGAGCGTCCGTAGATGATGCCGGTCACCGACTCAGGCCGGCGGATGAGCTTGAGCCAATCCCCATGGCGCCACACGCCGGGGTACATGTCGAAGTAGCTTTCAAAGTAGCGGTGCCCGTCGGTGTCGCCCCAGAAATACAGGGGCATCGAGGGCAACGGCTGCGCACACACCAGCTCGCCCACTTCGCCAAACACCGGTTTCCCGGCATCGTCATAGGCATACACCGCGCAGCCCAGCCCGCGCGCCTGCATTTCACCCGCATAGATCGGCGCAATCGGGCAGGTGCCCAGAAACGCAGTGTTGGGATCGGTGCCGCCAGAAATCGAAGCCAGCAGGATGTCCGGATGCACTTGCGCGTAAATCCACCGGTACGCGTCTTCGGTGAGCGGTGAGCCGGTGGCGCCCACTGTGCGCAGCGCCGACAGATCGAAGCGCTCGGAAGGCCGCATGCCGTTCTTGATGTTGAGCTGCACGAAGGCCGGCGACAAACCAAAGAACGTTGCACGTTCCTGCGCCACGAACTGCCACAGCGTGTCCAGGTCGGGATAGCCCGGGTTGCCATCGAAGAGCAGCACGGTGCTGCCAGGAATCAGCGCAGACACCGTCATGTTCCACATGATCCAGGTGGTGGACGTGAACCAGAAGAACCGGTCGTCCTCGCCTAAGTTGCAGTGCAGGCGCATGGCCTTCAGGTATTCAATCACCGTCCCGCCGTGTCCATGCACGATCGGCTTGGGCATGCCGGTGGTCCCCGAGGAATAGACGATCCACAGGGGATGATCGAAAGGCACCGGGCGCGGCGTGAACGCTGCAGGCTGCGCCAGCGCGTCGGCCCACAGCACCACGGGCACCTGACGGGCGGGCTGCGCTGCGTCCGCGGGCAGGCTGACATACTCGCCCAGCGACGCTGCTTCATCCAGATACGGCACGAACACCACCGCCTTGAGCGAAGGCAGCTTGGCGACCAGTTCGCGCACCACATCCTGGCGATCGAAATCCTTGCCCCCGTAGCGATAGCCGTCCACGGCAATCAGCACCGTGGGCTCGATCTGAATGAATCGGTCCAGCACGCCGGCCGATCCCATGTCGGGCGCGCAGCTCGACCACACCGCACCGTTGCCCGTGACCGCCAGCAACGCGACCATCGTCTCGGGGATATTCGGCATGTACGACACGACGCGGTCACCCTGTTGCACGCCCAACCTGGCCAGGGTGGCCGCCAATGCGCCCGCCTGGGCTGCAAGCTGACCCCACGATATTTCGCGGCGTGCCGTGCGTTCCGAGCGAAAGATGATGGCAGGGCGATCAGCCCAGCCAGGCTTGCCGGCATGCCACAGCATCTGATCGGCGTAGTTCAGCGTGGCGCCCTCAAACCAGCGCGCACCCGGCATGCGACGCTCGGCCAGAACGGTGCGATAGGGCGTGATTGCACGCAAGCCGCCATAGGTCCAGATGCTGGCCCAGAATGCCTCGATCTCGGTGACGGACCATTGCCACAGTGACTCGTAATCGGGAAAGTCCAGCCCGTGTTCAGCGCGCAACCAGCGCATGTAGTGCGTGAGGTGTGCGTGCTCGATGCGCTCGGCGGAGGGACGCCACAACGGCGAATCGGCGCTCTGGGTGGAGAGGTTGAGATTGGATGCAGTCATGGTGTCGGTCAAGACGGATCGGTAGAGGGTCAGGCGTTGTGCGTTGTGCGTTGTGCGTTGTGCGTTGTGCGTTGTGCGTTGTGCGTTGTGCGTTGTGCGTTGGGCGTTGCGGGTCAGTCGCTGTAGGCCTGGCATCAGGAGGCGGCGTGACGGCGCTCAGAAAAACGCGCGAGTCACCTCGGCAGATAAGGCCATGCCCGCTGCGTGCGCACGTTGCACGATGGTCCAGCAGTAACGGTAGGAGGCGCGGTCCTGCAGTTCATCATCATGGCGGATCGGACCCCAGCGGGCCGATTGCGCAGCGAGCAAAATACTTCCTGCACGCGCGACCTCATCATGGGCCGGGCGCATTGCCTCGACGATCGGCAGAATCTGCGAAGGGTGGATGCTCCACTTGCGCAAAAACCCGAACTGCTCGCGCGCACGTCGCGCATCGGCCCCAACAGCCTGCGGGTCTCGCAGGGCCAGCGACACACTGTGCACCGGGACCACCGCATGGGCCAGCGCCGCAGAGGCGATCGCTGTTTTGGCGCGCACCAGCAACGGATGCGCAAACTGCATCGGTGAGCGCATCGCATCAAAACCCAGCGCGCCATGGTGCGCACTGACAAAATCCATCAGGCCGAAGATCAGTGCCTCAACCTCAGGCAACGCCGCAATTTCGGCCGCCTCGGCCAGCGCACCATGGGTCTCTATCAACACCTGCACCGGCAACGGCGTCGTCCGACCGGCACGCTGCGCCTGCTGTGCAATCCAATCGATCATGCGCGCCACATCGCCCACCCCTTCGGGCTTAGGCAAGGTCAGGTAGCCAATATGTGGGGCTGCTTGTGCGAGCAGCACCACCACATCTTCGCGCCAGTGCGGGTGCGTGACGTCGTGAATGCGCACCCCGATGCGCCCCGCCGGATCGGGTGAGTCATTGAGCAGGCGAGCGACCATGTCCGCATGCTGGCGCTCTTCTCCCACGGCCGCGCCATCTTCGCAGTCGCAGGTCAGATCAAACGCCCCATTCAATTCGCGCTGCAAGGCGATCGCCTTGAGCATCATCTTCTCGTTACCGGCGATATGGTCGCAGGGTGCAATGACCGGCATCTGTCGCCCCGGCTCATGCAGCGCATCGCGAGGGTGAATCAGTAACTCTGCAGCGGGCGAAACATGAACAGACATGGTCGGGATGGTCGCAACGACTGTGAGGTGGATGAAGTTACCACGGTAGGCTGGGCAGGTTTCGGCAGCCGGGCTGCACGGTACACTCGCGCGTCTGCGTTGCGATCTGCGCTCGGATGGCCCCGCCCTTGAACCAGTCCAGAGTCGGGCCCGACCCAGCCCACATCCGTTGGCTGCGATCGGCGTGGTGTCTGCGATCAGTGTTGCAGCATGCGAGCCATACCTGTTTATCTGCCGACCCACTGCGCCCCGCGCACGCACCAGGTTCCTGAATGATGACCGACCGCCCTCTTTTTCAGCCGCACATTGTGGCCCGCTCCATGTGCTCGCGAGTGGCGGCACTATGCACCGGCTTGGCTCTGCTCTGCCATGTTGGTCTCGCACGCAGTGAGTGGCTCGCGCCTGGCGATCAGTTGCGCGTGACCTTTGGGCCGAAGGTGATTCACTTCAGTCCCTCATCCGAACATGCTGCCCATAACAACCTGGTCGCTGCGGAATTCCTGACGCAGCGCTGGACGTTCTGGGGCGCCGATCGTTCGATCATCGGCTTCGCGATGTTCGACAACTCCTTCGGTCAGTTTTCGCAGTACGTCAATTTCGGCCAGGAATGGGACTTGTGGCCCTTGGCTGGCGGCCGCGTGTTCGGAAACGTGACCGTCGGACTGATCCACGGCTACAAAGAGCCCTACGAAGACAAGATTCCGTTCAATCAATTAGGCGTGGCGCCCGGTATTTTGCCTACCTTAGGCTGGCGTCGCGGCCATTTTTCGGTCACTGCAACGCTGCTCGGATTCAATGGATTGCTGGTCGGCGCGGGCTGGTCGTTCGATCTGCGCTGATTCACTGCAACACACGCAGGCTAAGTTTGCGCGCGCCTCGACAGATAGCGCGCAC
>JBIKKG010000325.1:0-3514 GCA_044360485.1 Burkholderiaceae bacterium | reverse complement strand
TCGCGCTGTGTGCGTTCTGGGCTTGGCAGCCTGCAGGGTCGACAACGCTCGACAGCTGCGCTCTCCTGCAGAAGTCCGATGTTCAGGCGGCGTTTTCACCGCGTACGTTTGAAAGCGGAACCCCGGGCCCGGTGCAGCCGGGCACTGCGAAACTCGCGGCGGTGGCTTCGTGTACCTACACCTCTCCCGCACCCAGTCCGCGCGACATCGTTTCAGTGACCCTGCTGACGCGCCGTTCGCCCGATGGCGTCAAGGGCGTCAGCATGGAGGCCATGAAGGCGGGCGTGGTGCAACTCAAGGGCACGCCTGTAGACGTGCCCGGGCTGGGCGATGGGGCCTTTTGGGCCAACCTGGGCACCGACTCCCACCCGTCCTATCTGCTCAACGTGATGGTCGGTACGCGTTACTGGCTGACCTTCAGCACGGCCGGTGTCAAGACGGAGCCACAACGCGCTATCCAGACGCTGACTGGCCTGGCCAAGAGAGTTTTGCCCAGGCTCTGAGACCCGCCAAGTCTTTGTCATGCGATCCCCTTGAGTCCAGCGCTTCGCGGTTGCTCTCATCCACACGCGCATAGACCTCGCGCCACGACTCATCCTCGCTCCATCTGAATGGAGTCTGTACCGTGTTACGCGGCAGACGCGCCGTCTCCAGCACATCGGGCTGCGCGCCGGGCCAAGTTGTCGCATACTTTTGAGATGCGCCCGTCCAGTGCCCTGAATATCCACCGCGAAGCCATTCGAGCCATTGCGGCCTCACACCGTGTTTCCAACGTACGTGTATTCGGGTCTGTCGCGCTCGGTACCGATACAGAAGAAAGCGATCTCGATCTCCTGGTAGACCCGACACCCCAGACCACGCTTTTCGACATTGGCGCATTACGCGCGAAACTGAAGGCGCTGACGGGTGTGAATGTCGATGTGTTGACCCCTGGCGCGCTGGGCGACCCCATCAAGGCCCGAGTGCTCGATCAGGCGCAACCGCTGTGAAGGACAAGCGCGACCGTATCGCTGACTACGTTGGACATATCCTCGTCGCAATTGATCGAATTTTCGACTATTGCCGCGCCCTGGAACAGGCGGATTTCAACGCGAACACCCTGATTCAGGATGCAGTCATCTGAAATCTCGAAATCATTGGCGAGGCCTGCCGCAATATCTCGAGATACGCGCCTGAATTCGAACGGGAACACCCCGAATTACCGCTCGCAGCCGCTGATGAAATGCGCAATGCCCTGGCTCATGGCTATTTCAAGGTCGACCTTGAAGTCGTCTGGAATACGATCCGGGACGACTTACCTCGCCTGAGGCAAGCCTTGCAACACCATACATCGTGATGACATCGGTTGGACCACGACCATCGCGTAGCGCGGCCCATCCAAGCTCTGCGAGGGTTGACGCTCACCCTCCCTTGGCCGCCTGCAACGCCCGTCTCGCCTCGCCCTCTTTCCTTAAGGCCTCGCGGTTGCGTTCGTCCACCCGCGCATAGACCTCGCGCCACGACTCATCCTCGCTCCACCTGAATGGGGTCTGTACCGTGGTGCGCGGCAGACGTGCCGTCTCCAGCACATCGAGCGCATAACCCACGGTGGCCTGCTGCATGGCCGTGTCATAGGGCTTGCCGAACGGATTGCCCAGCGGAAAGTCGTTGAACACAAAGCGGGCAACACCACACTCTTCGACAATGTCGCGCGCCGAACCGATCACCACGGTCGGGATACCGTTTGCTTCCAGATGCCGACTGACCAGACTCACGGTCTGGTGACAGACGGGTCAGAGCGCGGCAATCAGGGCTACGTCGACCTGGTCTTCGCGGCACATGGCCAGCACAGCGGGGGCGTCCTCGCGCCGAGTACGGCCCTGCGAGTACTCCGTGGGCACGCCGTAGAAGCGGGCCGACACGCTGCCGATGCGCCCGGCCTGCGCAGCCGCAGCCAGTTGCTTGAGCGGCAGGAAAGACTCCACATCACGGGTATGCGTGCTCTCCTTGTCCCAGGCCAGATTGTCGGTGAAGAGCTTCTCAGGCGGCGGGCTGCTCGCACCTGCCCACACGCCCTTGCGCTCGAAGGGCCGGGGCCGCTGTGCCGGGTCGTCATGCCAGGGGCCGGCCGTGGTGACCAGCGCCACGCGGCTCTCGCGCAGCGGTTTGATGAGCGGTGCAAAGGGCACCTCGCTATGGTGCGCATACGCATAGGGCGTGTCGTAGCCGAGCGCCGCGTAATACGCGCGGGTGCGGTCGATGTAGCTCACATGCGTGCGGTGGGTCGTGCCAGACATGGGGTGCTCGCCTCGCGTCAGTGGAAAGTTCGATGTATACACGCACAACCCCATTGGAAACGAGCCCATGCGCTTTCGAAAACTGCTGATCGCCAATCGCGGCGAGATTGCCATCCGCATCGCCCGCGCCGCCGCCTCGCTTGGCGTGCCCACGGTGGCGGTGTATTCCGCCGACGATGCCACCTCTTTGCACGTGCGACAGGCCGATGAGTCGGTTGCCGTGCCCGGATCGGGCGCACGTGCTTACCTGGATGTGCAGGCGATCGTGGCCGCGGCGACCGCCACCGGGTGCGACGCCCTGCACCCGGGCTATGGATTCCTGAGCGAAAACCCGGCGCTCGCCCGCGCCTGCGCCGAGCAGGGCATCACCTTCGTGGGCCCTGGCATCGAGGCCCTGCAGACCTTTGGTGACAAGGTCCTGGCCCGGCAGTTGGCGGCGCGCTGTGGTGTGCCCCTGCTGGCGGGCAGCAGCGGGCCGGTCACCCTGGATGAAGCCAAGGCGTTTCTTGCGTCGCTCGGGCCGGGTGGCGCCATCATGATCAAGGCCGTGGCCGGTGGCGGTGGGCGCGGCATGCGCGCGGTGCACGACGCCGCACAACTCGAAGAAGCCTATGCTCGATGCCGCTCCGAGGCACAGGCCGCCTTTGGTATCGACACCGTGTATGTCGAGCGCCTGATTGCCGATGCGCGTCACATCGAAGTGCAGATCATCGGCGACGCGCACGGCCAGATCAGCCATCTGTGGGAGCGCGAGTGCTCGGTGCAGCGGCGCCATCAGAAGCTCATCGAGATGGCGCCCAGCCCCAGTCTTGCGCCGGCGCTGCGCGCACGCATCTGTGCGGCGGCCGTCACGCTGGCCAAGGCGGCGGGCTATCGCAACCTGGGCACCTTCGAATTTCTGCTGGATGCCTCAGCCGATTCCGAACGCCCCGATGCCTTTGTCTTCATCGAAGCCAACCCGCGCCTGCAGGTCGAACACACGGTGACCGAAGCGGTGCTGGGCGTCGATCTGGTGGCCTCGCAGCTGGCCATCGCTGCGGGCGCATCGCTGGCCGACTTAGGTTTGACGCAGAGCCAGGTGCCGGCGCCGCGCGGCTACGCCATGCAGTTGCGCGTGAACATGGAAACCATGGACGAGTCCGGCAATGCGCGGCCCACGGGCGGCACACTCGCGGTGTTTCAGCCACCCTCGGGGCCGGGCGTGCGCGTGGACACCTTTGGTTATCCGGGCTATCGCA
>JBIKKG010000324.1:0-3525 GCA_044360485.1 Burkholderiaceae bacterium | reverse complement strand
CGCGATCCGCTCTATGCCACACCGGCCAGGCCGCTGCACAATGCAGGGATCTGTTCGCTGCGCAGCGGCGATCCGGTTGCGGCCGAGGCGTACTTCCAGCGGGCGTTCCAGATCGACCCCAGCAACCCGGTGTCGATGTACCACCTGGGTGAATTGAACCTGCGGCGCGGCAATGTGGAGCAGGCACGCTTTTACGCGCAGCGGCTGCTGGCCAGTTATCCGCCAAGCGCTGAAACACTCTGGCTGGCCTTGCGGGTCGATCGCAAGGCCGCAGATCGCGATGGATTCAATAGCCTGTCGGCGCAATTGCGCCGACAGTTCCCGGCTTCTCGTGAAGCCGAGCTGCTGCAAAGGGGTGAGTTCGGTGACTGATTCAGTGCTTGGGGCACCGGCAGCCGTCCCTGGCGTCCCGGCGGGGTGTGCTGAGCTGATCGCTGCCCGTGAACGCATGGGACTGTCGGTGGGCGATGTCGCTCAGCGCATCAAACTGCACCGGCGCCAGCTGGAGGCGATCGAGCGGGGCGACTGGCCGGCACTTCCCGGGATGGCATTCGCGCGCGGCAGCGTGCGCTCCTACGCCCGACTGGTCGGGATCGATCCGACCCAGTTGCTGCATGAGATGGGCGGCTACGAGTCGCTCGAGTCCCTGCAAGCCAAGCCCACCATTGGCGCACCGATGCCGCGCAGCGCTGAAATCAGCTTTGGCAGTGATCGGCGATTCCGGCGACTGCCTTGGGCGCTGCTCGGTTTGGCGGGCGTTGTGTCGCTTGCGCTGTTCTTCGGTCGCTCTGAGCGTGGCTTTCCCGGGTTCTATCCGTCGACGCCCGTGTCCGTGAACACACCGGTCGAGAAGCCCTCTGATCCGGGGCAGCCTCGGGTTGAAGGTCCGACGACGGCCGCTTCGGCCGGCAATACCGCCCAGCCTGGGCAGCCCGTTGCATCGGGCACTGCGACGGTGCCGCCGGCACCCGCCGTGGCACCCGACAATCCCCGTGCGGCGGGGGCTGCCGGTTTGCGCATCACCACTCGTCAGGATGCCTGGATTGAGGTGCGCGATGGGGCCGGCAAGATCCTGCATATGGGTACCGTCAAACCAGGGGCTCCGCTGGAGTTGCCTGGGACAGGCCCCTTCGTTTACACCGTGGGTAACGCCTCCCAAGTGGAAGTCGAATTTTCCGGTAGGCAGGTCGACCTCAAGCCTGTCACGATCATGCCCAACAACATTGCCAAAGGCAGGGTACCGTGACTGCACACCCGAATGGCCCGATGACCGACTGTCCCTCACCCATGCCGGTTGGTCCGCTGAGCCGCCGGGTTTCCCGCCAGGTGGCGGTCACCTGGGGCAAGCGTACCGTGCTGATTGGCGGCGACGCGCCGGTGGTGGTGCAGTCCATGACCAACACCGACACCGCCAACCCGATCGCCACCGCGATCCAGGTGAAGGAACTGGCTCAGGCCGGATCAGAAGTGGTGCGCGTGACGGTGAACACACCAGAGGCCGCACGCGAGGTGGTGGCCCTGCGCGAACAGCTCGATCGGATGGGGGTGGACGTTCCGCTGGTAGGCGATTTCCATTACAACGGCCACAAACTGCTCACTCAATACCCCGACTGTGCGCAGGCGCTCTCCAAATACCGAATCAACCCAGGCAACGTCGGGTCGGCCAGTAAGCGAGACGGGAATTTTGCGCAGATGGTCGAGGTGGCGGCGCGCTATGGCAAGCCCGTCCGCATTGGCGTGAACTGGGGCAGCCTGGACCAGGCATTGCTCGCGCGTCTCATGGACGAAAACGCCGCGCGGGCGGTCCCCTGGGATGCGATGCAAGTCATGCGCGAAGCGCTGGTCACGTCGGCCATCGACAGTGCCAAACAGGCTGAGGCGGTCGGGTTGCCCGGCAATGCCATCATCTTGTCCGCCAAGGTCTCGAATGTTCAGGATGTGGTCGCGGTGTACCGCGATCTCGCGCGTCGTTGCGACTACCCCCTGCATGTGGGCCTCACCGAAGCCGGTATGGGCAGCAAGGGCATCGTGGCCTCCACTGCGGCCTTGGCTGTGCTGCTTCAGGAAGGCATCGGCGACACCATCCGCGTGTCGCTCACACCCGAGCCAGGCGGCGACCGAACCCGCGAAGTCATCGTGGCCCAGGAAATCCTGCAGACCATGGGTTTGCGTGCCTTTACGCCCATGGTCATTGCCTGTCCGGGGTGCGGGCGCACCAGCAGCACGTTTTTCCAGGAACTGGCCGATCGCATTCAGACCTATCTGCGCACCCAGATGCCGGTATGGCGTGCGGCATATCCTGGTGTGGAGTCGATGCAAGTGGCGGTCATGGGTTGCGTGGTCAACGGGCCGGGGGAATCTCGCCATGCCGATATCGGCATTTCGCTGCCAGGTGCCGATGAAGCGCCGGTGGCACCGGTGTTTGTGGACGGCGAACGCACCGTCACGCTCAAGGGCGACCAGATTGCCGAAGAGTTTCAGGCCATCGTCGATGCCTATGTGGTGCGTCGCTATGGCGCGCAACTGAAGCCGGCCGAGCACGCGCCTGCCTGAGACGGACCGGATATGAGCGATCGTACGGACGCGCCGATCGGCGCGCAGGCGCAGCGCCCATCAGGCAAGCTGGTGGGTGTCAAGGGCATGAATGATCTGCTGCCAGGCGACAGCGAGCGCTGGGAGCATCTGGAGCAGACCGTGGCAGGGTGGGCGCGCAGCTATGGCTACGCGCAGATCCGCACGCCGATCGTCGAGCACACTGCTCTTTTTCGACGCGGCATCGGCGAAGTGACCGACATCGTCGAGAAGGAAATGTATTCCTTCGAAGACGCACTCAACGGTGAGCACCTGACCCTGCGCCCGGAAAATACTGCTGGCGTGGTGCGTGCGGTCATCGAGCACAATCTGCTCTACGACGGCCCCAAGCGGCTCTGGTACACCGGCCCGATGTTTCGCCACGAGCGGCCGCAGCGCGGGCGTTACCGTCAGTTTCATCAGATCGGGATCGAGGCGCTCGGGTTTGCTGGTCCCGACATCGACGCTGAAGTCATTGCCATGTCTCAGCGTCTATGGGACGACCTGGGTCTGGAAGGTGTGAGTCTGCAACTCAACAGCATCGGTGATGCCGAGGAAAGACGTGAGCACCGCACATCACTGATTACCTATTTCGAGCGTCATACCGAGCGCCTAGACGAAGACGCGCGCCGCCGGCTGCATACCAATCCGCTGAGAATCCTCGACACCAAGAACCCTGCGATGCAGGAACTTGTCGAAGCGGCGCCCAGGCTGGCTGATTTCCTGGGTGACGCCTCGCGCACCCACTTTGAAGGCGTGCAGTCGCTGTTGCGCGCTCTGGGTATTCCCTTTCAGATCAATCCCAGACTCGTGCGCGGCCTCGACTACTACAACCGGACGGTCTTTGAATGGACGACCGACCGGCTGGGGGCGCAGGGCACGATCTGCGGGGGGGGGCGCTATGACCCGCTGATCGGCATGCTGGGCGGCAAGCCTGCGCCTGCCTGTGGATTT
>JBIKKG010000081.1:0-12703 GCA_044360485.1 Burkholderiaceae bacterium | reverse complement strand
CGTCTTTCTCAGAGGGCGGGGTGAAATGCGGCACACGCTGTTCGGCTCCCCAGCGCTGCGCCAGGACCTCTGAACTCAGCTCGATTTTTCCGCTGGGGGTGCCCGGTTGCAGATTCGCGAAGAGTGCCAGAGGGTCTCCGTTCGGGGCACTCATGCGCAGCGCCCGATCGGTGGGCAATTGACTCGGTCTGTGGCCTTGCAGCCTTGGATGCGTGGCATCGAGCGCTGCGTCCATTAACTCGGCATCGGAGTCGCTGAAGCAGTCGTCTTGAAAGTTGAAACGCGCTGCAAGCTTCCGAAAGATCTCGGTGTTGGGCAGGGCCTCTGCCAAAGGCGGGATGACCGCGTCTGCGCGCTGAAGCCAATGCTGACCGTATGCGGCATACAGATCGGCGCATTCGAATGCGCTGGCTGCCGGCAGCACGACATCGCAGTACTGCATGCTCTCGGTCATCGACATCTCGATGCCGCAGGTGAAGATTTCTTCACGTGCAAGGCCCCGGCGCAGACGGTTCTGATCGGGGTGCACCACCAGCGGGTTGTGGTTGTAGATGAACACCGCTCGGATCGGCGGATCAAGTGCATCTTCAGCCAGATGCCTGCCTGCATCCAGGATGTTGAGCGTGCGGGTGCCTGCAGGCAGCAGGTCTGGGCGAGTCAGCCGGGCGGTGGTGCGCGGAAACGCATTGCCTGCGCCCAGCACAATGCCATTGCGGGCGTCGAATTTGCCCAGCAGTGCGGGCAGGGCAATGACCGCACGAATGCCGCTGCCGCCATTGCGCCCGCGCTCCAAGCCATTGCCCGGGGCTAGCACGAGCGGGGCCGACTCCGCCATCCACCGGGCGAGGGTCCGGATGTCTTGGGCAGGCACGCCACACGTCTGTGCCGCACGATCAACAGGCCATTGACGCGCGATCTGCATGTATTCGTCATAGCCCAGCACATGCGCGTCGATGAAGGCCGCATGATGGGCGCCTAAGGCTTCGAGTTCGCAGGCCAACGCAAAGCCCAGCACCACGTCTGTTCCAGGAAGCGGCGCGAGGTGCAGATCGGCCAGCTCTGCAATTTTGGTGCGAAGCGGATCCACCACCGCCAATTTGCCGCCCGCACGCCTGGCCGTTGTGATCTGGCGTACCAGATGCAGATTGGTGACCGTGGCATTGTTGCCCCACACCACATTCAACTGTGCGCCACTGGCAGCTTCCGGGCCGATGCCCGGCACGGCTCCGTAGGTGCCAACCCAGGCTTCACGGCGTACGGCTCCGCACATCGCGCCACGGTAGAGCTGGGTGGCGCCCAGCTTGTGAAAAAAGCGCATCGACATACTGTCGCCTGCCAGGATGCCGTGCGGTCCGGCGTAATTGAGCGGCATGACGCTCTGAGCACCGTACTGCGCAATGGCCGTGCTCACGCGCGCATGGATCAGATCCAGCGCGTCTGACCAGCTGGCCTGCTTGAATTGGCCACTGCCGCGTGCGCCCGTACGAATGAGCGGATGCAGCACGCGCTGAGGGCCGTGTACCCATTGGGCGGTCTGATGGGTCACCTTGCTGCACAGGACCCCGTCGGTATAGGGGAGGGCGTGTGATCCGCGCACTTTCACGATGCGATCAGCCTGGACGCTCACGGTGAGGCTGCAGGTGTCCGGGCAGTCGAGGGTGCAGACACTGGGGCGGTCGATGGTATGCATGGATAGAGCGTACCTGAAGCTTGCGGGTGAGACCGGACCCTCAATCCTAAGGGGCATTTCATGATCCGGTCTGTCATTGCCGTAATGCACCAAGAGCGGGCGTAGACTCGGCTGGGGAGGAACCTGCAGACCATGACAGAGTGCCCGTTCGGGCCGTTGCAGCGACGTGTCCGCGCCATCATGTGCGTGGTCGGGTTGCAGGGAGCGCTCATTGCCTGCTCGGTGCCTGTGCGTGAAGCGCCGCCTCGAAATTTGATCGAGCCTGCGCAGGTGGGCGCAGTGGCCGCATCCATTGCATGGCCGCCAGCGCGCTGGTGGGCAGACTGGGGCTCCAAGGACTTGGAGTCCTTGATCGATCAGGCGTTGGCACAGTCGCCCACGGTCGGAATAGCCCAGGCAAGGGCGAAACAAGCCCAGTCGGCGGCGGATATGGTCGCCGCCGGAACGTCGCCTCGTTTGAGCTTCAACGCCGATGTGGGGGCCACCCGCTACAGCGAATACAGCATTTATCCGCGCCAGATTGCTGGCACCACACAGGTCAACGCGTCGGCGCAATTCGTAGGCAGCTGGGAGCTCGATCTCTTCGGTCGACAGCGCGCCTCGGTGCAGGCGGCCTTGGGCGAGCGCAATGCAGCGCGTGCCGACGAACAGGCCGCACGCGTGCTGATCGCTACCCAGGTGGCGCAGCACTACGTGAGCCTTGCGAGGTTGGGCGAATTGCTGACCTTGAGTGAAGACGCGATCCGACAGCGCGCCGCCAGCCTTGACTTGGTCTCGCAGCGTGTGCAGGCAGGGCTGGATACGCGGGTCGAGCAGCGTCAAGCCGAATCGGTACTGGCGCAGGCGCGCACCGAACAACAGCGCATTCGGGAAGCCGTGGCCCGTCAGCGGCATGCGCTGGCAGAGTGGAGTGGTCAAGGCCCGAATGCCTTGGGTGACCTGCTACCGCCGCTGTTTGCGGTGCGTGGAGAGGGTCTGCCCAGCAGTCTGCCTGCTGACCTGATCGGTCGACGCGCCGACCTGGTGGCGCAACGACTCCGCGTGGAGTCGACCCAGGCTGGGGTGGAAGCGGCCCGCGCACAGTTCTATCCCAACGTGAATCTGGTGGCGTTTGCCGGATTGAGCTCGCTGGGGCTGGACCGCTTCCTGGATCTTGGTTCACGCACCTACGGTATTGGCCCCGCCGTGCGACTTCCCATTTTCGATGGTGGTGCATTGAAAGCCAATCTTGCCGGGCGGCAGGCCGATGTGGAGGGGGCGATTGAAGCCTACAACGCCACGTTGTTGCGGGCTCTGCGGGAAGTGGCCGATGAGGTGAGCTCGCTGCAATACATCCGGTTGCAGCGGCAATCGCAGGCCGAAGCGCTGGTGGCTGCGCAGGCCGCCTACACGCTGGCGCTCCAGCGCTATCGGGCCGGGTTAGGCAGTTACCTGATGGTGCTCACGGTCGAGTCGGATGTGATTGCGCAACGCACGGCTCAAACCGAGCTGAAGACGCGTGAGCTCATGGCTGAGTTGGGCCTGGTCCGTGCACTGGGCGGTGGTTATCGCGAGGAGATTCGATGAGCAGCGCCCCATCCGGTCCGCAGAGTGCTGCGACTGACCCCAAGGCCGTGCCCGTGGTTGCGCGCACGTCCAGCCGAGCGCGTGCGCTCGGTAGCGTGATGGCAGTGATCCTCCTGATGGCGCTGGCATACGGGCTCTATTGGCAGCGCTATGTGCGTGGACGTGAGACCACCGACAACGCTTACGTGCATGCCCCGCTGGTCCCGATCACGTCGCAAGTGGCTGCGACCGTGGTGGCGGTTCTGGCTGACGATACTGACGCCGTGAAAACCGGTCAGGTCCTGGTGCGTCTCGACCCGTCCGATGCGCAGGTCGCGTTGGGCCGCGCCGAAGCGCAACTGGGGCAGGCCGTGCGCGAAGCGCGCGTGCTCTATGTCAATGACTCCGCACTGGCTGCAACCATTCGCACACGCCAGGCCGATGTGGAGCGCGCACAAACCGAAGTGCAGCGTGCCCGTGACGACCTGGTACGTCGCCAGCCGCTGGTGAGCACCGGAGCGATTGGCGCGGAGGAAATGAAGCACACCGAGGCGACGCTGGCCACGGCGCAGGGCGTGTTGTCTGCAGCGCGCGCGGCCCTGGATGCAGCGCGTGAGCAGGCGGTCGGCAATCGGGCACTGACGGGCGGCACCGAGGTGGCCCGGCATCCGAGTGTCTTGCGCGCTGCTGCGGCGGTCCGTGAGGCCTGGCTCGCGGTGGAGCGATGCGAGGTCATGGCGCCTCTGGGCGGTCAGGTGGCCAAGCGCACGGTGCAGGTCGGCCAGCGGGTCGCTGCCGGCTCGGTACTGATGACTGTTGTGCCGCTCGAGCAGGCCTGGGTCGAGGCGAACTTCAAAGAGGTGCAACTGCGTGATATGCGGGTCGGTCAACCGGTCCGGCTTGAAGCGGACGTGTACGGCGATAAGGTGGTGTTCGACGGCAAGGTGGTGGGCTTGGGCGCGGGCACGGGTGCCGCTTTCGCAGTCCTGCCGGCGCAAAACGCGAGCGGCAACTGGGTGAAGGTCGTGCAGCGCGTCCCGGTACGCGTGGAAATCGATGCCGCGCAATTGGCCAGACATCCCTTGAGGGTGGGTTTGTCGATGCATGCGACGGTCGATGTATCGGATACGGCCGGTGCACCGATTGCCCCCAAAGTTGAACCTGCGGCACGTATTCGCACCACCGACGTGTTTGCCACCGCCTCCGCGGCAGCGGATCGCCGCATCCAGGACATTGTGGCGCGCAACCTGGTGGCGCCGGTCGCAGGGGCGCCGCGTCGATGAGCACCCCCGCAGGTCCGCCCCAGAGCTTTCCGCCTCTGCAGGGCAGCCAGCGTGCCTTAGGCACCTTTGCCCTTGCGCTCGCCACCTTCATGAACGTGCTGGACTCGGCGATCGCAAACGTTTCGATCCCGGCCATTGCCGGTGACATGGGCGTGAGTCCGGCGCAAGGCACCTGGGTCATCACTTCTTTCTCGGTGGCCAACGCCATTTCAGTCCCGCTCACAGGCTGGTTGACGCAGCGCTTTGGGCAGGTGCGTCTGTTCGTGGCCAGCATCACTTTGTTCGTGATCTGTTCGGTGCTGTGCGGGCTCGCACCCAGCATCGAATGGCTTATTGTGTTTCGCGTGCTGCAGGGCCTTTCGGCGGGGCCGACCATTCCGTTAAGTCAGACCTTGCTGCTGGCCAGTTATCCGCGCCATATGGCGGGTACCGCGCTGTCCTGGTGGTCGATGACGACGCTGGTGGCTCCGGTCGTGGGGCCCTTGCTTGGCGGATGGATCACCGACAACATTTCGTGGCCCTGGATTTTCTACATCAACGTGCCGATCGGGGCAGTCTGCGTGGCCATCGCATGGGCGATCTACCGCGACCGCGACCCGGGCCCACGGCGCGTGCCACTGGACGCGGTTGGGTTGGCGCTGTTGGTGCTGTGGGTCGGGTCGCTGCAGATGATGTTCGATACCGGCAAGGAACTCGATTGGTTCGAATCGACCGAGATCGTCGTGCTGGCCATTGTTGCGGCGGTTTGTTTCGCGATCTTCATCGCCTGGGAACTCACCGAAACGCATCCGATCGTTAACCTGAGGCTGTTTGCGGGGCGCAATTTCACCTTGGGTACGTTGACGTTATCCCTATCCTTTGCGCTCTTTTTCGGCAGCATTGTGCTGCTGCCCCTGTGGCTGCAGCAGTCGATGGGTTACACCGCAACCTGGGCCGGGCTGGCCCTGGCGCCAGTGGGGCTCTTCTCAATTCTGCTGCCGCCCTTTATCGGTCGCATTGTGGGTCGCGTCGATCCAAGACTGATCGCAACCGTCGGATTTGTGTTTTTCGCGCTGGTGATGTGGATGCGCGCGCAGTTCAACACCGAGGCCTCGTTCATGACGATCATGTGGCCAACGGTCCTGCAAGGCATTGCGGTGGCGTGCTTCTTTCTGCCCATGCAACCGCTCATCTATCGCGGGATTGCACCTTCGCAGATGCCAGCCGCCGCCGGGTTGAGCAATTTTGTGCGGATCGCCGCGGGCTCTCTTGGCGCTTCGGTCAGCACAACGATGTGGGAGCGCAGAGCCAGTCATCATCACGCCCATCTGACCGAGACCGTGACGCCCGACCATCCGGCCTACCGACACTGGCTCGAGCAAGCTGCAGCCGCTGGACTGGATGAGTCCCAATCAGTGGCGCTCATGGGCCGGCTGATCGATCAGCAGGCGTACACGATGGCCGTGACAGATCTCTTTCTGTTGGCTTCGATTCTCTTTGTGTTGCTGATCGCAGCGCTGTGGACGCTACAGCCGCCCGGGCGGGCCTGACCACACCCCGCTGTCCGGGCGGTCGGTGATAGCATCCGGTCGCTGCCAACCCTTCGGATTCAGCCATGTCAAGTCCCGCAAACACCTCTCGCCCATCGCGCTTTTCCTTCGGCCGGTTTCTGCTTGGAGCGTTGTTCACGCTGCTTCTTCTTGGGGCAGGGTGGATGTATTTCGCCTGGAATTGGAGCTATTCGCAGGGCGAGCGCGCAGGTTGGGTACAGAAATTTTCCGAGAAAGGCTGGTTGTGCAAGACCTGGGAAGGCGAAGTGGCACTCGTCTCCATGCCTGGTGCCATTCCCGAGAAATTCGAATTCACGGTCATGAATGACGAGGTGGCCAAGGAAATCAACCGTTTCATCGGCAGGCGCGTGTCGATGCATTATGAGCAGAAGGTTGGCTTGCCCACGACCTGTTTTGGCGAGACCCGTTACTACGTGACCCGGGTGAGTCTGGTTGACGATGACGCCAATCCGCAGGGCATTCGCAGCAGCGGTGGCGCCAACATGCCGGCACCGGTGCCACAGCCCATGCCTGGTCAGCCCCAGGTGCAGGGGCAGCCGCCCATGCCCGTTCAGCCACAGATGCCGGTGCAGCCGCAGGTTCAGCCGGTGGCGCCCGTGCAGTCGACCCCTGGCTTGCCCTCAGTCCCCGCTCCAATGCCAGCTCCAGCACCCATGCAGCAGGTTGCACCTGTGCCAGCGCCAGTCGCCCCTGCTCCGGCGGTGCCGCCTGCCGTCGCGCCCAGTCGCTGATCCATGAGCCGTCTGCAAGCGGCGGGCCTTGCCCTCGTCGCTTGTCTGATTGCATCGTCCGGCGCACTGGCTCAGCAAGCGGAACGCCCCCGGATCGGGTTGGCGCTTTCAGGCGGCGGAGCCAGAGGGTTTGCACACGTCGGGGTGCTGCGTGCGCTCGAATCCCTGCGCATTCCTATCGATTGCATCGCCGGCACCAGCGCAGGCTCAGCGATCGGCGCAGCTTATGCCAGCGGGTTGTCTCCTGATCAGATCGAGCGGCAACTGAATTCGGTCAACTGGGACCGGGACATGTTCCAGGACGCCCCGCCTCGCCGCGACCTCCCAACCCGCAAGAAGAGCGAAGAGAAGGCCTACTTGCTCGATCTCACGCTGGGGGTGCGCGGCGGCTCGGTCGTCATGCCTCCGGGCCTGGTGGCTGGGCAAAAGATCGAACTCTTCCTGCATCGCTTGCTGGGTGCCAGCACGGTGCTGGCGTCGTTTGACCAGCTGCCGATTCCGTTTCGCGCGATGGCAACCGACATCGAGACCGGCGAGCTGGTGATTCAGGACCGTGGCAGCCTGGCCTCGGCGGTCAGGGCCAGCATGGCGGTGCCCTCCGTCTTTGCACCCGTTGAAGTAGGAGGGCGTCTGCTGGTCGATGGCGGCCTGTCGCGCAATATGCCGGTGGATGTGGTCCGGTCCATGTGTGCTGATGCGGTGATTGCGGTTGACATTGGCAGCCCGCTGCTCAAACGCGAAGAACTCGGCAACGTGCTGAATGTTGCCAGTCAAATGATCGGTGTGCTCATGGAGCGCAACATGCGCGAGTCCCGTGAGCAGATCCGCCCCGGTCGAGATGTGATGATCCAGCCCGATCTGGGCGAAATCAGCGCAGCAAGTTTCAGCCGCGGTGTGCAAGGCATCCCCGCCGGTGAAGCGGCTGCACGTGCCGCGGCAGACCAGTTGCGTCGATGGTCCCTGACGGAGGCCGACTATGCCGCGTGGCAGGCGGCGCGCGCCGCCAAAGTCGTCCGGGATAACCGGTATGCCGGCGTGCGCATGGTCGGTGCCGACGCGGCCACCCGCCGATCGCTCATGCAATTGTCCGAGTTGCCTGCATCCGGAGAGCTGGACCAGGAAGCCGTGTCGCGCAGCATTGCTCGCTGGAGTGGTCAGGGCGATTTCGAGCGCATTGGCTATTCACTCGTGCCAGAAGCGCCGACCCAGGCACTGGAAATTAGCCTCGTGCAGCGTGCCTGGGGCCCGAATTACGTGCGCTTTGGCTTGGGTGCTTCTGCAGACTCCAACGCAAATGGTGTCTTCAACGTTCTGTTCGGTTTTCGCCGCCCGGGTGTCAATGATTGGGGCGGCGAGTTCAAGACCGAGTTGCAGTTCGGGAGTACTCGTCGCTTCACAGCGGAGTTCTTCCAGCCAGTCAACCGTGGCGATTTCCAGTTTTTTGTCGCCCCGCAGTTGCTGAGCGAAGAAGTGCCCGTATGGCTTTTCCAGGGCTCTACTCGCGTTGCGGAATATGGCGTGCGATCCAACCAACTGGGTGTCGACTTAGGCGTTCAGGGTCGGATCGGTGAGACCCGATTGGGTGTGTTGACGGGTCAGCGCGATACCTTCCCCCGCACGGGCAGTACCTTGTTGCTTCGTTCTCAAGACCGGTATCAGGGCGCACAGCTCCTCATGATGGCTGATCAGCTTGATGCCACCGATTTCCCCCGGGAGGGTTATCTGATTGGTGCCCAGTACCGGGTTGAGCGGGTCTCCAGCGACCTGACCGACGATTTCACCAGTCAGCGCGCAATGCTTTACGGCAAGCAGGTGGGCAGCATCGGAGATCACACCTTTGCTGCAGCCTTCCGGATCGGTGAAGCCACTTCGAACGTGGCGCTGAACCAGGCCTTCAGCCTGGGCGGCTTCATGAACCTGTCAGGTCTGCAGCTCAATCAGATTCTGGGCACCTCCTTGCGCTATGCCAGCGTGAGTTATCAGAACCAGCTGCTCACCTTGCCCGATCCGCTGGGCCGAGGCGTGTATGCGGGTCTGGCGCTGGAAGGCGCGCAGATGCGTGGCCAGACGCTTGGCCTGAAGGAGACCGGCTGGTTGCCTGGCGCGACGGCCTTTATCGGCGCCCATACGGCGATCGGCCCGATCTATCTGGGCTACGGCTATGCGCGTGGCAATAACCGGCTGATCTACCTGTTTCTGGGGCGCCCGGGTCTTTAGCTTGGGCAGGCCTTGTCGAGTGGACGGAGCGGGTATCCTTAGCGGATGTCCGTGCCAATCCAAGCCTCCGCCCTCATTGCGTTTCATGACCGCAGCCTGAGCTCGCCCAATTGGCCCAGTGAAGGTGCGGGCGGCGATCAGTCAACGCATGCTGACGTTGAGCCTTGGCACTGGGTCATGGCGAATCATCGGTTCAATGGCCTGTTGTGGGCTGAAGAGGACCTGGCCAGGCGTACGCTGGCCAGTGATACGGATATCGCCGCAAACAAGCGCCGGATCGACCGGTTCAATCAGGCGCGCAATGACGCCGTCGAGCGGATCGACGATCTGTTGTTGCAGGCCATTGCCTTGGTGGCGCCACATCCTCAGGCGCGCCAGTCTTCCGAGACACCGGGTGCAATGATCGATCGGCTGTCGATCCTGTCGCTCAAGGTGCACCACATGGGTCTGCAGACGCGGCGAACCGACGTGGCTGCAGCACATCGTGCACAGGCGCACGATCGGGTCGATCAGTTGCAGCGGCAACGCACCGATCTTGGTGCCTGCCTGGATCGCCTCATGCAGGAGGTGGCGAGTGGGGCTGGTTTTTTCAGGATTTATCGCCAGTTCAAGATGTACAACGACCCCACGCTCAATCCCGCTCTGGTGGCCGAGCAGCGCTCGGGTGCCGGGCGCTGATCCATGCCAGGCTCACGCCGTAACGAAGGCGTCATGAAGGTGCTGGTCGTCAAGATGTCGTCAATGGGCGATATCGTGCATGCGCAACCGTTGGTGACTGACATCCTCAAACACTTTCCGAACGCGAAGATCGACTGGGTCTGTGAATCTGCCTTCGCGGCCATTCCGGCGATGCACCCCGGGGTCGCCGATGTGATTCCGATTGCCCTGCGCCGCTGGCGACGCAACCTGACCGATCCGGACACTCGGCGTGCGTTCAGGGCGTTTGTCGAACGATTGCGGCGAGTGCACTACGACTGGGTCATCGATTGTCAGGGGTTGATCAAGAGTGCGGTCATCTCGAGGCTGGCCCGCGCGAGCCAACGAGCGGGTTTGTCCTGGGCCTCATCGCGTGAAGCGGTCGCGTCCCTGGCCTACGACCGCAAGGCCCTGGTGGCTAAGTCTTTGCATGTGGTCGCGCGAAACCGCGCGATAGCGGCGGCGGCCCTGGGGTATGCGGTGACTGAGCCTGCGCGCTTCGGGTTGCAGCCCCCAGCCGTACCGACGGCTTGGCGCGCGTCCCAACGAGCGTACGCAGTCCTGATTCCCGGGGCCAGTCGGGAGGAAAAGCTCTGGCCTGAAGCGCACTGGCAGGCGGTGGCCAAGCGCCTGGTCGGTCAGGGTCTGCAGGTGTGCTGGCTATGGGGCAGTGCCCCCGAACGCGAGCGTGTGCTGCGCCTGGCCCGTGCCTGCGGCAGCGTGCAAGATGCGTCTGCTCGCGCTGCAGCTCAGGGTGGCGCTGACGACGCGACTCTGTCGACCGATCCCCTTGCCAATAGTATGGTGCCCCCCTTCCTTTCGGTTGCACAGGCTGCGGCATTGATTGCCGACGCACGCGTCGTGGTGGGCCTCGATACCGGATTCACCCACCTCGCGGGAGCACTCGGGCGACCGACAGTGGGCATCTTCTGTGATTTCGATGCGACGCAGTGCGCTGTGACCGGCGACGCACCTTGCGTGAGCTTGGGTGGCGTGGGACAGATCCCCGCTTTGGATTCGGTCGAGGCAGCGGTCCAGCGGCTGCTTGCAACCGCGCAGGTCACATGATGTTTCGGGACCTTTCTTTTGCCTGGACCTTGCTGCGGCGCGACTTGCGGGCGGGTGAATTGTGGTTGCTGGCAGCAGCCCTCGTCGTGGCTGTGGCAGCCCTGTCCAGTGTGGGTTTTTTTGTCGATCGGGTGCGTCACGCCCTGGATCTGCAGGCCAGGCAACTGCTGGGCGGGGATCTGGTCATTGCGTCGGATGCCCCACTGTCTGCAGCCCTGACCGACCGTGCAGCCCAGCTCAACCTGCAGATGGCTCGCACCGTGAATTTTCCGAGCATGGCGCTGGCCCATGATGAGGCCGTTGGTGCCGGCTCCGGTGCCGCTGTCGGTGCGGGCGCGGCTTCGGGTACTCGCGTGCCCTCAACGACGTCCGCGCCTGCTGCTCCGATGGCCGCACTGTCCTCGGTCAAGGCGGTCACGCAAGGCTATCCTTTGCGCGGTGCGTTGCGTGTCTCGCAGTCCGCGCAAGACGCAGACGTGCCCGCGCAGGGGATCCCCGAGCGTGGCACGGTCTGGGTGGATGCTGCGCTGATGCAGGCACTGGGGCTGGTGCCAGGTGGCCGCCTGCAATTAGGCGAGGCCACGCTGCGCATCGATCGACTGATCGTCATGGAGCCTGATCGCGGCGCAAATTTCGTCAATTTTGCGCCGCGGGCGCTGATTGCGATGGACGATCTCGAGGCCACCGGGTTGGTGCAGCCCGCCAGTCGTGTCACGCATCGCACGATGTTTGCCGGGCCGCCTGCAGCAGTCGCCGAATTCGAAGCCTGGGCCAAAACGCAGATCAAGCGCGGGCAGCGCATCGAATCGCTGGATTCCGGACGTCCTGAGTTGCGCACAACGCTGGATCGCGCCTCGCAGTTTCTGGCGCTGGTTTCGTTGCTGGCAGCGCTGATCGCAGCGGTGGCTATTGCGGTGGCGGCGCGTCGCTTTGCCGAGCGTCACCTCGACGGCTGTGCCGTCATGCGCGCCATGGGTGTCACCCAGGCCAGACTGATGCGCGTGTTGTTGCTGGAAATGCTGGGCCTTGGATTGGCTGCTGGTGCGGCGGGTTGTGCACTCGGGTGGCTCGCGCATGAAGTGCTGGTCTTCCTGGCGGGCAGCGCCATGAATCTGCGATTGCCTGCGCCGTCGGTGATGCCCGCCGTGCAGGCGCTGGTGGCTGGTTTGTTGCTGCTGCTGGGGTTCGCAGCAGTCCCGATCGCGCGGCTGTCCGGTGTGCCGCCGCTGCGTGTGCTGCGCCGTGATCTGGGCGCACCGCCGGTGTCGGCATGGCTTGCCGCTGCGTTTGCCCTGCTGGCTTTTTCGCTGCTGCTTCTGTGGTTCGCAGGCGATCGCAAACTGGCGGGCTATGCCATCGCCGGCTTTGCATTGGCTGCGGTGGTGTTCGTGGCGGCTGCGTTCCTGGCCATTCGTCTGCTAGCCCCGTTGCGTCATGTCGTGGGGTCCGGCCGCTCGAATGCTGTCTTGCGAGTCGCGCTCGCCTCCTGGACCCGCCGGCAGGGCGCCTCGATTGCGCAGACCGCTGCGCTCTCGGTGGGGCTTATGGCGCTGATGCTTTTAACCATTACCCGCAACGACCTGCTGGAGAGCTGGCAGCGCGCCTCACCACCCGATGCGCCCAATCGATTTCTGATCAATGTGCAGCCCGATCAGCGTGAAGCGGTCGCTCAGGTGTTGCGCGCGGCAGGTATCGACAAGGTTGACCTCATGCCCATGATTCGCGGCCGGCTGGTGTCGATCAATGGCGCGGCCATCGATGCCAGCACGTTTGAAAATGACCGTGCGCGCCGCCTCGTGGACCGTGAATTCAATCTGTCCTATCTCGAACGCATGCAGCCGCACAACCGCACAGTCGTGGGGCGTTGGCTCGATCCGAAAGCGCAAGAGGTCTCGATGGAGGCTGGGATCATGCAGACCCTGG
>JBIKKG010000323.1:0-3550 GCA_044360485.1 Burkholderiaceae bacterium | reverse complement strand
TCGCTCCAATCGTCAAAGGACTCAGGCGTGGGCGACTGCTGCGACAACATCACCCAGCCTTGGAACTCACCTTCCAGCAAATGCGCCTCGGTGCGCATGAGGTTTTGCATGTATTCAGAGGGCCCCTGAGCACCATAGAGCCAGGGCAACAGGCCGCGCGCCATGCCTGTGCGAATTGCGGTGGGGTCGGCATGCTCAACGCTGCCCGCACGGGCCGCTTCGATGAGCGCAAAGTTCAACGCATGGCGCGCCTGCAGGATCAATGCAAACTGCAATGCGCCTAACCCTACGATCAACAAAATCGGCAGGGCGATCAGCGTCTCGATCATGGAGACACCACGCTGCCGACTCACCGCCCTCCTCCCGGGGGCAGACCCTGCAGCCGCTCCACCTGCGGCGCTGCAGGCAAGGGCGACTCAGTGAGCGGCTCGATGACTGCAGACCGTCCGCTTATGGGCTTGGACGTTGCGGAGGGCTTGGAGGACGCGCGCCGCGGTAAGGCGATCCAACGATCCACGGTGTAGGGCTCGAACGGCTGCGCGGTCTGCGCAGGATCTTGTGGGGGGCTCTGGGCGGGCTGGGTGGGCTGGGTCGGCACCTGCATCCCGAATGCGTCCTCGGCCGCCCGATACGCCCGATGCCGTTGAGCACCGACCTGTCGGGCTGCGTCGTGGCGTTGCCCGGTAAGGGGGTGGGCTCGTGTCACACCCGGCAGCCCTGCACGCAGCGCATCCACTTCATCGATCGCGCGGCTGGCGTGGGCCACATAAAGCAGGGCGACATTGAGCCAGGCCTTGGCGCGGGCCTGCGCGTTGTCGTCATTGAGAGGCGGTTCAGATGGAAGTCGCGACGCAGTCGGACTGGCTGCTGGCCCGCTGCGCGTGGCTTCCAGGTAAGCCTGCAGCGCTTCGTCGTCCCGTCCGGCCCTTTGCAGCTGATTGCCGAGCTTGAGCCACTGGGCGGCTTGCATGGGTACGGCCTCATCTGCCCGTGCACGCTGTACGCCCAAGGCCACAACAACCATCAGGCTGCCCGCCATCCAATAGCGCTGACGCAGGTTCATGACTGCACCTCATGGTCGATGAGCATGACCTGGCAGCCCGTCCATAAACCCAGACGCCAGGCATCGCCTGCGGCCAGTTCCAGCACCCCGCGTGCCTTTCGGCAATAGGCAATACGCCCAGCGCCCAAGCCGCGATGCATCTCCACTACTCGGCCCTCGGGCCCCAGAAACACCACGTCGATGGCACGACGCATGCCCAGCGTATGCACCGCGCGGCAGCGCTCGAACAACAAGCCACAGCCGCTTGGCAACGCGTGATCGCCCAACAAACCCTTCAAGCGCGCCCATGGCGTGCGGGCACGGACCACCGGAACCCAGACCGGATTCATTTCAGGACCCCCTCCTGGAGAAGCCGCACCACCACCGGAAACAGCAGCAGCACGAAGGTGCATGGAAAGATGAAGATCAAGAGCGGAAAGAGCATCTTCACGGGTGCTTTCATCGCGAGCTTTTCGGCCAGCTGAAAGCGCTCCTGACGACGCTGCTCGGCCTGGGCTCGCAAGATGGGGCCCAGACTGCTGCCCTGCTTTTCAGCGCCCAACAAGGCTGCGACCCAGTTGGAGACCGCGGGCAAGTCGAGGCGATGCGCCATGGCCCGTAGCGCCTCGGCGCGTGTGCGGCCTGCACGCACCTCCGTGAGCACGCGCTCTATTTCCTCGCGAAGCGGCCCCGTCGGCCCCTTGGCCACGGCGTATCGCAGAGCGCCGGTCAGGTTGGCGCCCGACTCCACTGACAAGGTGATCACATCCAGATAAAAGGGCAGCGCGCGCCCCACGGACTTCACACGCGCAGCGCGCTGTTCACGCAGCCAGGACACTGGCAACAGCCATCCGAGCAATGCGCCACAAGCCATGGCGAGCCACACCCAATCGTTGCTTGAGTCCACAGGGCCGCTTGTTGCGCTGGGCGATGCCCATCCCATCGTGCCCACGCCCGCCGCAAGCGCCGCCGCACCACCCGCCAGCCCCGCGGCGACCATCAGCCGAGCTGCGACGAAATCCGCGCCAGTCAGCGCAGCATCCAGACCAGCACGCTGCAACTGCTGACCAATGCGCACACCGGCGCCACGTGGAAGCGCCAACGCCACCACGCGTGAGAGCCAGCGGAGCAACGGTCCCCCGAATCGCCACAACGCCGGGGCTTGTCTGCGAAATCGTCGATCAGTGGCCGGCAGTTGCTGCAGCCAATGCCGCAACGCCGCCCACGCGAGCATGGCGGCCAGTCCGCAGCAGGCCAGCACAAAAAGAAGCGCGAGATCAGACATCGATGCTCACGATCTTGCGAATGAAGTGCAGGCCCAGCGCTTCACACACCGCCACACCTGCACAGACCAGTCCGCCCTGCCAGGTGGTCACCAGGGGACGCATGGAGTCCGGCTCGATGACAAACAGCGCGCCCGCCACCGCCACCGGCATGCAGACCATGACCCAACCCTGCAAACGGCCCTGAGCGGTCAGCGCGTCGATCTTGCCTTCCAGTGCCGCCTTGCGCCGCAGGCTGTCGCCCAGTCGCTCGAGCGTCTCGGCCAGATTGCCGCCCGACTCCTGAGCAATGCGTACGGCGGCCACAAAAAGACTCGCGCCCTCCAGGGCAATGCGCTGCTCCAGATGCGTCATGGCCGTATCGAAACTCACCCCCAGTCGCTGCTCACGCAGCGCCAGATCGAGCTCACGGCCAGTCGGGGCGGGCAGCTCAGCTGCCGCCTGTGCCACCGCCTGAGACAAGCCCGACCCTGCGCGCAAAGCTGCGGCAATCAGCATGACCGCATCCGGCCATTGCGCAGCCAGACTGACACGACGACGATGCCGCAACCATTTCAAGGCGATGCCAGGGACCCAGCCCGCCACACCCAGCACACACAGCCCGACCCAGGGTTGCCCGGTCAACCAGAGCACACCGGCAAAAACCAATGCCAAGGCCCAGCGATGCGCCCTGAACAGGCGATCGACGTCCAGTTCGATGAACGACTCACGCAGCCCCAGGCTGAGATCATCACCAAACCGCCTGCGCCACGCAGCTGACTGCCTGCCCATGGCCTGAATGATCACCACACTGGACAAGGCCACCGCCAGAAAGGCAGCGAGTAACGAGGGCGCAAGCGCCAAGGCGCTTTCTGCAGCGGAAAGCGCTGCGGGGAGTTCATCGAACTTCATGCGTGCTCCCCACATCGGTTGCCGCAACCGGCACGAACAGACTCAAATCCAGCGCCACGCCGGCCTCACGTAAGCCTTCATAGAAGGTCGGCACGGTGTTGCAGGCCTCGAAGCTGCCTCGCACTGCCCCGCCACGCTGACCCAGCGCTGCCCGAAACTCGAAGAGCGGCTGCATCTGTACCCGCCCCGACTCCATGCCCGTGATTTCCATGATCGATGTGATGCGCCTGCTGCCGTCTGCAAACCGGGCCTGATGCACCACGACATCGACGGCTGCGGCAATCTGTTCACGAATGGCCAGCACCGGTAGCTCCATTCCAGCCATCAGCGTCAT
>JBIKKG010000080.1:0-12724 GCA_044360485.1 Burkholderiaceae bacterium | reverse complement strand
CTGAAAGACGCCGCACAGGCAGACGATGCCCTCCTGTTGGCACTGCAGACCTTCGTGAAGGGACGCCTGGCCCCCTACAAGTACCCGCGCCAGATTACCTTCGTGCCTGAACTGCCCAAGACCGCCACCGGCAAGATCCAGCGCTTTCGGCTGCGCGAGGCCGAGCGCTCGCTGTCATGACGCTGTCCGATCGGACACCCGCGGCACCTTCGAGCCCTGCGTTGTCACCGAGCTCGCCCGCGCTGTCGGAGCACAGCGGACCCGCGTCCGCGGGTCCGCATCACTTTGCGCAAATCGGTGCCACCCGGATCGAATACGCCTGGATCGAACCCGCTGCAGGCGCTGCGCGTGCGGTGGACAACGGGCCGGCCGCGGCATCGCCCATCCTGGTCTTCCTGCATGAAGGCCTGGGCTCACTGGCCCTGTGGAAGGACTTTCCCGCCCGTCTGTGTGACGCGGTTGGTCTGCGTGGACTGGTCTACTCGCGCCCGGCCTACGGCCGTTCCACGCCACGTGCCGCGGACGAACACTGGGGCCCCGACTTCATGCACCGGCAGGCCATCGAGGTACTGCCCGCTTTGCTGGCGCAGGTCACGGGCCCGGCGCCCACGCCACCGGTCTGGCTGTTCGGCCACAGCGATGGCGCGTCCATCGCCCTGATTCATGCCGCCCGTTTTCCGGAACGTGTCGCAGGGGTCGTGTCCATGGCGGCCCATGTCTTTGTCGAAGACCTCTCCTTGCGCAGCATCGACACCGCACGTCATGCCTATCTGGAGCAGGACTTGCGGGCACGCCTTTCACGCTGGCATGACGATGTCGATTCCGCCTTCTGGGGCTGGTGCAACGCCTGGCTCTCGCCTGCATTTGCCGACTGGAACCTGCGCGCCGAACTGTGCGACATCCGTTGTCCGGTACTGGCCATTCAGGGCGAGGACGATGAGTACGGCACAATGGCTCAGATCAGCGCGATCGAAGCGTCCGTTGCGGACACCGAGCGCCTGGCACTGGCACGCTGCGGACATGCTCCGCACCGCGACCAACCCCAGGCGGTCATCGATGCGGTGAAACGCTTTCTGACGACCCGAGCCGCCGGAGCAGACCGGCCATCATCCCTGGAGACTCCATGACACCGACCGATCCGATCCATCAGCCCGCGGCCACCACCGCCGACACTGCGTCCGACTGCGGGCGCACCGCATCGCGCCGCGCGTTTCTGGCCCGCAGCAGCGGGACGGCCGCTGCGCTCGCGCTGCCCGCCCCGTTCATTCACGCACAGCCCGCCAAACTGAAGGTCGGCATGATGCTGCCCTCCAGCGGCGCATTCGCTGCCCTGGGGACGGCGATCAACAACGGCTTCAAGATGGCCGTGGCCGAACGCGGCGGCAAGATCGGCGGACGCGAGATCGAGTACTTCACGGTCGACGACGAATCCAACCCCGCCAAGGCTCCCGAGAACACCAATCGGCTGGTGCAGCGTGACAAGGTCGACGTGCTGGTCGGCACGGTGCATTCGGGCGTGGCGCTGGGCATGGCCAGGATCGCGCGTGAGACCGGCACCCTGCTGCTGATTCCCAACGCCGGTGCAGACGACATCACGGGGCCGATGTGCTCGCCCAACATCTTTCGCACATCGTTTTCGAACTGGCAGCCGGTCCATCCGCTGGGCAAGGTCATGGCCGAGCGCGGTCACAAGACCGCGGTGTGGATTTCCTGGAAATACGCGGCCGGCGACGAAAGCGGCGCGTCGTTCAAACAAGGCTTCGAGAAAGCCGGTGGCAAGGTCGTCAAGGAACTGGGCCTGCCCTTCCCCAACGTCGAGTTCCAGCCGCTGCTGGCCGAAATTGCAGCCCTCAAACCGGATGCCGTGGCCTGCTTCTTTGCCGGAGCCGGTGCCGCAAAATTTGTTGCCGACTACGCTGCGGCCGGTCTGAAGGACAAGATCCCGCTATACGGGTCGGGCTTCCTCACCGACGGCGTGCTGCAGGCCGTGCAGGCCCAGGCGCAAGGTCTCATGACCACGCTGCACTATGCCGACTCGCTGCCCAGCGCGCGCGACAAGGAGTTCCGCACCCGCTACGCCGTGGCCTACAAGATGCAACCCGACGTCTATGCGGTGCAAGGCTATGACACCGGTCTGGTGCTGGCGCAGGCCATGGAAGCGGTCAAGGGCGACTTCGGCAACAAGCAGGGTCTGATCAAGGCCATGGAAGGCGTGAAAGTCGACAGCCCGCGCGGCACCTGGACCATGTCCAAGGCGCACAACCCGATCCAGGACATCTATCTGCGTCGCGTCGAAGGCGAACAGAACAAGTACGTCTCGGTGGCCTGGAAGGCGCTTGCCGACCCGGCGCGCGGCTGCAAGTTGGGCTGATCGGCTGCACACCATGGACAGCGTCGCTTCGTTTCTGATTCAGGTGCTCAACGGGCTGCAATATGGCCTGTTGCTGTTCCTGGTCGCCTCGGGGCTGACGCTGATCTTCGGAATCATGGGCGTGATCAACCTCGCCCATGGCAGCTTCTACATGATCGGTGCCTATCTGGCCTGGTCACTGGCCTCGCAGTTCAACAGCCTGCTCGCCGCCATCGTGGTGGGCGTGGTGCTGTCGGTGGGCTTGGGCCTGCTGCTTGAGCGCCTGCTCATCAGGCACTTTTATCATCGCGACCATCTCTACCAGGTGCTGCTCACTTACGGTCTGATCCTGATCTTCGAGCAGCTGCGCTCGATTGTGTGGGGCGATGATGTGCAGGGCGTCAAAGTACCCGAGCTATTCAATCACTCCATCCCACTCACCGATACCCTGTCCTATCCGGTCTATCGCCTGGTGATTTCTGCGGCCTGCATCCTGATCGCGCTGGGCCTGCACTGGCTCATCCAGCACACCCGACTGGGCATGATGATCCGCGCCGGCGCACACAACCGGGACATGACCGAGGCCATGGGCATCAACATCCGTTTGCTGTTCGCCCTGGTCTTTGCACTGGGCACCGCCATGGCGGCCTTCGCAGGCATGCTGGCCGCCCCGGTTTCCTCGGTCTATCCGAACATGGGCAGTCAGGTGCTCATCATCTGTTTCGTCGTGGTCGTGATTGGTGGCATCGGTTCGGTCAAAGGGGCACTGGTGGCGGCTCTGCTGATTGGACTGACCGACACCTTTGGTCAGGTCTATCTGCCCGAACTCGCTGGCATGGCGGTCTATCTGCTGATGGCAGCCGTGCTGATCTTTCGTCCTGAGGGACTGTTTCGCAAGACCTGACGCCGTGCTGTGAAACCGGCCCTTCATGATCGCAACCTCACCCTCCCACACACCCCGACTGCTTGGCGTTCTGCTGCTGCTGGCTCTGCTCGGGCTCGCCCTGTTTCCTCTGGTGGGCGGCACCTTCTACATGCAGTTGCTCACCAAGGTCATGATCCTTGCGATCTTCGCCATGAGCCTGGATCTGCTCGTGGGCTACACCGGCCTGGTGAGCCTGGGGCATGCGGCATTCTTCGGCTTAGCCGGTTATGCGCTTGCATTGATTCAGCCCAAGTACGACCCGATGTCGCTCTTCATCACGCTGCCCGCGGCACTGGCGTTGTGCGCGCTCTTTGCACTCATCACCGGAGCGCTGGTCCTGCGCACGCGCGGCATCTACTTCATCATGGTGACGCTCGCCTTTGCGCAGATGGTGTATTTCATCTTTCATGACACCAAGCTCGGCGGTGGCTCAGACGGCCTGTACATCAACAACAAGCCTCTGGTGAGCTGGGGCGACACCGTGCTCCTCGACCTCGACAACAAGACCACCTTCTACTATCTCGTGCTGGTGCTGATGGTGGTTGTGTACGGGCTCTTGCGGCGCATCCTCAACTCCAATTTTGGGCGGGCGCTGCAGGGCATTCGCGTCAACGAGCACCGCATGCGGGCAATCGGCTTTCCGGTGTTCCGCTACCAGTTGGGTGTCTATGTGCTGGCCGGTGTGCTGGGCGGTCTGGCGGGCTATCTGTCAGCGGCCCAATTCGGATTCGTGAACCCTGAAATCATCTCCTGGCATCAGTCGGGAGCCGTGCTCATGATGGTCATTCTGGGCGGCATGGGCACGCTCAGCGGCTCGCTGATCGGTGCCTTCGTGTTCGTACTGCTCGAGGAGTTCTTTAAGGACGATACGGTGTTCGGTGGACTGGCCAAGCACTGGCAGCTGATGATGGGCCTGCTGATCGTGGCGGTCGCCTGCTTTCTGCCCAAGGGCGTGGTCGGTCTGCTGTCACGCGACAAGGCGGTGCGCTGATGCTGGAGGTCACCGGACTCACCAAGGTCTTCGGCGGCCTGCGCGCCAATGCCGATGTCTCGCTCAGCGTGCAGGTGGGCGAGATCCATGTCGTGATCGGGCCCAACGGCGCCGGCAAGAGCACGCTGATCAATATGCTCTCGGGCGATCTGCCACCCACCAGCGGCAGCATTCGTCTGCAGGGCCGCGACATCACGGCGCTGCCGTCCGATGCGGTGTCCCGACTGGGCGTGGGTCGCAGCTACCAGAAGACCAATATCTTCGGCATGTTCACCGTGCTGGAGAACTGCAGGCTGGCGGCGCAATCGCGTGCGCCGCGCGCCTGGAAGCTGTTCACCTCGGCGGATACACATGCCGATACCCTGACGCTGGCCAAGCGGGCCATCGCGCTGTCCGAACTCGACGGGCGTGAGTCGCGTGTGGCCAGTACGCTGTCGCACGGCGAGCAGCGCCAACTTGAAATCGCGTTGTCTCTGGCCACCTCGCCACGGGTGCTCCTGCTCGATGAGCCGCTGGCTGGCATGGGCGCCGAGGAATCGCTGCGCATGGTCGCGCTCATCAGCAAGCTGCGCGCAGACCACGCGATCCTACTGGTCGAGCACGACATCGACGCCGTCTTCGCGCTGGCCGATACGCTGACCGTGATGGTCGAAGGCAAGGTGCTGGCCAGTGGCCCGCCCGCCGCCATCCGGGCCAATGCGCAAGTGCAGTCGGCCTACCTGGGCGAGGAGGCAGCGCATGGCTGAGCCACTGGTCCAGGCCACCGGCATCGACACCTTCTATGGCGCCAGCCACATCCTGCGCGGTGTGGATTTTCGTGTTGATCGCGGTGAAGCCGTGGGCCTGATGGGGCGCAACGGCATGGGCAAGACCACGCTCATCAAGTCGCTCCTGGGGCTCACGCCGGTGCGCGCAGGCGAGATCCGCATTGCAGGACAGTCGATGCGCGGCGCGGCGCCTTACCGCATCGCCCGTGCGGGCGTGGGCTATGTGCCCGAAGGCCGAGGCATCTTTCCGACCCTGTCGGTCATCGAAAATCTTCAGATGGCGGCACGCCCCGGGGTGGACGGCCGGCGCGACTGGACACTGGAACGGGTACTGCAGACCTTTCCGCGCCTGGCCGAGCGTCGCGCACACGGGGGAACGCAATTGTCGGGCGGCGAGCAGCAGATGCTGTCGATCGGGCGCGCCCTCATGACGCACCCGGACGTGCTCTTTCTGGACGAGGCCACCGAAGGCCTTGCACCACTGATCGTGGCCGAGATTTGGCAGATCATCGGTCGCATTCGCGCATCGGGGATTGCCACCGTGGTGGTGGACAAAAATTTCCGCTCGGTGCTCAGGCATACCGACCGGGCGGTGGTGATGGTCAAAGGGCAAGTGGCACTGGAGTCGGTGTCCTCCAGTCTGCTCGACAATCCGGCCCAGCTCAGCACCTTGCTGGGCGTGTAGAGCGCAGGCGCAGGCATGTCTGACGCTGCGCCCCCACTCTTTCGACTGCTGCTGCTGGTATTGGGTGTAGGCACCGTCAATGGACTGTCGCGCGTGACGCTGCCTCTGCTGGCTGCCTCATCGGGCGCCCAGCCCTGGCAGATCGGACTGGTGGGTGCGCTGGGCTATGCGGGCATGTTGACCCTCTCGCTGCCCATGGGGCCACTGATCGAGCGGCATGGCGCACGGCGCCTCTTCATCTTCGGCGCCACCACCGCGGCGTGCCTGTTCTCGCTCATGGCCTGGCTGCATACCCCTTGGGCCATCATCGCTGTGGCCGCGCTCATGGGCCTGGCCCTGCCCTTTCGCAATGTGCCGGTGCAGACCGAGTTCCTGGCCATGTTGCCGCGCCTGGGGGCCGCCAAGGCCGGATGGCAGCGGGCCACCAGCATGTCGGGCATGTACCTGGTGGGACCGACCCTTGCCGGCGCGGGCATTGCTGCAGCCGGCTTCGCGCCGGTGCTGTACACCGCAGCGGGGCTGCTGATCCTGGGCATCGTCGCGGGTGCGGGCGTGCTGGGGCATCGCCCTGCGAGTCAGCATGGCGCGAACCGTCTGGACTTAGGCGCCCGGCTGCGCGGTCAACTCAGTTTTCTGCGTCACGACTCGAGCTTGCGTCGCACCCTGTCGATCGATTTCGTCACCCAAATTGCTGCGGCGTACTTCGTGGTCTTCGGTGTCGCGATGGCGGTGCGCCAATTCGGCATGAGCCGGCAAGCGGCCGTGGCCCTGGTCACGGTGCAGGGCTGCACCTATGTGCTGATGCTGCTCACCGGCGGCGGATACATTGCCCGCCTTGGGCGCAGCACCTGCTATCGGATTGCGCTGAGTCTGTTGTGCATCCAGGCCCTGTGCTTTGCGGTCGCAACAGGGCCCGCAGGGTTGTGGGTTGCGTCGGTCCTCATGGGCCTGGGCATGGGCATCCAGGGTCTGCTGAGCACCACGCGTTTTGCCGAACTCATGGCTCAGCATGGCCGGGGGCGCGTCGCCGGGCTCAGTTCCATGGGTCCACCAGCCGGGGGCATTCTGGGCGGGGTGGGTGGCGGGCTGTTCAGTCAGCAGTTCGGTCTGCAAGCGGGTTTCCTGCTGCTAGCCGTGCTCTTCGGGCTCTCGCTTGCCACCACCTGGCGCGAGACGGAAGGCTGGTGAGCCTGATCCGGTCATGCCGACCATCGACACCACATTGTCTGAATATCGCCCACCTGTATAGCGTCACTTGACGCATTACACATTCGAGCCCTATGCTCGGCCATGAAGATTCGGAATGTGCTCCATAAGGGATTGCGTCGCTTAATCGAGAAAGACGACGCATCTGGACTGGACAGCGCTGTGGTCGAAAAATCCGTCGCATTGTCACGTTCTTGCAGGACATGGAGCGTGAAGAAGAGATTCGCAGCGTTCCGAGTTGGAAAGCGCACCGACTGACCGGAGATCGCAGCGGCACATGGAGCCTGTTCGTGACGAAAAACTGGCGTCTCACATTCAGGATCGAGCAGGCTGAGGTTGAGATCGTCGACCTGAACTACGAGGATTACCACTAGGAGGTGGTCATGGCCAACATCCAGGGCGTGCGCATGAAGAATCCCGCCCACCCCGGCGGGTTCGTCAAAAGTGAAATCATTGAAGCGCTGGGTCTTTCCATCACTGACGCGGCGCGCGTGTTGGGCGTCACACGGGCGGCGCTGTCGGCGCTTGTGAACGAGCGGGCGCATCTCTCATCGGAAATGGCCTTGCGCGTCGAGAAGGCCTTTGGAGTGTCCATGGACACTCTGATGCGTATGCAAAGCAGCTTTGACATTGCCAAAGCGCGTCAGCGGGCAGGCGAGATCGATGTGGCGCCCTACAAGGGCAAGCGACTCAACAGACCGCCCGCGCGCATCTGATCAGAACTGTACGAGGCGCCATGGAGCTTCGGGGTGATCGCGCCACAGCGGCCTGCGCATAGGACCGAAGGCTGGTAAGCCTGACCTCGGTTGTGCCTTATTCCTTGAAACCCGACGCCCTGATCACAGGCTCCCACTTGGCCCGATAGGCATCGAGTTCACGTGCGGTCTGAGCCGACGACCTCACCACCGGGTCCATGCTGCCAGCCCGAAATTTCGCCTGCATCTCGGGCGACTTCATGGTGTCTTCGATGGCCCGTGCAATCAAGGCCTGTTTGGCTGCAGGCATCGAGACCGGCGCAAATAATGTGCTCCATCCGTCGGCCACCAGGTCGATGCCCGCTTCGCGCATCGTGGGCAGGTTCCCGGTCTGCGGCGAACGCTGGGATGCGCCCACGGCCAAAATGCGCAACTTGCCGCTTTGCACTGCAGGCAGCAGCGAATCGAGGGTATCCACCGCCACGGGAATCTGCCCGCCGATCAGATCGGTGATCAGCGGCGCTGAGCCGCGATAGCCCACCACCTGTGCAGACACTTTCGCGGCATCAGCCAGCATGAGCGCAAAAAAGTGCGGCAGGCTGCCGGTGGCCGGCACACCGATATTGGCCTGGTTGGGGTTGGCTCGCAGCCACGCAAGCAGATGCGTCACTTCACGCACCGGCACAGCCGGGCCCACCGCAATGCCAAAGTCGTATCGCGCGATTTGCGACAGGGGCACGAAATCCTTGCGCGGGTCGTAGCCCACATTCGAGGCCACCAGCGGCGCCACCACGGCAATGGCCGGGTTACCCATCAGCAGCACGTTCTGATCGGCCGGCGTGGCTTTCACCAGCTGCGCCGATAAACGCCCTCCCGCACCGGTCTTGTTTTCGACGATGACCGGCACACCGAGTGTGTCCTTGAGCCCATCGGCCAGCAGACGTGCGCCACGGTCGGCCGCGCCACCCGGCGCATAGCCCACCACGATACGCAGCGGACCCTCCAGCGTCTGGGCGCGGGCCAGTGGCGCAGCGGTGAGGGCGAGAGCCGTCAGGCCCATCGTGCGAAGCACAGCTCGTCTCATGCTCAGGTCTCCTTATCCATGTTGAGAGGCAGCGGCCGCACGGCTCAGGCGGTCGCGCACGGCCTCCCAACCCGGTGCATCGGGGGGCGCCACCACGAGGATACGCGTCACGCCGCTGCGATCGAGTTCACGCAAGCCGGCATAGAGCGCGGCCTCCCAGTCGTCCGCCTGAGCGGGAGCTTGCACCCAGCGCTGCATAGGACGTTCATGCGAGGCAACTCGCTCGAGCGGTGCAGGCTGCATTGAGGCCACGTCGGGCTCAAGAGGCGAGTGCGCCGACCACACACCGACCGATTCCCCAGCCTGCGCACAAGCCTTCAGGCGCGTCGGCAACGCCGCCTGCGCCACCAGCTCCACCGCCGCACGCGGGCTGTAATGCGCAGCCAGCGTGCCCGAGGCACGTGGCGCATGCGCATCCGGGTCTGCCAGCGCCTCGCCTAACGCCGCCTCGATCTCGTCGCGACGCACGCGTCCCGGTCGCAGCAACGCCGCACGCTCACGCGTCAGATCAACAATGGTCGACTCCACGCCCACCTCGCATGGTCCGCCATCGAGCACAAGGGGTGCTTCATCGCCTAAGTCGTCGATCACATGCTGTGCCGTGGTGGGACTGACCTTGCCGAAACGATTGGCCGAAGGGGCGGCCACGCCGCTGCCACCCAGTTGCGTGAATCGATCCAGCAATGTGCGGGCTACCGGATGTGATGGACACCGCAGTCCGATGCTGTCCTGCCCACCGCAGGCCCAGGGCGGCGCCTCAGGCGCTCGCGGCACGATCAGCGTCAGCGGCCCGGGCCAGAAGGCGGCGATCAGACGCTGTGCGCGTGTATCCAGGACACCCCAGCGCTGCGCTTGCGCGGCGTCCACCACATGCACGATCAGCGGGTGATCAGGCGGGCGCCCTTTGAGGGCATAGATGGCTGCCACTGCCTCGCGTTGCGACGCATCGGCCCCCAGCCCATAGACAGTCTCGGTCGGCAGGGCCACCAGGCCGCCTGCGCGCAGATGACGTGCCGCCCAATCAATCGCCTGCGCAGTCGGTGTCTCGATCAAGGTCGACCACTCAAGGACGGATGCCGAGTTGCTGCTCGATGAGCAAGGCCGTCTGCAGACACTCGTCAGCACTGGCACCCAGCACCGTGGCATGCCCCATCTTGCGGCCTGGGCGGGCCTGCGATTTGCCATACAGATGCAGCTTCACGCCCGGATGCGCCAGCACGCTCGCCCAGTCAGGCTCACGCGCGACGTCCGTGTTGCCCGTCGAGCCATCCTGAGCAAACCAGCAGTCGCCCAGCAGATTGACCATGACCGAGGGCGCAAGCGCCCTCACCGAGCCCAGCGGCATGCCGGCCAGCACGCGCACCTGCTGCTCGAACTGACTGCTCACGCAGGCATCGATGGTGTAGTGCCCCGAGTTGTGCGGGCGCGGCGCCATCTCGTTGACCACGAGGCTGCCGTCTTGCAGCAGGAAAAACTCCACACACAGCACACCCACATAGTTCAGGCGTTGCGCAATCTGCAGCGTGGCCTCAGTAGCCCGCTGCGCCATCCCGGCATCGATGCGGGCCGGCGCCACCGAGACCGCGAGAATGCCGCCCCGGTGCTCGTTCTCCGACACCGGAAACGCCACCGCCTTGCCGTCAAAACCTCGCGCCACCACCACGGACATTTCCAATGCCAGCGCCAGACGCTGCTCCAGCACGCAGGCCACCTCGGCCCCTGCGGACGCTGTGAATTCGTCAAACGCGGCCAGTGCCTGCGCACGATCGGCGACCCGTGCCTGGCCTTTGCCGTCATAGCCCAGGCGCGCCACCTTCAAGATGCCGGGAAACAGCGCATCGGGTGCCGCCAGCAGATCGGCACGCGTGCGCACGGCGGCATAGGGCGCCACCGTAATGCCGCAGCCTTGCACAAAGGCCTTCTCGGCAATGCGGTCCTGCGCAATGGCCACCGCTGCGGCCGGCGGGCTCACTACGATGTCGCGGGCCAAGCGCTCAAGTGAACGCGCCGGGACGTTTTCAAACTCGGTGGTCACGGCACGGCAGGTGCGGGCTAATTCATCCAGCGCAGCTGCATCGAGGTAATCGGCCTGCAGGTGACGATCGGCCACAGAACCTGCCGGACTGTCAGCACCGGGATCCAGCACACAGACCTTGTAACCCAGCGACTGCGCGGCCATGCAGAACATGCGGCCCAGCTGCCCGCCCCCGAGCAAGCCGAGCCAGGAGCCGGGCGGCAGCGGTGGTACCGGCCGATGCAGCGGTTCGCTCATACGCGTCAGGCCGCCGGCGGCAGCGTCATGTCGCGCGCAGCCTGCGTCTGACGCTCGCGGAATGTGTTCAGTTGCGCCGCCAACCCCGCATCATGGGCAGCAAGAATCGCCACCACATGCAGCGCCGCATTGGCCGCACCGGCCTCACCGATCGCGAAGGTCGCCACGGGAATACCCTTAGGCATCTGCACGATCGACAGCAACGAGTCTTCGCCGCGCAGGTACTTCGAGGGCACGGGCACGCCAAACACCGGCACGAGGGTTTTCGCGGCAATCATCCCTGGCAGATGCGCCGCACCGCCTGCGCCCGCGATGATGGCGCGCAAGCCGCGCGTCTGCGCGCCTTCAGCGAAGGCAAACATCTCGTCGGGCATGCGATGCGCCGAGACCACCTTGGCCTCGTGCGGCACCCCAAAGGCCTGGAGCACATCCACCGCGTGGCGCATGACCTCCCAGTCGCTGCTGCTGCCCATCACCACGCCCACGACCGGCTGCGCTGTGCTCATCTCAAAGCTCCTCACCCGTGAGGCGCACCAGCGCTTCACGGTATTTGGCTGCGGTGCGCTCCACCACCTCGGCGGGCAGCGGCGGCGGCGGCGGACGCTTGCCCCAGTCCTTCAGCGTCTCGAGGTAATCGCGCACGAACTGCTTGTCGAAACTCGGTGGCGAGATGCCCACCTTGTATGAATCAGCGGGCCAGAACCGCGATGAATCGGCGGTGAGCACTTCGTCCATCAGATGCAAGGTACCCGCGGCATCCAGCCCGAATTCGAATTTGGTGTCGGCAATGATGATGCCGCGCTGCGCGGCAAACTCCGCTGCGCGCCTGTACAACTCGAGCGATACGCTGCGCATGCGCTCGGCCAGCGGCGCACCGATGGCCTGCACCATCTGATCGAAGCTGATGTTCTCGTCGTGCTCGCCCTGCTCGGCTTTGCGTGCCGGCGTGAAAATCGGTTCGGGAAGTTTCTGCGCCAACTGCAGGCCCGACGGCAGCTTGATGCCGCAGACCGCGCCACTGTCCTGGTAGTCCTTCCAGCCCGAGCCGATGAGATAGCCGCGTACCACCGCCTCGACCATGATCGGCTGCAGACGCTTGACCACCATCGATCGACCGCTGACCTGCGCCACTTCGTCAGGCGCCACCACTGTTTCTGGCGCTATACCGGTCAGGTGATTGGGGACCACGTCGGCCAGCTGGTCGAACCAGAACAGCGCCATGCGGTTGAGCACACAGCCCTTGTCGGGAATGGGCTCATTCATGACCACGTCGAAGGCAGACAGCCGATCGCTGGTCACGATCAGCAGCTTGTCGTTGCCCACCGCGTAGTTGTCTCGAACCTTGCCGCGCGACAGCATCGGCAGAGAATGCAGGGAACTGTTGTGAAGCGCAGCGGTCATGATGTGTGCAAGGGGCGCCGAACCCGACATTGTGCCGCAAGCCGGTGCCAAACCGGAACCACGGAACAGGGCCACAGCGCGGCCAGCCCCAGCGTTGTGCCATGGCAGCGGAGGACTCGCCGGGTCAGAACGCAGGCTCGGGTGAATATGCTGGGCGGACCATCAATGCTGCGCGCGTGCAGCCCGCCGCTTGCGCACATCCATCCCCATCACCATCAGGGCGGTAAAGAGCGAGCCGGCCATCATCGAGGCCACGCACCAGCGCCAGGCACTGATGCTGTTTGCCCCCCCTGCCGCACTGAGCACCACCCCACCCACCCATGCCCCCACAAAACTGCCTGCATTGGT
>JBIKKG010000322.1:0-3557 GCA_044360485.1 Burkholderiaceae bacterium | reverse complement strand
CCGCCCGCCTGGGCGTCGAGCAGCGCGTCGAACAGTTGCCGGTAATGGGCGGTCACGTTCTTCACGTAGCCCATGTCCTTGTAGCGGCCTTCGATCTTGAAGCTGCGCACGCCCGCGTCGATCAGCGCAGCGAGGTTGTCGCTCTGATTGTTGTCCTTCAGACTGAGCACATGCTTGTCATGAGCCACGATCCGGCCGCCCGAATCGGTGACCGTATATGGCAGGCGGCATTCCTGCGAGCAATTGCCGCGGTTGGCGCTACGCCCGGTATGGGCATGGCTGATGAAGCACTGCCCGCTGTAGGCCACGCACAGGGCGCCGTGAATGAAGAATTCGAGTACGGCGTCTTGTACCTGCGCCGACACCGCGCGGATCTGTTCGAGGGTCAGCTCGCGGGCCAGCACCATCTGCGAGAACCCCACATCCTGCAGAAAGCGGGCTTTCTCGGGCGTACGAATGTCGGTCTGGGTGCTGGCATGCAGCTGGATGGGCGGCAGGTCGAGTTCAAACAGCCCCATGTCCTGCACGATCAGCGCATCGGCGCCGGCCTCATAGAGCTGCCAGGCCATGGTCCGGGCGCCTTCGAGTTCATCGTCGCGCAAGATGGTGTTCAGCGTCACGAAAATGCGCGCATGAACACGGTGTGCATGGCGCACCAGCCGCTCAATGTCGGCCAGGCTGTTGCCTGCCTTGTCGCGTGCGCCAAAGGAAGGCCCGCCAATGTAGACGGCATCGGCGCCGTGGTCGATCGCGGCCATGCCGATGTCGGCATCGCGTGCGGGTGAGAGCAATTCCAGCTGGTTTCGGCGCATGCACAATTCTAGACGCTCGGCGAAGGCCCTACACTATCGCCTCACGCTGCGGCGCATCGCACGCGCTCACCCACACCACTCACACCACCCACGCTCAAGCGCCCCCGGCGCCCTACGGAGACCGTTTCCATGAAGACCCGCATCACTGAACTCTTCGGCATCCAGCACCCGATCATCCAGGGCGGGATGCATTACGTGGGCTTTGCCGAGCTCGCAGCGGCGGTTTCCAATGCGGGTGGCTTGGGCATCATCACTGGCCTCACCCAGAAGACGCCTGCGCTACTGGCTGAGGAAATCGCCAAGTGCAGGACGCTCACCTCCAAGCCCTTTGGTGTCAACCTCACCTTCCTGCCCACGGTAAGCAGCCCAGACTACCCGGGCTATATCAAGGCCATCCTGGATGGTGGGGTCAAGGCCGTGGAGACCGCTGGCAACAACCCGCAGAAGTGGCTGCCCATGCTGCACGAAGCAGGCGTGAAGGTGATTCACAAGTGCACCAGCGTGCGCCATTCGCTCAAGGCCCAGGCCATCGGCTGCGACGCGGTCAGCGTCGACGGCTTCGAGTGCGGTGGCCACCCGGGCGAAGACGACATTCCCAACTTCATCCTGCTACCGCGCGCAGCCGACGAACTGAAGATCCCGTTTGTCGCCAGCGGCGGCATGGCCGACGGCCGTAGCCTGGTGGCGGCGCTGGCGCTGGGCGCCGAGGGCATCAACATGGGCACGCGTTTCATTGCCACGAAGGAGGCGCCCGTGCACCAGAACGTGAAGGACGCCATCGTTGCGGCCAGCGAGCTGGACACGCGCCTGGTGATGCGCCCGCTGCGCAATACCGAGCGCGTACTGAAGAACGCCGCGGTGGACCGCCTGCTCGAAAAGGAAAAGACCCTGGGCGCCAACCTCAAGTTCGAGGACATTATTGACGAGGTCGCCGGTGTCTATCCGAAGATCATGCTGGACGGCGCGATGGAAGCGGGCGCATGGAGCTGCGGCATGGTGGCTGGCCTCATTCATGACGTGCCCAGCTGCAAGGACCTGATCGATCGCATCATGGCTGAAGCCCATCAGCTGATTGCCGAGCGGCTGGCCCGCTTTGACCGCAGCTGAACGTCGGCGGGCTTCCCCGATGAAGTGGCAGATTTCCGACCGTTCGCTCTTTGCAGTCCTGATGCGATCGCCCTGGTGGATGAGCGTGGGCATCGCGGTCGTGGTGACCGCGCTGGCGCTCGCTTTGCTGCCGGTGCAGCTGCGTCTGGGCGGTGCCCTCATGGCGCTGCCCTTTTTCGTGATTGGCGCCGTGGCTGCGGCGCGCCAGTGGCGGTTGCCCCGTGCCGGGCAGATCGAGCGCGTGCAGCAGGTCGCGGGCGCCATGGCGTGGCCCGAATTTGCGGAGCTACTCGAAGCCGCGTTTCAGCGCGAGGGCTACACCGTGACCCGTGGCACCCGCGAGCCGGTGGATTTTCAGCTCGAACGGCAGGGTCGCATCACGTTTGTTTGCGCACGCCGCTGGAAGTCCGCACGGACCGGTCTGGACGCCTTGCGCACGCTGCACGAAGCCAAGGAGACCGCCGACGCACAGCGCGCACGCTATGTCTGTCTGGGCGCACTCACGGATACCGCGCGCGCCTTTGCGACCGAGCATCGCATCGAGATCTGGCAGGCGCCGCAACTGACCGCGGCGATACCCGCCCTTGCGCGCCGTGCTGCGCCAGCCTCCACTGGCAAGGCGTCAGTCTGATGCAACGTCCTGACGCAGCCAGATGACCGGACGCGCGCTGGTGCTGTTCTCTGGTGGACAGGATTCCGCCACCTGTCTGGCCTGGGCGTTGGAGCACTTCGATCTGGTTGAGACCATCGGATTTGACTATGGCCAGCGTCACCGCATCGAACTCGACTGCCGTGGGCCGCTGCTCGCGGGCCTGCGCGATGCATTTCCGCGCTGGCGTGCGCGCCTTGGGCAAGATCATCTGCTCGATATGCGGGTGTTGGGCCAGATCAGTGGCACGGCGCTCACGGACGACCGGGCGATTGCCTTCGAAACCAGTGGCCTGCCCAATACCTTCGTGCCAGGCCGAAACCTGATCTTTTTCAATTTCGCCGGGGCGATTGCGTACCGCCGCGGTTTGAAGGTGCTGGTGGGCGGGATGTGCGAAACCGACTACTCAGGCTATCCCGATTGTCGGGACGACACGCTCAAGGCCTTGCAGGTGTCGATGAGCCTGGGGATGGATACGCGATTTCGCCTCGAGACCCCGCTCATGTGGCTCGACAAAGCCGGCACCTGGGCGCTTGCCGAAGCACTCGGCGGCGCGGCGCTGGTGGAGCTGATTCGCACACACAGCCACTCTTGCTATGCCGGCGACCGGACCCGGCTGCATGACTGGGGATACGGGTGCGACACCTGTCCTGCATGCGCCTTGCGCAGCCGCGGGTGGGCGGCTTACAGGCAGGCCACCGACAGACCGTCGACCGACCGCTAGAAGCGCACGCCCAGGCTCACCCGCGTTGCATTGACCGGGGCGAAGTTCTGCTTCTGATCTCGCGCGATCCGCATGAACCAACCGTCGAAGTCGAACACCGCCGACAGCCCCCACCCTTTGATCGGCTCACCCAGATCACCCTGTCCTTGCTTGTAGTTCAGGTCCACCGTCGTGCGCAGTTGATCCGACCAGCGTTTGCGGCCAAACAGATGCCAAACCCGCTGACCGGTATCGAGCCGGTTGTCGGCGACGACGGTCATGGCGA
>JBIKKG010000009.1:0-37712 GCA_044360485.1 Burkholderiaceae bacterium | reverse complement strand
GCCGCCTTGCGTCTACAAGGGCTGGCGGGTTGCAACGTGCTGTTCGGCGGCGCCATCCCGACCTCCCAGCCCGGCGTCAGCAGAGTGGTCGTCGAATACACCCAGGAGGCGGTCGGACGCCTTGCGCTGGAAATGGCTCAGGCGCTGTGCACAGCTGCTCACGATCGCACCCCATTCGACAGCCAGGCTGCACTCGCCAGGCTGCGCGAACTGGACGAAGACATTCGGCTCGGCCCCAGCACCAGCTCCATCGTGCAAGCGGCCGTTGCGCGCGGCATCCCGTTTCGCCGCCTGACGCAGGGCAGTCTCGTTCAGTTTGGTTGGGGCGTGCATCAGCGCCGCATCCAGGCAGCCGAGATCGATCGCACCAGTGCCATCGCCGAATCGATCGCGCAGGACAAAGACCTCAGCAAGAAATTGCTTGAGGCCATCGGCGTGCCCGTGCCAAGCGGACGATCGGTCACGGAACTCGACGAAGCCTGGGAGGTGATGCAATCGCTGCGCACGCCGGTGGTGGTCAAGCCCCGCGACGGCAATCAGGGCAAGGGCGTGACCGTCAACGTGCAATCGCGCGCCGAACTCGAAATCGCCTGGACAGCGGCTACCCAGATCAGCAGCGACGTCATCGTCGAACGCTACATTCCGGGCGACGACTACCGACTGCTGGTCGTCGACCGAAAGCTGATCGCGGCAGCCCGACGCGACCCCCCGCATGTGATCGGCGATGCGCAACACACCGTGCGGCAACTGGTCGATATCGTCAACAGCGACCCGCGTCGGGGCGACGGTCACGCCACACCGCTCACCCGCATCCGCTTCGATGCCATTGCCCTGGCACGTCTGGAATCACAGGGCCTGCACGCCGACTCGATCCCCGAACGGGGCCGCAAAGTGGTCTTGCGCAACAACGCCAACTTGAGCACGGGCGGCACCGCCACCGACGTGACCGACGATGTGCACCCGGACGTCGCCGCGCGCGCGGTGGAAGCCGCGCAGATGGTCGGCCTGGATGTGTGCGGGGTGGACGTCGTATGCAAGACCGTCGCGCGTCCGCTTGAAGAACAAGGGGGAGCGATCGTTGAAGTCAATGCAGCCCCCGGATTGCGTATGCATCTGGCACCGTCGTATGGGCGGCCGCGCCCGCTCGGCGAAGCCATCATCGATACCCTGTACGGGGCGGGCGAAGACGGCCGTATTCCGACAGTCGCCGTCACGGGCACCAATGGCAAGACCACGACCGTGCGGCTGATTACGCATCTGCTCAAGAACTCAGGGCTGCGAGTTGGCATGACGAACACCGACGGGGTGTATGTCGATGGCAAGCAGACCGACTCAGGCGATTGCAGCGGACCGAAGAGCGCGCGCAGTGTGCTGATGCATCCGGATGCGCAGGCGGGCGTCTTTGAAACAGCCCGCGGTGGCTTGCTGCGGGAAGGTCTTGGTTTTGACCGATGTACTGTTGGCATCGTCACCAATATCGGGCTGGGCGATCACCTGGGCATGAACTTCATCGAGTCTGCCGAAGATGTCGCGGCGGTCAAAAGCGTGGTCGTGCAGAACGTGGCGCCTGATGGGGTCGCCGTGCTCAATGCCGATGACCCGCTGTGCGTCGAGATGGCCGAACGATGCCCGGGGTCCGTCACGTTCTTTGGCTCAAGCCCCGAGCAGCCGGTGATTGCGGCGCATCGGGAACAGGGACGTCGCGTGGTGTTTGTCGCGGGACAGGAAATCGTCGCGGCGCACCGCGACCGCGAATGGCGCTTTGCGCTGTCGGCGGTGCCGCTGACCCGCGGCGGGCAATTGCGGTTCCAGGTCGAAAATGTCATGGCAGCCATCGCGGCGGTCTGGGCACTGGGTATGGACTGGGAAATCGTCCGAGCTGGCTTGTCCAGTTTTGTCAGCGATGCCGCCTCGGCCCCCGGGCGCTTTAACCTGTTCGAATACCGAGGCGCGACAGTGATCGCCGACTATGGCCACAACCCTGATGCCATTGCTGCCCTGGTGGATGCAGTCCAGGCGCTGCCGGGCAAGCGCCGGTCTGTCGTCATCAGTGGTGCCGGCGACCGTCGTGACGAAGATCTGCGCCGCCAGACCGAGATTTTGGGCGATGCGTTCGACGAGGTCATCCTGTATCAGGACGCAGCGCAACGGGGCCGCGCCGATGGCGAAGTGATTGCCCTGCTCCGAGACGGCCTGCGCGCAGCCAAGCGCACCCAACGCATTGATGAAATTCGCGGCGAGTTCCATGCGATGGATCTGGCGCTCGACCGACTGGGGCCCGGCGATCTGTGCCTGATTCTGGTGGATCAGGTCCCGGAGGCTCTGGCTCATCTGGCACAGCGCACCACCGCGCCTGCCTCATCGGCTAATTCAGCGGCCAATTCAGTGGCCACCATCTCTGCTACCTCAGCGGCGCAATGAGTCGATTGCACGGGCCAGCGGCCACGCTGCAGACATCACCTTCAGCCGCCCCGCGCCCTGTTGTGCCGCAGCACAATGGCGCATGCCGGGCACACTGTCGCTGACCACGACCGCATCCAAGGCTGGCTCAGCCAGCAGCTCTTGAGCATGTTGAGCGAACAGTCCGTGAGCGGCCACGGCGACCACGCGATCAGCGCCATGCATGCGCAAGGCCTGCGCTGCGCGACGCATGGTGCCTCCACTTGAGATCAGGTCGTCGTACAGGAGCACCTGCGCGGCCTTCACGTCGCCCGCCACCAAATCGTCCGTGCTGACCACACCCGCGCTGCGGCGCTTGTCGAGCATGGCAAAGCCCAGCTCCTGCCCCAGGCGATTCTGCAGCGACTCACGCCACAATTGAGCGCGCTTGACCCCGCCCGGGTCGGGCGAGGCAACCACCCAGCGCGCAGCGTCCGGGGCTATGGCGAAATCTGTCTGCACGGGTGCCACCTGAGGCTGCTCGACCGACAATGACCCGACCGACCCGCTCAGATCATTAAAGAGGGCATCGAATACGCCTGACGCCCGTACGTGGACGATGGGGCAGCGAAACGCGTTCTCGAATGCGGCCGCATCGTGTACTTCCAGTGCAATCAGGCGTTGTATGCCTGCGGCCTCGAACAATTGCGCCAAATGTCGCAAGGACAGTGGATCGAATGGCTTGGTGCGCCGATCCTTGCGGGCATAAGCCAGATATGGAACCACCGCTGTGACGCATGCAGCGCCATGGTCTCGGAGCGTGGCGGCAAACGTCCAGAGCCTCCACAGGCGGTCGTGGGCGCTCAAACCCGGTTCGCCGTGAAGCGACTGCATCACGTAAACGTCATGACCACCGGGGTCAGTCAGCGGGCGCAACTTGCATTCGCCATCCTCGAAGACGCGCTCTTCATGCTGGGCGATGCTCTGCTGCAGGCAGCGCGCCACTTCATCAAAAAGCGGTTGCGCTGCATCAAGCGCATACAACAACATGATCAGCCATCCTCATCCACTGTGTCGTGCCCCCGATCGCGAGCGCTTGTCTGCGCTGGCGCAGAAGACTCAGGCACATGGGCCTGCGGCACTGCAAGCGACCATCGGCCAGGAGGACCCTGCGCCCAGACTTCGAAGGCGCGCACGAACCGGTCCCGCTGCATCAAGGGCAAGCGATCAATCCCCGCGGCCATCCGACGACCGCCACCGCCAAAGCGCGAGCACAGCGCATCGGCGCCCTCCGGGTCAGCGGCACGAACCGCTGACCGCCCTGCCCGCACACTCACGCGCAGCGTGTCATCGGGTTGCGTCAACAGTACGGCCTGCGCCTGCGCAGGCGATGCGCACAAGAGGTGGTCCGCCAACGCGCCAGCCACCCGCCGACACCACGGCGCATCGGGTAGCACCGTGACGCGCGCATCGACCGACTGCGTCAGTGCAGGGCAGGACTCGGCGCGCGCGAGATCCTCGCGGCGCAGTCGGACCAACCTGCGCAAGGCCGGGTCGCGCTCGAGCACCCTGACTGGATCCACAGACACCGACAGTCGCCGGTAGACCTCATGCGGATTCACACAACCGTCCTCGATGCGCGCTGAACAGGCGTTGTAGGTGATCGCCTCGCCCAGTTGCTGCAGAGCGGACAGATACGCTGAATCAAACCCGGCTGCACGCCCGAGCACTTCGGCGCGCTCGAGCAGGTTGTCCCCATAGGCACCCACCAGCGCCCAGGCGCGAAACTGCCCATCGAGCGCCTGATCCACCAGCAGGCTGGTGCACACCTGCGGCGACGGATCGATGCGAGCGTGCAGCAGCGGATGGACCGGTACAAGGGGGGATGCGTGATGGTCAAACCATCTGACGTTCACGCCCGCCTCGAGCAGACGCAGCAAAGCCTCGTGATTGCGCTGCAAGGACAGGTCGCACACCAGCACCTCCTTGGCCTGACGCACCGGCACACGATGCAGCAAGGCAATGTCGCGCTTTGCCCCCGTCACCAGCGTAGCCGCCGCAGGCATGTGCAAGCGCCACTGCCTGACGGCACACAGGCCATCGGCATCACCATGGCAAACATCGAAGCGTCCGAGGGTCATGCCTCGAGTATCGCGAGCCGGGCCTGCACGACATTGAGGCGAGTCAATCGTGCCCTGCCCCCAATGAAAGACCATCGGCAAGTCATCGCGAACGCTCACCGCCGCGATCGGCTCCACTGTTGTGGGCTCAATGCGCCTGCGACTTCACCAGGAAGGACACAGAATGAAAACGGATACGCAACTGAAACACGACGTGGTCGCCGAGCTCGACTGGGACCGCGCTATCAATGCCACGAATATCGGGGTTGCCGTGCGCGACGGTGTCGTGACCATGAGCGGACATATCGACACCTACGCAGAAAAGGATGCCATTGAACGCGCGGTTCAACGTGTCGAGGGCGTACGCGCTGTGGCCGTCGAACTGGATGTGAAGCTGTCGCCCGGGCACCAGCGCAGCGACTCGGAAATCGCGGCCGCCGCTGAATCAGCCTTCAAGTGGCATGCGCTTTTGCCTGCCGACAAGCTGAAGGTCCGAGTCGAGAAGGGCTGGGTCACCCTGGGAGGCGAAGTCGAATGGGACTACCAGCGACGCAACGCGGAGTCCTCCGTGCGTGCACTGACCGGTGTGGTGGGGGTGAGCAACACCATCGCCATCAAGCCGCAAGTGGCGCCGGCCAATGTGATCGGCCGCATCCGTGAGGCCCTGACACGTCGCGCAGAACGGGAAGTGCGCAACATTGATGCGAGCGTCAGCGGCTCCACGGTCACGCTGCGCGGCTCGGTGCACACCTGGGCTGAGCGCGCTGCATGCGAGGGTGCTGCATGGTCAGCGGCCGGCATCTCGAAGGTCGTCAACGAATTGCAGGTCAGCCCCTGAGTGCGGCGGCACCGCGTTTGCTCAGAATCCATGCAAGCCAATTTTCTCAATCGCTCCAATCCATCAAGAGAGATTTGACATGAACGAACTGCTCAACACCGACCCCATGGGTCTGATGCCGATCGAAGACGTACTGCGCAGCATGATGCGCCCTTGGCGCATGGAGATGGCAGAGCGCGTGCCGACGATCAGGATGGATCTGAGTGAAACCGACACCGCCTATCAGATCAAGGCCGAGATTCCAGGCGTGCGCAAGGAAGATATCGATGTGCGTATTGAAGGCAATCAGGTGACCTTGAGTACCGAGGTCAAGAAAGACCGAGAAGAGAAGAAGAACGGTCGCGTGCTGCGCAGTGAACGCACGTACGGTTTTACCAGCCGAAGCTTCACGGTGTCATGCCCGATTGATGAAGCTAAGGCCGAGGCGCACTACGAGAACGGCATTCTCGATCTCACCTTGCCGAAAAAGAGTGGCAGCGCGGCCAAGCGGTTGTCCATCCACTAAGGCTTTGCGTCGCTGAAGGCGGCGCATGCCGTGCTGTGATGGCGTGCCGCGTTGAGGCCGACTCCGCGTTGACGGACCAACTCGACATGCCTGATCCGCTTGGCTCAGGCACCTGTCGCGGCAGGTGCCTGGCGTCTTGGCTGCACCGATCCATGGATGCGTCAACGATCGGGCCCGCGGGCCCACACCCTCATTGCGGACGGGCACAGGTGCCATTGCCGCGAGAAAGCCGTACCCGCCCCAGGCCAGCACGCGGCGGACGCTCCTCGACGAAACCCCTTGTGTTGCGGGCCAAGGAACGCAAACCCTGCGGATCAAGGATCTCCACTTCGCGGTTATCCACGCTCAGATACCCCCAGCCTGCCAGCTCGCCAAAGGAGCGGCTGACCGTTTCATGAGCCACGCCCAAATGGCTGGCGATATCGCGCCGACTCATGGGCAAACGCAATCGGCGGGGGGATTGCCCCGCAGCCTGCATGCGCGCCGAACGCTGCAACAGAAAGCGGGCCAGTCGCACCTCGGATGCCACCGCCGCCATCACTTCGGCAATACCAGCCGAATTGGCGAGCTGGGCACTTAACGTCGTTTGCAGCGCCCGATCCAGCGGCGCCACACGCCTGCGCAGACTCTCAAGCTCCCGTACTGGCAGTGCATAAACGGTGGAATCTTCCAGCGCCAGGGCAGAGCTTGGGTGGGTGCCACTGCATAGCGCATCAAATCCGATCACTTCCCCCTGACCCGCAAAGCCCAGCACCTGCTCGTACCCGTCGTCGGCCAGACGCAGGATCTTGAAGGTGCCGATCCTGACCACATGCACCGACTCGGCACGCGTACCTTCATGAAACAGCGCTGCGCCGGCCCGCACACGGCGTATCGGCACCAGACAAGCGTCGCACAGACGTCGGTCATCCGACTCGGCGCCCATGACATGGAGCAAATCGGACAGGCGCCCCTGGGTGGGAAGCGCGGCAACAAGGGGTTGAACAGTCTGTTCCATGGGCATCCTTCGACCTTCAGGCGCGTGCTGCGCGCAGTCCGCGCGCCACCGCGGCACGCACAGACAGGTTCGGCTGGATGGGCCTTGGCAACCATCGGCGTGAGCGGCATGAAGGCCTCAGACAACGCTGAGCCGTCCGTGACCATTGCGCTCACACAGACGTAGGAGCGGCGGCAGCACCGAGCCAGCGCCACCTCTGCCAGCGGATTCAGTCGGGTTCGATCTCGCAGCCCAGCCGGGCCAGCGTGGCATCGATCCAGGCAGTATCGACCTTGCCGGCATGGATCGCAGCGACCATCTGCGCCTCCGCCTGCGACTTTGCAACCGTGGCGGCGTGAAGCGCTTCAGCCTGAGCGAAGGGCACGCACAACACCCCATCATCATCGCCAATGACGAGATCACCGGGCTCGATCACCATTCCGTCGATCGCAATGGGTACATTGATTTCACCCGGGCCGTCCTTGTAAGGGCCACGGTGGGTCACGCCCGCTGCGAACACCGGAAAATCGCCTTCGCGCAATGCACGGGCATCACGGATGGCACCATTGATCACGAAGCCGCCAAGTTTGCGACTGATGGCCGTGGCGACCATCAGCTCGCCGATCAGAGCGTTCGTGAGATCGCCCCCTGCATCGACCACAATGACATCACCTGGCGCAGCCAGATGCAGCGCCTTGTGCACCATCAGGTTGTCACCCGGTCGGGTGCGCACCGTCAGAGCCGGGCCGCTCATGGGTCTGCCGTTGTGCATCGGACGCAGGCGTGCGCCCCCCGCAAACAGACGCGACATGCAATCGCTGACATTCGCCACCGGCAGCCCGATGAATCGTGCGGCCAGGTCTGCCGGCACAGCACGCCGACGCTTGAGGATCTTGAGTCCGATCATGAACAGTCTCTGTGAAAGGGATAGACGGACTCAGCGCGCAGCGCAACCGCTGCAGGCCGGGTGCGAGCGCAAGCGCGGATAGACACCCAGCGCATTGGCTTCGAAAATGCGTTGCCGCGATTGCGGCGTGGCACTGGAAGATGCCTCGATATAGCGGCGGGTATCGTCGAAGGCGTACCCGGTCTGCGGGTCAACGCCCTGCACTGCGCCCACGGTCTCGGAGGCAAACAGGATGTTGGCATCGGGCACCACCTTGAGCAGCAAATCGATGCCAGGCTGGTGATAGACGCAGGTATCGAAATACACATTGCGCAGCACCGATTCTTCAAGCGGCGCGAGACCCATGTCCTGGGCAATGCCCCGGTAGCGCCCCCAGTGGTAGGGCACGGCGCCGCCACCATGAGGAATCACGAAACGCAGCGTCGGAAAGTCCTTGAAGAGATCCGAGGTCATGCACTGCACGAAGGCAGCGGTATCCCCGTTCAGATAATGGGCCGCCACGGCCGGATTGAAGTGCGGATTGCACGAGCCACTCACGTGGATCATGGCAGGGATATCCAGTTCGACCAGCTTTTCATAGAGCGGATACCACCAGTCCCGATCCCAGAGCGGTGGATCGGTCCATCGCCCGCCGGTCGGATCAGGATTCAGGTTCGCAGCCACGAAGCCACGCTCCACCACGCAACGCTGCAGCTCTTCAAAGACCCGCTCGCGCGGCGGCACACCGGCGGCCTGCGGCAACTGACAGGCAGGCACGAACTGCTGCGGATAGAGCTGACAGGCGCGATACACCAGGTCATTCGCATACCGCGCCCACGCCACATTGCTCGCCTCGTCGCAGGTGTGATGGTCCATGCCGATGGCGCGCGGCGAAAAGATCGTGAGGTCGACGCCGCGTTCGCGCATCTTGCGCAACTGATTCGGCTCGAGGCCAGCACGGATTTCTTCATCGCTCACGGCAGGTGGCGCGTCGGGTAGCGCATGGCCGGTACGCTCAAAATGCGCGACCTGCCGTTTGCGAAAATCCGCTACTTGCGGCGGTGTCGTGGTGAAGTGGCCGTGAACGTCGATGATCATGGTGTGAGCTCGGGTATGAGGTTGTCTGATGCACTGCCTCAGCAAGCGCCATGCGCCAGCCAGGGGTCGTTACAGCGTCTCGCGCGTACCCAGGATGGCCGTCACCTGACTGGAGAGCACCCCGCCGTTGCCGTGCGCCAGCGCAAGCTTCGCATGAGGCACCTGACGCTCACCCGCGCTGGCACGCAACTGCTCGACCGCCTCGACCACGGTAAAGAGGCCATACATGCCCGGATGCACACAGGACAGCCCGCCGCCGTTCGTGTTGACCGGAAGAACCCCGCCAGGTGCCGTGCGCCCGCCTTCAACGAAGCGGCCGCCCTCCCCCTTAGGGCAAAACCCAAGATCCTCGAGAAAGAGAATCGTGTTGATCGTGAAAGCGTCGTACAGCTCAACGACGTCGATGTCCTTTGGACTGTAGCCCGCCTGCGCAAACGCACGCGGGCCGGACTGCGCCGCGGCGGTCACCGTGAGATCGGCCATCGCCGAGATATTCATGTGGGTGGTGGCAGCGGCTGCGCCCAGCACATAGGCTGGCACCCGAGCATGGTCAGGGGCGCGGTCGGCTCGGGTCATGACAATGGCCGCTGCACCATCCGTGACCAGACAGCAGTCACGCACGCCCAGTGGATCACACACCCGACGTGCCTTGAGCACATCGGCGATCGTCAGGTCGTCGCGCATGAAGGCGTCGGGATTGCGCTGCGCCCAGCGTCGCGCCGAGACAGCTACTTCGGCGAGCTGCTCGGGCGTGGTGCCAAACTCATGCATGTGACGCGAAGCGGCCAGCGCATACGCCGAGACCGGCATGATCGGGCGATACATGGCCTCGAAGTAAGGCACCTTTTGCGAACTGACCAACTTGCCTGCGCCGCTGCGCTGATTGCTGCCATAGGCGATGAGCGCCACTTCGCACTGTCCGGTGGCCAGCGCATTGGCCGCCCAGAACAGATGCGTCAGAAACGCTGACCCACCCGTGCGGTTGTTGTCGGTGACTTTCGGGTGGATGCCCAGATACTCCGAGAGCGACAGACCCGATAGAAAGTCCTGGGGCAGGCCGACAAAAAGACCATCGACATCCGCAGGGGTCAGGCCCGCCTGCGCAAGCGCCTTGACACTGGCCTGCACCGCCAAATCGATGGAATCAAATCCGGGCGCTTCGCCCATGCCATGGGTGGCTGCACCCACGATTGCGGTCTGGCCGCGCGGAAAGCCGTCTTGCATGCTCATACCCTCCTTAGGCCACCGGATCGAAGACAACGATAAAGCCATCGCCCTCGGCCGCAATGCGGGCCTGCACTTTCATACCGATGCGCACGGCGTCCGGGGCAATGCTCTCCACGCGACTCATCATGCGCGGACCTTCCACTAAGTCGATGAGCGCCACGTTGTAGCTTTGCGCAGGATCGCGCTGGCGCACCACGCTGGTGGCATACACGGTGCCAAACCCGCTGGCAGGGACCCATTCCAGATCGGTAGCGCCGGTGCGCGGCTCAGCCACACGGGGATAGAACACATGACGCCCGCTTGAGCGGCTGCGCTGGATCATGAACCGACCTTGTGCAAGAAAAGCGAGGTAATCCTGCTCAGGCTTAGGCGCGATGGACGAGGGATCGGGCATGGTGGGATTCGCTGGGTGGCAAACAAATAGAAATGCAGTAGCGGTGGCGCAGACAGCGGCGCATGCCGCCCATCGGCGGGAAGGTCTCAGCCAGGCAGCTCCAGAATCGCCTTGGCAAGAATATTGCGCTGGATCTCGTTGGAGCCACCGTAAATGGTGGCCGGCCGCGACAGGAAGTACTGACCTGCCACATGCACCGACGTGCCATCCGACAGGGGAACGACCTCATCCAGGGTGCCGGCTTCGGCCTGACATTCGAGCAGCATGTCGGTCACGCGCTGCATGGTTTCGGTCACCCAAATTTTGAGGATGGACACTTCGGCGCCCAGCTCATTCCCACGGCGCAGCACCTCGGCCATGCGCATGAACGCCGCCGACAGATCGTCCACCTCAAGGCGCAGACGGTCGAAACGCGCACGCTGCACCGGATCGTTCATAAGCCCTTGCGCCTGCATCAGCCCCTGGAGGAGATGCAGGGGATAGCGAGCCAAACGTGGACTGCCGATGGAAATCCGCTCAGACCCCAGAAGGGACTTGGCCATTGACCAGCCCCGATTGAGCTCACCCACGAGGTTGTCGCGGGGTACTTTCACGTCGTCGAAAAACACCTCGCAAAATTCGGACTCTCCGGTCAGATTACGAATCGGCTTGACCGTGATGCCCGGGGTGCGCATGTCGACCAGCAGGAAGCTGATGCCATCTTGCTTCTTGGCCTGCGGATCGGTGCGCACCAACAGGAAAATCATGTCGGCTTCATGCGCATACGTGGTCCAGATCTTCTGGCCATTGACCGTGAAGGTGTCACCCTCCAGCACTGCGCGCGTGCGCAGCGAGGCGAGATCGGAACCAGCGCCGGGTTCGGAATAGCCCTGGCACCAGCGCACGTCCCCCTTCACGATCGCGGGCAGATACTTGCGCTTCTGCTCTGCTGTGCCGTAGCGAATCAGCAGCGGACCCAGCATGGTCACGCCCATGTTTGAGACGATCGACAGCCCATGGCGATCAAACTCCTCGGCCAGCACGATCTGCTCGTACGTGGACAGCCCCATGCCACCATGTTCGCGCGGCCAACCTGGCGCCATCCAACCCTTGGCAGCCAGCGTTTTTTGCCAGTCAGCGGTGTCGCGCAGGCTCATGCGAGTCGCGGGGTAGCGCCACGCCTGCGGAAAATGCTCGGCCAGCAGGGCGCGGGCCTCCAGACGGAGCGGTTCGTCAGTCACGGGCTGATCGGAGCGGCCCACCGTGCGGTCGGCCAATTGACCGTAGCGCAACCGGTGCGCGTCTGCCCCCCCCAGCCAGGCCGCGAGCACCATCGCGCGCTTCAGGAACAGGCCGATATTGCAGTCGTCGGTATAGCCGATGCCACCATGCAACTGGATGCATCCCTTGACGACCTGCACGGCGGCATCGGATGCGCGCGCCTTGAGTTGACTGGCCGCCATGGCACGGGCCGTCGGCTCATCCGTTTCGTCAAATTGACGGGCCGCACGGTGCAACACGGACCGCGACAATTCCACCAGCACCAGCAGATCGGTGGCGCGGTGCTGCAGCGCCTGAAAGCTGCCGATGCGACGGTCGAACTGCTCGCGCACCTTGAGGTAATCGATCGTGATCTCGAACGCCCGGCCCATCAGCCCGACGAGTTCAGCGCCCACTGCCAGACGGCCTGTGTCGAGCGCGCCGCGCAGCGCTGTGCGCGCCGATTCGCCCTGAGCGATTTCGGCGTCAGGCCCCAGACTCACACCATCAAGTATCAGCTCACTCCAGTGCCCACCATCCACGCGAGGTCGCGTCACGATGCGCAGCCCTGCGGCATCGCGTGGGATCAGATACAGCGCGGGCCCGGAAGGTCCCTCGGCGGAGACAATGAATGCATCGGCGCTGTCGCCGTGGGGCACAAAGCGCTTTGCTCCCATCAGCTTCACGCGGTCGCCGTGCACGGTTGCGCGGGTGGCCACCGGCCAGCCATCGGATGCACCACCAGACCGAGCGCTGAACGTCTCCTCAGAGGACGCGGCAGCATCCTCCTGCCAGGCAAGCACCGGCTTCCATTGCCCTGCGGCCAGCTTGGGCAGCCACAGCGCCTTGAGCGCTTCATGACCGCTAGCCTGCAGGGTCTGTGCACTCATGATCGCGCAGGCCGCCAGCGGCTCAGGTGCCAATGAACGCCCGAACTGCTCCAGCATGAGCGCGGTTTGCGCATATGACAGCGCCATGCCGCCCAAGGACTCGGGCACACGACAGCCCAGCCAACCCATGTCGGCCAGCTCCTGCCATGCGTCCGCGTCAAAACCAGGCTGGGTACCGCGCAAGTTGCGGACCCTGCGCAACTCCGGATCACGCGAGCAATAGGCCGCTGCCGCATCGCGGATCATGCGGTCGTCGTCGCTTGAGGCATCGAGCCGTGCGCTCAGATCGATCATGGTTCAGTCCAGCGTGAGAGTGAGCGGTTGGATCAGCGCCTTCGAGCTCACCATGTGTTTGTGCAGCCAATCGTCATGGGAAGCCGGTGTCTCGAAGGGCGACGTTCGCTCGCAGAAAATGGATGCTACGCGCGTCCCTGAATGCCGCCTGCGCAGTATAGACCGCAGGCTCTTGCGCTCAGCATGTGCGCTGCAGTGCTTGCACGGTGCGATCAGGGCAGGCCGATGGCGCTGAGATCAGGATGGCGCAGATGGCTGCCCGTCGCGGTTTCGAAGGCCTGCCCAAGCGACATGACCGTGCGCTCGGCATAGGGTTTGCCCACGATCTGAATGCCGACCGGCAACCCATTGACCAGACCCGAAGGCTGCGCCAGCGCGCACAGCCCCAGGTAATTGGCCGGCCGGGTGAAAAAGCCGGGAATCGGAGAGGATTCATCGACATCGTCCAGTGCGATCGCGGGAATCGCGACGCACGGCAGCAGGATCGCGTCATAGCTGGCAAACCAATCCATGAACTCGGCGCGACGCTGCGCCATGGTGCGCAGTGCCTGGGTGTAATCGACCGGACCATATCGTTTGGCTATCTGCAGGCGCTTGCGCACGACGGGATTGATGCGCGAGCCTTGGTCCTCTGCCAGCGCGCCGTGCAGGGCATAGGCCTCGGCCGTGATCACCACGCCCGCCGCCGCGGCCAGATCAAGAAAGCCCGGCGGCAGGCGCACCGGGATCACCTGTGCGCCAAGGGCTTCGAACGTGCGCGCAGCCGACTGCCAGGCCGTGACCACGCCGGGGTCCACAAACTCAGGAAAGCCTGTGGTGTCGGGCAACGCGACCCGCAGGCCGCGGACCGACTGCGGGTCGCGGGCGAAATGCTCAAGGGGCTGACCGAGCGTGGTGGGGTCACGTGCGTCAGGCGCGGCCATCGCGTCGAGCAGCAGCGCGCAGTCCTGCACGCTGTGCGCCATCGGGCCAATGGTGTCGAGCGACCAGCTCAGCAGGCCCGTGCCATGCAAACTGATGCGGCCATGGGTCACTTTCAGTCCGGTGAGCCCATTGAATGCGCAGGGGATGCGCACCGATCCGCCGGTATCGCTGCCGATGCCTGCGGGGGCCAGGCCGGCCGCAACAGCTACCCCTGTGCCGCTGGACGAACCCCCGGGCACGCGATGCACGTTCAGGTCCCAGGGATTGCGCGGGACCCCCATGTTGGCGTTCGTGCCCCAGCCGCCAAAGGCGAATTCGGTCATGTGCACTTTGCCAAGCGGCACCATGCCGGCTGCGAACAAACGCTCGACCGTCGCCGCCGTGACCGGCGAGACCCGTGAGGCATAGTGCTTCGAACCAAAGGTACAGACGCGTCCCTCGATATCCAGCAGGTCCTTCAGCACGATCGGCAGTCCGTGCAGCGGCCCCATCGGCAGGCCGGAGGCCCGCGCCGCATCGGCTGCCCGGGCGAGGGCGCGCGACGCATCGTAAAACACCTCCGTGAAGGCATGCAGCGTGTTCTCGGCCCGATCGATGCGGGCCAGATAGGCATCGGTGATCTCGAGCGCGCTCGCTTCCTTGCGGTCAATGAGGCAGCGAAGATCTGTAAGCGTGTGCCAGGCAATGTCCATGACGACCTCCATCCTCGGATGATGACCTGAAGTCCAGCCGATGGCCATGTCGCAAATTCGAACCGATCCGGTTTGGCTTCACATCGCAGCAGCGGTATGGTCTGCACGGGAAGCGGTCTGCACCAGGCCCTTCGCGCTCATGATCCAGCCAGATACCCCACGACTCACACATACGAGACAACGATGACCCTACGTCGCAAGGCCTGCATCGTGGGCGCCTACGAGCATCCGACTCGCAAGGCGCCCGACAAGACTGTCGCCCAGCTGCACGCCGAATGCGCGCGTGGCGCACTCGCCGACGCCGGCCTGACCATGGCCGACATTGACGGCTACCTGTGCGCGGGTGACGCCCCCGGCCTGGGCGCCAACAACATGCTCGACTACCTCGGCCTGCGCAACGTGCGCTATGTCGACTCCACCGATACCGGTGGCTCGTCCTACATCATCCACGTGGCCCACGCTGCCGCTGCCATCGCCGCGGGCAAGTGCAATGTGGCGCTCATTACCCTGGCCGGGCGGCCGCGGAGCGAAGGCTCAAGCGGCGTGGCTCCGCGCGCAGTGGTGCCCAACGTGCCCGATGCGCCGTGGGAGTCGCTGTACAACCCGGTCACGGTGAATATGTACGCCCTGGTGGCGGCACGCCACATGCATCAGTTTGGTACAACGTCCGAGCAGCTCGCCTGGATCAAGGTGGCTGCGGCTGCCCACGCACAGCACAACCCGCACGCCATGCTGCGTGATGTGGTGAGCGTGCAGGACGTGCTCGACTCACAGATGATCTCCGACCCGCTGCACAAGATGGACTGCTGTGTGGTGAGCGACGGCGGTGGCGCACTGATCATGGCGCGCCCTGAAATTGCGAAGTCCCTCAAGCGCCCCATCGTGAACCTGCTTGGGTCAGGCGAAGGCCTCAAGGGCCAGCTGGGCGGAGAGGTCGATCTCACCTGGTCCGCTGCAGCACTCTCAGGCCCCAAGGCGTTCGAAGAAGCCGGTGTCAAGCCCTCGGACATCCAGTACGCCTCGATCTACGACAGCTTCACCATCACGGTGCTGATGCAGCTCGAAGACCTGGGCTTTTGCAAAAAGGGCGAGGGCGGCAAGTTCGTGGCCGACGGCAACCTGATTTCCGGCACTGGCAAGCTGCCCTTCAACACAGACGGCGGTGGCCTGTGCAACAACCACCCGGCCAACCGCGGCGGCATCACCAAAGTGATCGAGGCCGTACGCCAGTTGCGTGGCGAAGCGCATCCGAAGGTACAGGTCCCCAACTGCACGCTGGCTTTGGCCACGGGCATTGGCGGGCTGCTGGGCTCGCGCCACGGCTCGGGCACCGTCATCCTCGAGAGGGCATGAACATGAGCACCATGAGCCAGGACCGACCCCTGGGCGCCTCCATCACGGACGCCTCGATCACACCATTCTGGGAAGCCGCCAAGCAAGGCGTGCTGAAGATTCGCCGCTGCACGGCCTGCAAGAAGCCCAACTGGTATCCCCGCCCGGTCTGCCCGTTTTGCTTTGGCGACACTGAGTGGGAATCGTCCAAAGGCACAGGCGAGATCTACAGCGTCACGGTCACGCGCCGAGCCGGGCCCATCCCCTTCGCCATGGCCTACGTGACCCTGGACGAGGGCGTGACCATGCTCACCAACATCACGAACTGCGATCTGGACACCTTGAAGATCGGTCAGCGCGTGACAGTGGTCTTCAAACCCACCGAAGACGGCAACATGCTGCCGATGTTCACGCCGGCCTGATTCGGGGCTGCGCCTGACCGGCGCGCCGTGCTCGGCCCTGACCGTGCGCGGCGCCCGGCGCCAGGACAATGGGCCCGGGCACCCCTGCCCGGCGCCCCGCCCCTCGTGCCCGGCCCAGACCGCCTGTGATCAGCTAGCGGCCGCGTCGAGCATGAAGCCCGTATACCCGCCCTGTGCCACCGCCTCGCACTTCTCTCCATACGCCGCCACACCGCCCAGATAGGGCATGAAGACACGCGGCTTGCCGGGCACATTGGCGCCGGTGTACCAGGAGTTGGCCTTGGCAAAGAGCGTGGCATCCGCCACTTCATTGACATGCGTCACCCAGTGTTCCTGAGCATCGGTGCGTGCCTCGATGCGCTGCTTGCCGTGCGTGCGCATCCACCCGATGCAGTCTGAAATCCAGTCCACATGCTGCTCAATCGAGACCACCATGTTGCTGAGCACCGATGGGCTGCCCGGGCCGGTGACCATGAACAGGTTCGGAAAGCCTGCGACCGCCAGACCCAGATAGGTCTTCGGTCCGTCAGCCCAGGTGTCGCGCAAGGAGCGGCCCGCGCCGTTGCGAATATCGACTGCGAGCATCGCGCCGGTCATTGCATCAAAGCCTGTCGCATAGACCAGCACATCAACCGGATGCAGATGGTCGCGGGTCCGAACCCCCTGCGGTTCGATGGACACCAGCGGGTCGCGGCGCAAATCCACCAGGGTCACGTTCGGCCGGTTGTAGGTCTCGTAGTAATCGGAGTCCACGCAAATGCGCTTCGTGGCGATGTAGTGATCCCGCGGGGTCAAGGCCTCGGCCACTTCCGGGTTCGTGACCTTCGCGTGAATTTTGCGACGCACGAAATCAGCGACCACCTCGTTGGCCGCCGGGTCCCTCACCACATCATTGAAGGTACGCCCCAGCCCTGTACCACCCCGAGCCCAGCCAGCTTCGAGCATCTGCTCGCGTTCCTCGGGGCCGACCTCCAGCGCTGAGCGCGTGGGGATTGGATAGGACGACACCCCGGTGGGCGAGCGACGCTGCTGCTTGCGCAGCTCGCGGTAGTTCTGCTTGATGCGTTGCTGCTCCTGCGGGTCCATCGGCGCATTGCGCGAAGGCAGGCTGAAATTGGGGGTGCGCTGAAACACCAGCACCCTCGCAGCCTGTTCGGCTACTTTCGGGATGAGCTGAATCGAGGTCGATCCGGTACCGATCACACCCACCGTCTTGCCGCTGAAATCGACAGGCTCGTGCGGCCAGTGACCGGAGTGGTACGAGGCGCCGGCAAAACGCTCGCAGCCGTCAATCTCGGGCAGCTTGGGCACCGAGAGGCATCCGGTGGCCATCACCAGCCACGTGGCCTCGATCTGCTCGCCCCGGTCGGTCTGGATGCGCCAGCGGTTGGCGCCGGCGTCGTAGGCCGCCTGGGTCACTTTCGTGTCGAACGTGATCTCGCGACGCAGGTCGAACCGCTCGGACACATGGCGCAAGTAACGCTGGATTTCAGGCTGTGCCGCGTAACGTTCGGTCCAGGCCCATTCCTGCTCGAGCTCGGGCGAAAAGGAATACGAGTACTCCATGCTCTCCACATCACAGCGCGCGCCCGGATAGCGGTTCCAGTACCAGGTGCCGCCGACGTCCGAGCCCGCTTCAATGGCACGGACCTTCAGACCCTGGCCACGCAGGCGGTGCACCAGATAGAGGCCGGCGAATCCTGCACCGACAACCAGTGCATCAACGGTTGAACGCGTGGTCGACGAGGAAACAGGCTGGGCACTCATGACGATGGGGTCTCCTGAACAGGTCGGCTGCATGGGCTGCAGCCGACAGTTGATGACGATGGAATCGGTCAATACGCCATTATGCCGATACGGGGTGTCTGCAGTTGCCCACCCCGGCACACATCCATTGCATGAATGCGTCATGTGGCATTGAGCGTCGCTGAGGCTACGGCCAAGGGGGCGTGCCTGCGGACGGCTGCCTCGCCAGGTGCGATAGCACGATGATGTGCGGGGGTTGCCCTGCAAACCGACGGCCTGCGCCGAGGCGATCAGATAAAATCGGGCTCATGATGAATACCACCTATCGCACCTCACTCCCCGGCACGCAACTGGACTACTTCGACGCCCGCGCGGCCGTAGAAGCCATCCGTCCCGGCTCTTATGACACGCTGCCTTACACCTCGCGCGTGCTCGCGGAAAATCTCGTTCGACGCTGCGACCCGGCCACGCTCACGGCCTCGCTCACGCAGCTGATCGATCGCAAACGGGATCTGGATTTTCCGTGGTTTCCAGCCCGAGTGGTCTGCCACGACATCCTGGGCCAGACTGCGCTCGTGGATCTCGCAGGCCTGCGCGACGCCATTGCCGATCAAGGCGGCGACCCGGCGAAAGTCAACCCAGTGGTGCCGGTGCAGCTCATCGTCGATCACTCGCTAGCCGTGGAATGCGGCGGCTTCGACCCCGACGCCTTCGCCAAGAACCGCGCCATTGAAGACCGGCGCAATGAAGACCGATTCCATTTCATCGACTGGACCAAGGCGGCCTTCAAGAACGTCGATGTCATTCCGCCGGGCAACGGGATCATGCATCAGATCAACCTGGAGAAAATGTCTCCGGTCATTCAGGTGCGTGACGGCGTGGCCTTCCCCGATACCTGCGTGGGCACCGACAGTCACACCCCGCATGTGGATGCGCTGGGCGTCATCGCCATCGGCGTGGGGGGCCTGGAAGCCGAAAACGTCATGCTCGGCCGCGCCTCCTGGATGCGCCTGCCCGACATCATCGGGGTGGAACTCACCGGCAAGCCTGCAGCCGGCATCACGGCCACCGACATCGTGCTGGCCATGACCGAATTCCTGCGCAAGGAAAAAGTGGTCGGCGCCTATCTGGAATTCCGTGGCCCGGGTGCTGCGGCCCTCACTCTGGGCGACCGCGCCACCATCTCCAACATGGCGCCTGAGTACGGTGCCACGGCTGCGATGTTCTTCATCGACCGTCAGACCATTGACTACCTGAAGCTCACCGGACGTGAAGACGCGCAGGTCAAGCTGGTCGAAACGTTTGCCAAACACACCGGCCTGTGGGCCGACAGTCTTGCCAATGCGCAATACGCGCGCACGCTGCATTTCGATCTGTCCACCGTCGTGCGCAACATGGCCGGCCCGTCCAATCCGCATGCGCGCGTGGCCACCGCTGACCTGGCCGCCAAAGGCATTGCCGGCGCATGGAAACAGGAAGGCGCACTGATGCCCGATGGCGCCGTCATCATCGCGGCCATCACCAGCTGCACCAACACCAGCAACCCACGCAACGTCATCGCGGCGGGCCTGCTGGCGCGCAATGCCAATCGGGCAGGCCTCACGCGCAAACCCTGGGTGAAATCTTCGCTGGCACCTGGCTCGAAAGCCGTGGCGCTTTATCTGGACGAAGCGGGTCTCACGAAAGATCTCGAGCAACTCGGCTTCGGCATCGTGGCCTTTGCCTGCACCACGTGCAACGGCATGTCGGGGGCGTTGGACCCGAAGATTCAGCAGGAAATCATCGACCGCGACCTGTACGCCACGGCGGTGCTCTCGGGCAATCGCAATTTCGACGGCCGCATCCATCCGTATGCAAAGCAGGCCTTCCTGGCCTCGCCGCCGCTGGTGGTGGCCTATGCCATTGCCGGCACGGTGCGTGTGGACATCGAAAAAGATGCGCTGGGTGTGGTCGACGGCAAGGAGATACGCCTCAAGGACCTGTGGCCCAGCGATGAGGAAATCGACGCGGTCGTCAAAGCGTCGGTCAAACCCGAGCAGTTCCGCAAGGTGTACGGGCCGATGTTCGACATTGCACGCGAAGCTGCAAGCGCCGTCAGCCCGCAATACGACTGGCGCCCTCAGAGCACGTATATCCGTCGTCCGCCCTACTGGGAGGGTGCACTGGCCGGTGAACGCACGCTGCGAGGCATGCGCCCGCTCGCGGTGCTGGGTGACAACATCACCACCGACCATCTCTCGCCCTCGAACGCCATTCTTGCGGACAGCGCCGCTGGCGAATATCTGGCGAAAATGGGCCTGCCCGAGGAAGACTTCAATTCCTACGCCACCCATCGTGGCGACCACCTGACCGCGCTGCGCGCCACCTTCGCCAACCCCACGCTGAAGAACGAGATGGCGGTGGTCGATGGCAAGCTCAAAGCCGGCTCGTTGGCCCGCGTGGAGCCCGAAGGCCAGGTCATGCGCATGTGGGAGGCCATCGAAACCTACATGAACCGCAGGCAGCCGCTGATCATCGTGGCGGGCGCCGATTACGGCCAAGGTTCATCACGTGACTGGGCGGCCAAAGGCGTGCGCCTGGCTGGTGTGGAAGCGATCGTGGCCGAAGGCTTCGAGCGCATTCACCGCACCAACCTGATCGGTATGGGCGTCATGCCGCTGGAGTTCAAGGCCGGCACCACGCGCACCACCCTGGGCATCGACGGCACCGAAACCTTCGATGTGGTGGGTGCCCGCACACCACGCGCCAACCTCACTCTGGTCATTCATCGCAAGAACGGAGAGAAGGTCGAGGTGCCAGTCACCTGCCGCCTCGACACCGCTGAGGAAGTGTCGGTCTATGACGCAGGCGGCGTGCTGCAGCGCTTCGCCCAGGACTTCCTCGAATCCTCCCGTCAGGCATCCTGAGAAAGACACGCCCATGGCTCATGTTGCGCAAGTGAAGATCCCCGCCACCTACATGCGTGGCGGCACCAGCAAGGGCGTGTTCTTTCGCCTTCAGGACCTGCCTGCCTCGGCCCAAGTGCCCGGCAAGGCGCGTGACGCACTGCTGATGCGCGTCATCGGCAGCCCCGACCCCTACGGCAAGCAGATTGACGGCATGGGCGGAGCTACCTCCAGCACCAGCAAGACCGTGATCCTGTCGAAGAGCTCGCGACCGGACCATGATGTGGACTACCTCTTCGGTCAGGTGTCCATCGACTCAGCATTCGTCGACTGGAGCGGCAACTGCGGCAACCTCTCCGCGGCGGTGGGGCCCTTTGCCATCAGCAACGGGCTGATCGACCCATCGCGAGTGCCGAAAAACGGCGTGGCCATCGTGCGCATCTGGCAGGCCAATATCAGCAAAACCATCATTGCCCATGTGCCGATCACCGATGGCACCGTGCAGGAAACCGGCGACTTTGAGCTGGATGGCGTGACCTTCCCGGCGGCCGAAGTGCAGCTGGAATTCATGGATCCGGCCGCCGAAGAAGAAGGCGCCGGCGGCGCCATGTTCCCCACCGGCAATCTGGTCGATGACCTGGAGGTCCCAGGCGTGGGCACACTCAAGGCCACGATGATCAACGCCGGCATCCCGACCATCTTCCTGAATGCCGATCAAGTCGGACGCACAGGCACCGAACTGCAGGATGCCATCAACGGTGATGCGAAAGCGCTGGCCATGTTCGAGACCATCCGCGCGCACGGTGCCGTGCGCATGGGTCTGATCAAGCATGTAGACGAAGCTGCCAAGCGCCAGCACACACCGAAAGTGGCCTTCGTAGCCAAACCGGCGGATTACGTCGCCTCAAGCGGTAAGGCGGTGGCTGCGTCGGACGTTAACCTGCTAGTACGCGCCCTGTCGATGGGCAAGCTGCATCACGCGATGATGGGCACAGCGGCCGTTGCCATTGGTACGGCGGCCGCCATTCCAGGCACGCTGGTGAACCTCGCAGCGGGCGGCGGTGCGCGCGATGCCGTGCGCTTCGGTCACCCCTCAGGCACGCTGCGCGTGGGCGCGCAAGCCACTCAGGAGGGTGGCGAGTGGGTCGTTAAGAAGGCCATCATGAGCCGCAGCGCCCGGGTGCTGATGGAAGGCTGGGTGCGCGTACCGGGCGACGCGTTCTGAGATCAAGCACCGCAGGCGCTCGCTTCAAAGCGAGGCGCCCGCGGTAGATCGTTCAGCGGGGTGCCATGCGGATGGCGCCGTCCAGACGAATACACTGCCCGTTGAAGTACGAGTTGCGGGACAGCTCCATCGCGAGGCTGGCGTACTCGTCAGGGTTGCCCAGGCGCTTGGGGAAGGGCACTGAAGCGCTGAGGCTGTTGAGCACTTGCGGCGTAGCGCCCAGCATGAGCGGCGTGGCAAAAATCCCCGGCATGATGCAATTGACGCGAATGCCGAGGTCCGACAGATCGCGCGCCATGGGCAGCACCAAACCATTGACGCCAGCCTTGGCCGAACCATAAATCACCTGACCGATCTGACCGTCTTGCGCGGCCACGGAAGCCGTCAGCACGATGCTGCCGCGCTCACCGTCTTCCAGACCGGGCAGGGTGGCCATGCCTTCAGCCGAAAGCGAGGCCACGCGGTAGCTGGCCACCAGCACGCCCTGCACGCCAGCTTCGTAATCGGTGGTGGGTAGGCGCTTGAGCTTGCCCGCGGCCTTGTCAAAGGCCAGCGTCTTGCCGCGACGCGAGGTCATGGCGCAATGCACGAGCACCCGCTCCTGGCCGTGTGCAGCGCGCGCCTTGGCAAAACCTTCCACGACGCTCTCTTCGCTGTTGATGTCGACCTTGCAGAACAGCCCGCCGATGGCCTTGGCCACTTCGGTGCCGGTCGCTTCATTGATGTCGAAGATGGCCACTTTGACGCCGGCGGCAGCGAGCGCCTCTGCCGTGGCACGCCCCAGGCCCGAAGCGCCTCCGGTCACGACTGCGCTGATGCTTGAATCGACTTTCATAGTTGGGTCTCCTGCCCTGTAAGGTAGTGTGTTGGGTCGTCCCGCGTTCGCTGGATTGCGCGCGACACGCCTGATTCTAACGTGGCCATGCAAAGCCACCGACCGCAGTCTTGGTTCAAACAGAGCCGCCGTGCGCTCGATCTGCATGTCCTGACACGCCTTAAAAACTGCAGCGGTCCTTCGAGCGATCAACCAAATCATCCAGGACCTGCCTGGGAAATCCAATGGCTCGCCCATCTGCGAAGGTCACACGCGTACCGCCATTAGCCTGGATTCACTCTGGGCGAACGCTGCCCCGGTGCTGAACAGAGCCATCGCCAAAACAATCAAAACGCGTCTCATGCTTCGCTTTCTGTTGCGCAAGGTTGCGGTCTACCTCTGCATGAGCTTACCCTGAGGCGATCGAGCCAGGACCCGTTACCAGATGCTGTGCGGCAACCGGGCGACTGACCCGCGCTGACCCAAACCATCCATCCCAGGAGCGCGCCGTGACCGACACCCTCTTGTTTTCGCCACTGACCCTTCGCGGCGTCACCCTTCGCAACCGCATCGTGGTTCCCCCTCTGCACCAATACTCTGCAGTGAAGGGCTTCCCCACTGACTGGCACATCGTGAATGCCGGGAAATTTGCAGCAGGCGGGGCGGGGCTGGTGATCGTCGAGTCCACCAAAGTGGAGCGGCGCGGCTGCGGCACGGTCGGCGATCTGGGTCTTTGGGACGATGCATTCATCGAGCCCTTGCAACGCATCACTGCATTCATCAAGGCTCAGGGTGCGGTAGCTGGCATCCAGCTGGGTCACAGTGGCCGCAAGGCGCGCGCCTCGCGGCCCTGGGAAGGCGATAAGAGTCTGGAGCGCTCACCCGAGGTTGATGACTGGGAGGCGTGGAATCCGGTCGCCCCCAGCGCCATCGCGCACAGCGAACGGTGGGCCACACCGCGCGCTCTGGACACGCGCGAGGTGAAAGAGCTGGTGCAAGCCTGGGGTCAGGCGGCACGCCGGGCCGACGCGGCCGGATTCGATGTACTCGAGATCCATGCGGCGCACGGTTACCTGGTGCATCAGTTCCTGTCGCCGCAGGCCAACCAGCGCACCGATGAATACGGCGGGACGGATGCCAACCGCATGCGCTTTGCGATCGAGATCGTCGAAGCGGTGCGCGCGCACTGGCCCGCACACAAACCGCTGTTCATTCGCCTGTCAGTCGAGGACAACTCTGGATGGGGCCCGCAGCAAAGTGCTGCGCTTGCGCGCATCATCAAGCCCAAAGGGGTTGACGTGATCGACTGCTCGTCAGGCGGCATCACCGATCGCGCACCGATCCTTGGTACCGAGATCAAGTACGGCTATCAGGTGCCGCTGTCGGATTACATTCGCAAGCACGCAGACATCATGACGATGGCGGTCGGCCTGATCATCCATGGCGACCAGGCGGAGCAAATTCTGCAAGAAGGTCGGGCAGACCTGATTGCGGTCGGCCGCGAGATTCTGAACAACCCCAACTGGCCGATGGATGCTGCGCAAAAGCTGGGCATCGATGGTCCATTCCGTCAGGTGCCGCCGCAATTCGGGTACTGGCTTGGCACGCGCGCCAAGCGCGGGTTCGGGACTTTGCCATCGACCTGGCAGCGGGGGCTGGGTTCGGGGGAGTAGCCGAATCACATCGACCGGGGTCTGTTTGCCAAACCCCTCGCTCCTCATGGCTGCGCGTCCGGGTTACCGTTAGGGGAGGTGCGCTCGGGGTGTTCACAGATCCGACGCACCGCAGGTTGACCGCGGGCGCCGTCAATCACCCTTCCATCTGGATATTGAGCTTACCGATCAGGTCTCCCCAGCGCTTGCGCTCGGCGCCGACGAACTCGGCGATCTTTTCGGGACTGAGCACCGGTGCAGGCCCGATATAGGCCTTGGTGAGCGCGGTCTGATAATCGGGCGAGGCCAGCGATGCATCCAGGGCGGTCTTGAGCTTGTCTCGCACGGCGCCTGGCAAACCTTTGGGCGCCACCAGTCCGTACCACACGATCGCAAGGTAATTGGGGATTTTCTCGGCCACTGCAGGCACGTCAGGCAGATAGGTCTGTCGTGTGGCCGAGGTCACTGCAATGGCTCGCAACCTCCCGGACTGGACATGCGGCAGCGCGGTGGTGGGGCTGTCGAACATCAGATCGACGCGCCCGCCCACCACGTCGGTAATGGCTGCCACACTGCCCTTGTAAGCCACATGCGTCATGGGCGCACTGGTGAAGTCCTCAAATAATTCGCCAGCCAGGTGCAAGGTGCTGCCCACGCCCACCGAGGCATAAGTCAGCGGCGCGCGCTTGTCCTTCACGCGGGCAATCAGGTCGTCGAGGTTGCGGATGGGCGAAGCCGCGGGGACGACTGCGACCAGCGGGATGTCGCCGGTGAGCCCGATGATGTCCAGCTCGCGCTCGGGGCTGTATGACAACTGCTTGCGCAACAGCGGATTGAGCACCATGGTGGAGCCCGCGGCAATCAGCAGCGTGTAGCCGTCAGCTCGCGATTTTGCAACGAACTGTGCACCGATGATGGTATTGGCACCCGGTCTGTTGTCGACCAGAAACGATCCGCCCAGGCGCTTTCCGAGCTGTTCACCGACCACGCGCGCCAGTACATCGGTCGTCCCTCCAGGCGGGAAAGGCACCACCAGGGATACCGGTCGCTCCGGATAGGCGTCAGCCCAAGACGGGGACGCTCCTGCAGCGCCAGCCAGCGCGAAGCTGCCCACAGTCATGTTGCGAATAGCGCGCCTGCGTTGCATCGTGATCTCCTTGTCAGTGTGATTTTCAGGGAGTGTCGCATGCACCGCCGAAGCGGTCATGTCGCACTGAAGCCGGTCGTCGTTTCAAGACCAGCCCGTCACGGCATCGGTTTGTTGGCCTCATTGGTCGGCGTCATGAACTTGCGAGGTGTCGGTTGTCAGGATAGCCTGAGCCACTATGTTGAATTCCGTATTTGATTGCGAAGTCTTGATTGTGGGTGCAGGCCCGGTGGGTCTTGCCACCGCTCTGTCGCTGGTTGCTCAAGGCGTAGACGTGCGCATCATCGACGACATGCCTGTGCGTCATGCCACGCCCCGGGCCAGTTCGATCCATGCCCGCACACTCGAGCTGCTGGCCCCGTTCGGGGTCTCCGATCGCATCGTCGCCTATGCCCAGCCGATTCGTCGGACTCTGTTTTTGGACGTGCAGGGTCGCGAGATCCTGCGCAGAGAATTGCGTGCCATCGACTCACAGTACCCCGCGCAGCAAAGCCTGCAGCAGTGGCACGCCGAATGGATGATTGCGGAACAATTGCTTGCCCGCGGCGTAGACGTGCAAGCGGCCACGCGCTGCACCGGCCTTGTGCAGGACGCGATGGGCGTGGTCGTGACGGTCGAGGACGAGACGGGCACTTCGACGCTGCGTTGCCGTTACCTGATCGGCGCAGATGGCGCGCGAAGCACGGTGCGCAAACTCTGCGATGTGCGCATGGTCGGAGAGGACTACCCCGAACGCTGGATCGGCGGCGAACTCGTCATTGAACACACCGGCGTCCTCACGGATACGCACATCCTCTTCGGAGCCGATCGCCCGGCGCTGACCTTTCCGCTCGATGGCGCGATCATGTTTTTCACCATTTTGCGCGAGGGTGAATACCCTGAGGCGCAACCCGGACCGGCTAATCCGGATCATGTGCTGCAGATGTACCACGCGACCTTCGGCGGCCTTCCGCATCTGGCTCAACGCGTGCTTGACGTGCCCTGGAGCGGCCACTTCCTGATGCACAAGTGCTGCGTACCCGACCTGCGCATCGGCCACGTCTTCCTGGCCGGTGACGCAGCGCATCTGGTGTCAGCGGCAGGTGGCTACGGAATGAACGCAGGCATCCAGGATGGCATCAACCTGGCGTGGCGACTGGCGGCCCACTTGCGGCTTAACGTCGACGATTCGATCCTTGAGGGCTACAGCGTCGACCGGCGTGAGATGTTTGAGTTGATCAGCGGGATCAGCCACCGCACGCATCAGGTGATGGTGGGGAACAAGCCGGATATGTTGAGCGACCCCCAGCTGCGCTCAGTAGAAGGCATGGCCGCAGCAGACCGCGCGGCAAGCGAAATCAATCTGTCCTACACCCGCGACCGGATGTGGCGTGATGAAGCAGAGAGTGGGCCCTATAGAGCCGGGATGCGGATGCCGCCAACAGCGGATTTCGCCAGTGGAGAGGGCGCATCGCGGCCGTGGGCCAGTGTGTACGATGGATTCAACTGGACCTTGATCCTGACGGTTCCTGATCGCACCGCCGTGCGGACGGCCTATATCCGGCAGCTCGACCTGGCCGCACTGGTCTGGCTCAATGCCCGAGTCCGTCTCGTGCTTGCGGTCGGCGACGCCTTTGCATGGAACGCGCCCCGCCCTACGTTGTACGTCGTACGACCCGACGGGTACATCGCATTTCGCTGCGATGCTGCGGCTGGCCAACTGCCCGACGTGAATCGGCTGTCGGCCTGGCTGATTGAAAACTTTGCGGGCTCGTTGAGGACCGACAGCGTTGCGCCTTAGTCGTCCGTGCTGCATGCCCTGAGGGCATACCGTGCCCAGTTTAGTCGGAACGAAGCAAGGACCGCCTGCGGGTTGCACCTGCCACGGACAGTCCCAGGCCTAAAGGACACAACCGGGGCGAGCACGGCCTGGATCGGCCGGCCCGCCCCGTCACGTTTCAATTCGTCTGCGTGCGGATATCGCCCTTGATGCTGGGATAGCGCACGTGCTCCACCAGTTCCTGGATGCTCGCACTGGGTGCAGGGGTGAGCAGACTCACCAGGATGATTACCGCAAAGCCCAGCGGAACCCCGAAAACACCGGCCGAGATCGGCAGAATGCCCCACCACAGTTCAATGGGGGAGGTAATGCCGAACACACCACGTAGCCATGGTTGTGTCGTCACCATGTAGTACAGGGTGATGCCCAGCCCTGCGATCATTCCCAGGGACGCCCCCAGGCCGTTCGCGCGTTTCCAGAAGACGCCCAATACCAGTGCCGGGAAGAATGCAGCCGCTGCAAACGAGAAGGCTGCGGACACCAGGAACAAGATGTCTGCTGGCTTTTGCGCAGCCACATAAGCGGCGGCCAATGCAACGACCAGCAGTAGGGCCTTCGACAGGGTGACGCGACGCGATGTGGACGCATTCGGGTCGATCATCTTGTAGTACAGGTCGTGCGACAGCGCGTTGGCGATGGTCAGCAGCAGTCCGTCCGCCGTGGACAGCGCAGCAGCCAGACCGCCGGCAGCCACCAGGCCCGACACCACGTAGGGCAGCCCTCCAATCTCGGGGGTCGCCAGAACGATGATGTCCCCACCGATGCGCATCTCGCCAAGCTGCAGGATGCCGTCCTTGTTGATGTCGGTCACACTGAGCAGCGCTGCGTCGACCTTGCTCCAGTTGGCAATCCAGGCTGGAAGCTTGTCGAAGGGTGTTCCAACCAGGACGCTGAAGACCTCGTACTTGACGAGTACCGCCAGTGCCGGCGCAGTGAAGTACAGCAGGAAGATGAAGAACAGCGACCAGGTCACCGACTCGCGCGCCTCTTTCACCGAAGGGGTGGTGTAGTAGCGCATGAGGATGTGCGGCAACGCGGCCGTGCCCACCATCAGGCAAAAAATCAGTGCCAGGAAGTTTCGGCGGGATGTGTCATAGGCAGCCTGGGCCTTGGCGTCGCCATTCGGATCGCCCGAGAACTGCGTCGCATGCCTGGGCATACCAGCCAGCGGCTTGTCTCGGGCCTCAGCCCCTGCTTTGGCAGCCGTCCAGGCCTTCTTGGCTGCATCCGCGTCCTTGGGCAGCGCCGCCAGCGCCTTTTCCGCTGCTGCAACATCAGCGGCCGCAGCACCCGATGCCTTGAGATCAGACAGTTTCTGCTCAGCCGCCTGTTTGTCTGCAGCCAGTGCGGCCGGGACATCCTTGAGCTTCTCGCCCAGCGCCTTGGCCTGATCGGCAAAGATCTTTCGAACCTCAAGTTCCTTGGGATCCTTGAGCAGTTCGGCTTCCTTCTCCGTGACCTTCTGGAGCTGATAGCCGTAGACGGCCTGAGGAATCGGGACGCTCGTCTGCTTGACCGCCAGCCAGACCACCGGAATCAGGTAGGCCACGATCAGGATGATGTACTGAGCCACCTGAGTCCAGGTGACAGCCCGCATGCCTCCCAGGAAGGAGCAAACGAGGATTCCGCCAAGCCCCATGAAGATACCAAGCTCAAACGCGACGCCGGTCAGGCGCGTGGTGATGAGTCCCACGCCGTAGATCTGTGCAACCACGTAGGTAAATGAACACAGGATGGCCGCGATAACGCCAAGGAAACGCGGAAAATTGCCGCCGTAGCGCTCACCGAGGAAGTCGGGAATGGTGAATTGCCCGAATTTTCTGAGGTAGGGCGCCAGGAACAACGCCACCAGGCAATAGCCTCCCGTCCAGCCCATAATGAAGGCCAGCCCTGCGTACCCGGTGAGGTACAGGGTTCCGGCCATGCCGATGAACGAGGCCGCAGACATCCAGTCGGCACCCGTGGCCATGCCGTTGTAGATGGCCGGGACGCGGCGCCCTGCGACATAGTATTCGGCTGCGTCGGTGGTCCGGCTCATGATTCCGATGCCGGCATACAGCCCGATCGTGGCAAGCAGAAAGATGAAGCCGATCCACTCGCGCGGCAGCCCCATCTGCTCGAGGATTGCCAGAACGATCACGAAGGCGAAGAAGCCTCCCGTGTAGAAACCGTAGACCTTGTTGAGCTGCTCCCGGAACGCAGACTTACTCGCCTTGGTTGCCGGCCCTGATTGGGTTTCAAACATGCCTGCCATGGTTCATTCCTCCTCGGCGACGCCGTGTTCCTGGTCGAGCTTGCCCATGTAATGGGCATAGAACCAGATGATGAGGACGTACACGATCAGCGAACCCTGAGCGCCCATCCAGAAACTAAACGGCCAGCCAAAAAACGTGAAGTTGAGATCGCGGGCGAAGTAGCCAACAACGAACGTCACAACAAACCAGATAGCCAGCAGAATGGCCGTAATGTTGAGATTTTTCCGCCAGTATCGGCGGTGACTATCGGTCAGCTCCATTGCACTTCTCCTCTTGAAATGACACCGTGAAACGCCTGCTGCGGCCTGAGCCTTTGGGCTGATTGCCCCCGTAAGGCTTGCCCTCGGATCTGCCTTTCGACTCAGCGCGGCAACACCGCGCTTAGCCCCGTCTCCTTTTCCAGTTGCCTGGCCACCTTGGGTTCGAATGCATGAAGGTGACGGATGATCTTGCGTGCCTCTTCGGGTTCATGGCGATCGACGTGGACCCTGGCCAACTGATACCAGCCGAACGGGCTCATTGGCTGCAACTGCGTGTTGCGCTTGAGGACCTCGACGGCCTCGTCGAACTGGCGGCGCTGAATCAGCACCAGCCCGAGTCCGTACCACGCACGATCAAGTTGAGGGCTCAACTCGATTGCCCGCCGGAAAGCCGTCTCAGCACCTTCCAGATCGCGCCGCTGTTCAAGCACAAATCCAAGGTTGAACCAGTGGTGAGCGTTGCCGGGATGATGTGCAGTCAGGTCCGTCAGCAGAGCAATCGCCTCATCGCGCCGTCCTAATTGCGCAGCCAAATGCGCCTTGCTGGCCAACGCAAACGCGTCACGCGGAAATTCGGCCAGCATGGCATCAAACCTCTGCATGGCCCGCGTTTGATCCCCCAAGGCAATATGCAGCCTGGCCATCGCCTTCAGGCCGAGATAACGCAAGCGCGCCAAAGCCGTCTGACCGCTCATCTGCACATCTCCATTCCGACCTGCACGCAGATCCGGACTTTGGCGAGCAGACAGATCACCCACACAAACGAGAGCATCAGGAAGGTCACCAGTGGCACATGTCGATCGAGCACGAGACTGGGCGAGATGGCGCGTGCCAGCCTAACGAAGGGCCTGGTCATGATGGACAAGACCTGATAGAACAGGTTCGATGAACGCTTGCTCCCTGCCAGCAGCCCGAGTAGCCATTGGCCCGCGAGCGAAAGCAGCGCGATTTCTGCCACCATTTTGGCGGTGGACACCAAGGTGAGAGTCAGCAATCTTGTCTCCTGCGCGCAGTTATTGTCTTGACGCGTCAGACTTAGCCGTAGCTTACGCCCTAAAAGAGCGTGTACGTATCGAAATTTTGAGATTTATTGTCGTGACAGTGATGGATATCGACTCATGAATGCACACCACTGGCCTTGTCGATCCGCCGGTTGTTGAGTAAACACAGGTCATGGACAAAGAACCGTCACCAAGCCTGATCGCGCATTTGCGCGCCGAACTGTCGCGCGTGCCGCCATTCAGTCAGATGTCGACTGAGGCAATCGAATATTTCATTGCTCGCAGCGAGCAGCGATATTTCGCCCCCGAAGAGACGCTACTGTCGCCCCAAAGCGGTCCGGTCCGGGAGCTCTTTTATCTGCGCCAGGGTGCAGTCGCAGCCAATCGAAACAGCGACAGCCCTGCAGATCTCGGGGCCTTCGAGTACGAACCAGGTGACCTGTTCCCGCTCAGTGCAGTGGCCGGGCAGCGTGCGGTCAGGTCGACATACCGGGCCGTGACGGATGCCTTCGCGCTGGCCGTACCGATCGAGGCGATCAACGAACTGGCCAGCCGCAGCAAACAATTCGCGGATTTCCTGCATGGACGCATTCCGAGCCTGTTGAAACTCTCAAGGGCGGAGCAGCAATGGACCCAGTCATCGGCGGCATTGTCGGAGCAGTCGTTTGAGACGCCCTTGGGCCAATTGACGCACCGCGCGCCAGTGACGTGCCGCCCAGACACCCCTTTGCGACAAGCGCTGGGATTGATGCATGCCCAGCACATCGGTTCCATCCTGGTGACGGACCCGGCGGGTCGCCCTGAAGGCATCCTGACCCGCTATGACGTGCTGGGTCGCATCGTGCTGCCCGGAACGGATCTGGATCGCCCAATACAGGAAGTCATGATCAGTCCGGTACGCTGCCTCACGCATGCCCACACCGTTCAGGATGCGGCGCTCATGATGGCGCAGCACGGTATCCGGCATATTCCCGTCACCCGTGATGAGGTGGCGATCTCAATCGTCTCAGAGCGCGATCTGTTCGCTCTGCAGCGTCAGAGTATCAAGGACATCAGTTCGACAATCCGGCGTTCCCACGATGTCGCCGCCCTCACCGTTGCGGCACAACAAATCCGGCGCTTTGCAGGCACTCTTCTGGGACAGGGCATTCAGGCACGGCAACTGACATCACTCATCAGTCACCTGAACGATCTGCTCACTGAGCGGCTGCTCCAGATCGAGGCGCAACGTCTTGATGTCGACCTGTCCACCCTGTGCTGGCTTGCCCTGGGTTCAGAAGGGCGCAGCGAGCAGACCATCGCGACCGATCAGGACAATGCCCTGATCTTGCCCGACGATGCGAGTGAGGCGTTGCGCACTCAAGCGATACAGCTTGCACGTTCGGTCAATCAGGCGCTTGACACGTGCGGCTATCCACTTTGCAAGGGCAACGTGATGGCTGGCTCGCCGGGAGGTGCCATGACCCTGAGCGAATGGCGAGCACGGTTTTCGGGATGGATCAGCCAGGGAGCACCAGAAGACCTGCTGAGCGCCAGCATCTACTTCGACTTTCGTTGCCTGACCGGCAATGCAGCGATGGCCGAGACGCTGAAGGGCGAAGTCGTCGCGGCAGCGCAAAGAACACCTCGCTTTCTCAAACAACTGGCGCTCAACTCGCTGCAGTCACGGGCTGCCCTGAATTGGCTTGGAGGTCTGGATGCAGACCGAGAAGGCATGATCGACCTGAAAATGCGTGGTGCCGCGATCTTCGTGGACGCAGCCAGACTCTATTGCCTGGCGAACGGTCTGAGCGCAACCTCGACGCGCGAACGCCTGGTGTCTGCGGGTCGCGCCATGGGGCTTGCCGAATCGGAATACGAGAGCTGGGTAGGCGGCTTTGAATTCATACAGGGCCTGCGATTGCGTACTCAGCTTCAACGATCGCAAGCGCAGCACCCTGGCGGGCATCCCAATCAGATCGCCTTATCCAGCCTCAGTGATATCGATCGCCGCATCCTGAAGGAATCGTTGCGCGTGGCGCGCGCTCTGCAACAGCGACTGCAGCTCGATTACGCGCGCTAAGGACCGCAGCGGGTGACAAGACGGTGGTGGGATTTCCTTCGCGGCCCGCTGGCAGCCTGGCGTGGGCACAGGAGCGCCACCGCACCCGCAGTTGAGCGCTGGATTGTCCTTGACGTTGAAACGTCCGGGCTCGATTTTCGGCAAGACCGGTTGATCTCGATTGCAGCGGTCGGCCTGAAGGTCGACTGGCCGTTGCGAAGGCTCAGTATCATTCCTGCAGACAGCTTCGAAGCCGTCCTGCGGCAGGAGCAACCATCCAGCACGCAAAACATTCTGCTCCACGGCATTGGTGTAGCGCGTCAGCGCAATGCCAGTGAACCCCAACATGCGCTGGAGCGTTTCGTGCGATTCGCAGGCCATGCGCCATTGCTGGCGTTTCATGCGGCATTCGATCAGGGGATGCTGGTGCGTAGCATTCGCGAGCAATTGCACCAGACGCTGCCCAACGAATGGGTGGATATCGAGCATCTGTGCGCCGTCACGCATGAGCAGGTCAACGCCCGATCACTGGACGAGTGGATGACCCACTTCGGTGTGACGTGTCTGGCTCGCCATCAGGCTGCAGCCGACGCGTTTGCAGCCGCTGAGCTCATGTGTCGAATATGGCCCAGGGTGGCCCATCAGTGTGGCTCATGGCGACAAGTGCGAGCACTGGCGATGCACCATCGCTGGGTGAGGCGTTAACGGCACGAGCGCATCGCTCCGCTCGCCGGGCAACGCCGTCGAGTCGCACCTCTTCAGAACACGAGCGTTCATTTGGATGCATCGCCCAGAAACAGCTTGAGCAGATTTTCACTGGGTCATTACATCCGCTTCATCCATCACCTCCGGTATCGCCATGTTTTGCTCTACCGTCGGTATCCGAAAATCGAATGGAAGCTCAGTAGCTGGTTCCCGCCTGAGGTTTGCGTTCAGCGAATGAAATAAAAGTCGCCCACCACCTGATCGTAAATGGCGGGCACCTGTTCCTTGCCGACCGATCGTGCCGCCTCGACCACCTTCTTGCGAACATCCCTCACGATGCTGTCGACCCGTAGACCCGGTGTGCGCATTTCCTTCAGAAAAATACGAGTGAACAGGCCATTGGGGTCCCTATCCTGGGGGCCCAGGTTATCCAGTGCCACCTGGCCTGCGCCGGCAGAAAATACGATCATCTGGCCAGAGGCGGGTTGCTGTGGCGCCAGACCCCGGGTCCCCAGATTGCGGTTCGCATTGGGAAACGGGTTGTCGCGACACGCATCGATGATGGCCAGGGCGAGTTTGACCTGCCGTTCATTGAGGCTATCGAGAAACCGCTGCAGTTCGATGGCGTCGTCCCTGACCTGATCGGCGCTTTCATCCCGAATGTCGGTCGGCAGCAAGTAGTTGGCCAGGCCCAATTGCATCCCGTGACCAGCATAAAAGAACACCACCTCATCGCCGCCCTGGACATCGTTTCGAAAGCGACGAAGCGCTGCCCTCATGCCCTTTTCATCGACGTCCTGTTCAAGCGTGACCTGATAGCCCAGGTCGCGCAGGACGCTACTGATGGCGACCGCGTCGGCGCGGGCATTGCCCAGTTTTCTCACATAACGATAAGCATCATTGCCAATGACCAGAGCGCGTCGATTGGCCTGAACCGGGATGGACACATTCACGGAGGTCGCAGGGGTGGCCGGTGGCGCAGCTGCGATGACGGCAGGTGGATTCAGTGCAAGGGGCGTACCGCCTGTGCGCTGCCCGCAGACAAAGTTGAAGAGTGCTTCGCGGGGACCGCCTGCATCGATTGAAAGACGCCGACCGATCGCGGGCGGTTGGGAATAGGTCTGAGGTCCGGTTCCCATGGGCCCGGCATGCCCGACGATCACCAAAGGCGTGTACGACTTGCGGGTCGTCTGCGCGCAGTGATAGACCGCATTTTCGAAGACGGACCGCGTTCCCTGCCGCTCAGTTGAATAGTTGTCGACACCAGTGGCTACAACATCAACGGCGCTGCCTTGATGCGGCTTGATGCTGCCTGTGTAGAGATAGTGGTCCACCTGGCCATCGCCAGCAATTCGCTGCGCGGTGTCGAGATAGGCCATGGCGCTGGGGCACCAGGCCAGCAAAAGCAGGATCAGAGGCCAGGCCGAAAGCGGCGTTTTTGAAAGCAAGCGCATTTGAACCTTCAGGAAGCACATCAATTCGGTGACGCGGTCAGCCGTCGGCGGGTGTGTCGGCATATGACGGCGAGCCCAAGAGCCTGCCGCGACAGCTACTAAAACTGGGAGACTAACGCGCAACGGGCCATGGTGAAGCCCGCGGCGACCAGCGTCGTGTCACCATTCGGGCGTGCCTTGGCCACCAGTTGAGCCCCGATGATGGCGTTGGCACCTCGCTTGGTGTTGATCAGGATCGAGCCGCCCAGACGCTTGCCAGCATTTTTGGCCAACCACGCGCGCGAGCACGTCGGTTGTGCCTCCGGGGGTAAAGGGCACCAATAGCATGATCGGCCTGGGCGGATGATGAACCCACCGCCCCGGTCAAGGCGAGACCCCCAAAAGTCATGTCGCGGATGACATGCCTACGAACAATCGTCTTCTCCTTGTTGGTTTGTCATGATGCTTGACAGGGTCCGTCGCCATTCGAGATGACGTCTTCAGACCACGCCTGTTATTTGCTCACGCGCAGCTTGTCGATCTCGGAGAGCAGGACTTTCACCACAGCAGGATCGGCATCGGCTGTGTACTTCTGGACAATCGGTCTGGCGGCCGCACGCAACCGTGCAATCTGTTCGGCGTGAGGATCGACCACCTGCATCGTCTTGCGAAGGGTTTCGATCGCGCGAACCTCTTCGAGTTTGGCGCCGTTTCGGAACAGCCATTTCGAGTCATCCTGCGCGTCAAGGATGACCTGGCGCTCTTCGGCATTGAGCTGATCCCAGACGACCTTGCTGAACACCGTCATCGCCGAGAAATAGGAATGCCTGGACAGCGTCAGGTGTTTTTGCACCTCGTTGAATTTGACCGAGAGGACAAGTGAAGCAGAGTTTTCCTGACCATCAACGACCTTCTGCTCAAGCACCGAGTAGAGCCCTGGGAAAGGCATTGGCAAGGGATTGGCCCCCAAGGCTTGCCAGAGTTCGATGAACAGCGGAGATTGGAGCACTCGGACCTTCAATCCCTTGATGTCCTCGAGTTTCTCTACAGGTCGAAGGCTATTGGTGAGGTGACGAAAGCCGCCACCATTCCAGCCTACGATGATCAAACCCTTGGCCGCGAGAAGCTCCGCGATCTTCTTGCCGAACGGGCCATCGGTGATCGCCCACGCCTCTTCATGAGAATCAAAGAGGTAGGGCAAGTCGAGCAGGCTGAATTCCTTGACGAAGTTCACCATCAGTCCGGCCGAGACCGTGGTCATCGCAACCTTACCGGCCTGAACCGCTGAAATCGTCTGGACATCGCCGCCGAGCGCACCTCCCGGGCGTACGTTGATCTTCATCCTGCCAGCGCTTTTTTGCGCGACGATCTCGGCGAAACGATCCGCGCCTTCAGCGAGAGTATTGCCACGCGGACTCTGGAAGCCAAGCGTGAGCTCTTGATCGCGGACCTGCGCGTGCGCCAGGCTCACAAGGCCTGCGCATAACGCAAGGGCCAGGGACGCAGCAGCGGTTAACCGCGTGAAAAATGCTCGACGCATGACTTGCGGCGAGGTGATCGTTACAACAGGGGGCATGGGTCATCCTCGTTACCAGTCGGCCAACTCGGCAGGCTGTCGTCTGCTTTCAATGTACTGGACGCTCACTCATCGGGGAAGCACGCCCCCACACACGCGACCGGAAATCAGCGACAACGCGATCCGATATGATCGCGCCCTCTTTTCGGTTGACAGTTCAGGTCAAACATGGGCCTGTATCGGGCCTTTGGCGCCTTCATCGCCGTGACCTTTCATTGGTGGCCGGAGCGCCCGCGAAGGCAGGCTGCCCAGGCGAGGTGCCCGCCCTCTTGTGCTTCCTAGCGCGTGGCGACCTTGAACGTCGCATTCGCTCTTGCGCACACCTCGCCGTCGGCCGTGATCAGCGCGCTGGCGAAGCACAGACTGCCGCCGGCGCGGATCACCGTCGGCGCAACCTCCACCCATTGGCCCTGGCGCGCGGTGGACACGAAATCCACAGATAGCCCCACGGTGACCAGCGAACCAGGCTGCATGCCACGCGCCATCCCGCAGCACAGACCCATCGCATTGTCGGCCAGTGCAGAGATCAGCCCGCCATGGACAAAGCCGCGGCTGTTGGAGTGCGCCGGGGCCGCGAGTCAGCATCAGGCTGTGCATTGATCCAATTGATGGTCAACTGACCAACCAAACCTGCGTCACGATGTGTGGCGATCTCTCGATAGTCTGAGCTCTCCACCATCTCCTTCATGGCCGCGAGCGAGGGATATTCCGCCAATGCGATCATGTCCCAGAGCTCATCGACCTCAAGCCTTTCAACGGTCCCGAATAACCCGGTGTGCCACCAACTGAACTCGCCACCGCATTCCGCGTAGTCTTCTCTCCTTTATCAAATCAACGCCATGCACAGCGGTAATCCCCCCGAAATTCCGAAGGGCTGAGAAGTAGAATTTCTTCCAAAGGAAGGGATCTACGGAAATGAAGAAGTCTCGGTTTACGG
>JBIKKG010000321.1:0-3583 GCA_044360485.1 Burkholderiaceae bacterium | reverse complement strand
GCCGGTAATTTCTTCGTCGGTCGGTCGATTGAGCCTTAGAAACCGATAGGTCTCGGCTTTGAAGGTCGAGACCGCGACGGTCCAAATCCGGACGCCGCGCCGCAGCTTGCGGCCATTTTCGGTCACATCCACAAAACTTGGTCCGACAATGGGTGCGGCCCGGTTGAACCCCTCGACGCCTTTGACTGGCACCACCTGACCCTGTCCAACCGCGCGGACCCACGCATAAACGGCAGGCGATTCATATCCGGTGTCGATGCTGAGCTTTGCTAATCCCAAGCGCGCGCCGTGCGCATGCGGCCAGGTGCGATCAAGCAAAGCTGAAAGCGCTGTCCACGTGCTCGCGTGCTCGGGTCCACCCTCGATAATGATGTGGTCGATGAACCAGCTGGTAAGCCCGCGCCCCCACGCCCAAACCGAAACCTCGATCCGATCCTTCTGGACGTCTGCGCCGGCGGTTAGAAACAGGCCGCCTGAAGGAATAGTGCCGAGCTGCCATTGCTCGCGGCGCTCATAGAGCCGCTGCCAATCCGGCGCCTCACCTGTCTCCATCCAGGTCTCGCCCAGCATGCTGTTCTTGAAACTTCGTTTGGCCTCGTCCGTTGCCTGTGCCGCCTCCCATGCGCGGGCAATCTCCACCCAGGACAGCCAACCTACCGGCGAATACAACGCCGAAAGATGAAAACCGATGGTGCTAGGATCCGTCGATGCCGCGGTTGCGCGCCACTCGCCCTGTTTGAGCATGGCGGTTTTGTGGTGCTCCTCGATTTCTCCATCACAAGCATTACAGCGATACCTCGCCGTCTCTGGCTTTGCCTTCTCCCAGCGCAAGCGCTCGAACTGAAGCCATTGGCTGTGATCGCAATGCGGGCAGGGCACAAAGAAGCGCTGCTGATCGGACGAAAGAAACTCCCGCTCGATCCGGGAAAACCCCTGAATTGTCGGCGTTGACGCCAGAAAAACTTTTGAGCGCCAGGAGAACGTGCGTGTGCGCGCCTCAGCCAGTGCGACGGGATCGCCTTCCTCGTCAGCGGAAGGGGGATAAGCGTCGACCTCATCGAGAAACAAATAGCGCGCGGGCATCGAGCGAAGGCCCACAGCGCTGTTGGCACCCGTCATGACCAGAAAGCCCGCTGGAAATTCCTTCGACAAAACCGTGTTGCCGGCATCGCGCGAGCGCGAGGGTTTTACCCGGGCGCGCAGAATCGGACTCTCCTCGATCAGCGGATCAACGCGCTGGCGCGAGAACCGCTTCGCCAATTCCACAGTCGGCTGCACGCAGAGCATGGGCCCGGGTGCATGATGGATGACGTAGCCAATCCAGTTATTGCCAGCTTCGGTGGCGCCCACCTGAGCCGCCTTCATGAACACCACACGCCTTGTGGCTTGCGAGGGCGAAAGTGCATCCATGATCGCGCGCATATAGGGCGTGCGGTCGGTGCGGTAGCGGCCGGGCTCAGCAGACGCCCTGGGGCTCAGCATGCGGTGTTGGTCGGCCCATTCAGAGACGCTGAGTGTGGGGTCGGGCGTCAGTCCATCGCGCCAGGCGGCTGCGAATTTCTCGCCGCCGTCAAAGTCGGTCAGCTCATCGGAACTCTGGTTGGACCTCGGCAAGATCTGCGAGGTGTGATCGGACATGGGCTTCCAGAACCTTCTGCATCTGATGCGCCTCGACGCCGAGTTCCGCTGCCATCAAGGCCGCAACGCGTACTGGCCAGTTGATCCAGCCATCGCGTTCTTCACGCGCAAGACGAAACACCAGTGCGGTTGCCCTTGGTCGATCCACGAGCTCACCCTTCATCCGCTGCAGCCGCAGACGCGCCAGATGCGCCTTGGCTATCTCATGGGCCGTTCTAGCCTGAACGAAGGTGACGTTCCCACTCGCGGGTAGTCCCTGTTCCCTTTTGTTGTTTGGGTTTGTCGCGCGCCGGGTCAGTGGTGCGCTCCCAAGCGGCGTCCGCCTTGGCGGGATCGACGGTGCCATCGGGTTCCAGCGTTATCCGTCCAGCTGTGGCCGCGCGGAGCACCGCAACATGGCTTACGCCGCGAAGCCGGGCATAGGCGCGGATTGATAATCCCATGATCGACGGGCCCCAGAGAAAGCAATTTGATTGCGTGCTTATCGACTTGGCTTTAGCGCGAAGTGAAGCATTCATGCGTTCATCAAGAACGGAGATTGCGATGAACGCCGGCAACAATATCACGGGCAAAAACACCAAGGCCATTGATGCCTTTATTGCCAGGAAGACCGAGATAGACGCGATGCTCGAACGTCTCCGGGCGCTCAGCGAAGACCACTTCAACGTCGCACCAGATGATATTGACTGGGGCCACGTTGGAACGCTGGGCGATTACGTCGAGCTTCTCAAGCGCATCACCGACTGCGCCTTCAAGGAAGGCGAGCACGCCGGTTAACGCCCCGCTCGGACCGCTCTCGCCCCGACAGGTCCGCCCTCGGGGGTTGGGCCCGTAGCAGGGCTCCGATGGTCGTAGCCCGCTTTATCGAAGGGTCCGCACCATGTCCCAGCTCTCCGACATCCAGCTTGTTATTCTCTCTACTGCCGTCCAGTGCCCAGACCGCTGCGTCCTGCCGCTGCCCGACCGCCTCAAGGGAGGTGCCGCCAGCAAGGTGGTCAACAGCCTGATTGGCAAGGGTCTTGTTGAAGAGGCCAAAGCCAAACGCGGCGAATTGATCTGGCGTGACACCGGCGACGGACACGGCGTTACACTCGTTGCAACCGATGGCGCCTTCGCCGCGCTCGGCATTGCGCTCGCGTCCGACCCCGCATCAGCCGGTCGCTTGGCGGTCGCAGTCGATGATGGCCAGATGATTGGGGGCACACCTGCCGATCAAGGTGCCGCTGCCGTGATGGCCGATGACCGCGCCCATAAGGATGGCGCTGCTCCGCGCCCGCGCACTGGGAGCAAGCAGGCAAAACTGATCGAGATGCTTAAACGCCGAGATGGAGCGACAATCCCTGAGGTTGTCGATGCGCTTCAATGGCAGGCCCATACAGTACGCGGCGCGATTGCCGGAGCGCTCAAGAAGAAGCTCGGCATTGAGGTCACCTCCGAGAAGGTGGATGGCAGGGGGCGGGTGTATCGGGTGGCCTGACGGCTCCCGACGATATTCAGGAACTTGAGCCCGCCACCTCGGCGGGCCTTTCTGGTCGGTGCAGCGCGTTGAAAAACCTGCGCAGGAGGTAGGAACGCACCAAGGAAACGACTGTGAAGATCAAGCCCATGCCAATATTCTGGCTAAAGCTGGCCTAAAAGTCGAACGGCGGAAACACCAGTATCTGCGAAAGCACTGCGACCCAGAAGCCAAGCAGCACATTCACGATGGCCTCGACCATCGACATGAGGCGCGAGTGCATAAGGCGGGATCCTTTTGGTCTGCATCCCAGGGTTTCTGGAGGCTTCGCTGTCAAATGTCGTTTGACATGTAAGCCTATCTTTGACATAAGGCGTCATGGATATCGAAGGGATTGCGCATAAAGGGCTGCGACTGTTTTTCTCGACCGGCAACGCCAAAGGCCTGGTGGGCGACGTGGCTCGCATCCGTAAGATGCTGGCATTTATC
>JBIKKG010000079.1:0-12833 GCA_044360485.1 Burkholderiaceae bacterium | reverse complement strand
TCAGCCCGCGCCGATGGCGCCATGAGCAGCCAGCCGAGCATCAGCGCCAGCCACACTGCGCGCGCATGTTCAAGCAGGTGACTGAGGTGGCGCGCCTGCGCAGCGGTAGGGCTCATGGAAGGGAGAACTTATCCAGATGCCTGAGCTCAGATGGCCCATGCATGCAGCCAACTGAAAGCCCAGGACAGGCGGTCAGGACATCAAGAGATCAGAAAGGGATATCGTCGTCCATGTCGCCCAGACTGGCTGCCGGCGCCGGCTTGCGCGCAGGCGCGGCACCCGCCGAGCGACCACCACCCCCTTGAGGCTCGCGACTGTAGCCGCCTTCATCGCCACCCCCACCGCCGCCGCCCATGCCTTCACGTGACCCGAGCAGTTGCATTTCAGTGGCGATGATTTCAGTGGTGTAACGCTCCTGGCCTTCCTTGTCTTGCCATTTGCGGGTCTTCAGACGACCTTCCACATACACCGGGCGGCCCTTCTTCAGATATTCGCCTGCGATTTCGGCCAGGCGGTCATAGAAGACGACGCTGTGCCATTCGGTCTCTTCTTTGCGCTCGCCGCTGGTCTTGTCTTTCCAGTTGCGGGTGGTGGCCAGACGGACGTTGCAGATGGCGCCGCCATTGGGCGAATAGCGCGTTTCTGGATCCTTGCCGAGGTTGCCAATGAGGACGACCTTGTTGACCGATGCCATGGGATTCTCCTGGGGTATTGGCGCTAGCTTAACCCAGCGCAGACGGGTCTCCCATGCACGAACGGCCTAGGCCACAGGCACTGCAGGATCGCCTGCCATGACGGCAGACAAAGCGCCGCCACCTTGAGTTGCGGCAGCGAAAACGAAAGCACCGTGACGGCCGCATGCCGTGCCATCGCTACAATGGCCCGGGCATGCCCACCCCTTCGGATCCGTCTCATCAGACCCCCCCGTCCGCCGGCGGTTCGACCCGACTGCGCGGACTGCCGGCGATGATCGGCGCCCATGTGAGCCTGCATGCCGGCACGACAGGCATGCGTGTCATCGGGCCGCTGGTGCTGCTGCAAGCCGATGCGCCAGCCTGGCAGGTCGGTCTGTTGCTCGCCTGCTTCGGACTGGGCCCCATGCTCATTGCCTGGCAGGTCGGCCATCTGGTGGAGCGCTGCGGCTATCGCAAACCCATGAATGTGGCCCTCGTCCTGGGGGCCGTTTCAGTCCTGTGCGCAGTCGTGGCGACGCTCTCGGGCGACGCCCGTACGCTCGGCTTGTGTCTGGCGGGCGCTATTTCAGGCGCATCCGCCAACACCGGAATGATCACCCTTCAGCGAACGGCCGCCCGCATGGCCAGTGATGCGGCCACGCTGCGCAGCCAATTTGCCTGGGTCGGCGTAGCGCCCTCGGCCAGCAACGTGGCCGGCCCGCTGCTAGCGGGCATCCTGCTGGATCTGGCCGGCGCCAGCGTGGCCATGATGGCCATGATGGGGTTTCCGCTGGCTGCATGGCTGATGTCGCGCGCCGTGCAGGCACCGCCCGTTCCGGCGGGCACGTATGTGCGCACACCCGGTGCGCTGCGCGCCTTACTCAGCAATGCGAGCGTGCGACGGATGATGCTGATCGACTTCCTGGTGTTCTCGGCCTGGGACGTGCACGCCGTGCTGATCCCGATCCTGGGTCATGCCCGCGGCCTCTCGGCGACGGTCATCGGGATCATCTATGCGCTCTTTTCAGCCGGGGTGGTGATCGTGCGCGTCGCGATCCCGTGGCTGTCTCACCGGCTGAGCGAATCGCGGGTGATCATGGTCTCGCTGCTGGCCACTGCAGCCATTTTCGCGGCGTATCCGTTGGGTGAGTCCGCCACCTTCATGGGCGTGTGCGCGTTGGCACTGGGATGCACGATCGGCGTGGCGCAGCCGATGATCATGTCGGCCATGCATCAGAGCGTCAGCGAACACCAGCGTGGCAGCATGCTGGGGCTGCGCTCCATGTGGATCAACTTCCAGGCGGTGACGCTGCCGATCGCCTTTGCTGCAGCCACCACCGCACTGGGCTGGAGTGCGTTGTTCTGGGGTGCCGCGGCCGTCCTGGGCGCCGGCAGCCGCGTGGTGCCCTCTTCGCCCGTGGCGCAGGCCGTGACCGCAGGCGCACCGCGGGAGAAATAAAGGGCACTCAGTCAGCAGCACACCGCGACAAGCACACCGCGATCGGTGAGGCCGCTCGGGACATCGAATCAGTGCGCGCCTCAGTGCGCGGCTCCTCAGTGCGCGCCTCAGTACGCAACTCAGTGCGCAACTCTGTACGCAACTCAGTGCGCACCCGCCCTGCCACGGCCAGGTTGTGCTGCCGGCCAGCGGCGCGCGCCGGCTGCAACCGCCAACCAGACCGCCATGGCGACGGCGCAGACCATGAAGACCGCGGCGCTGCCATAGGTCGCAGACGCCCAACCACCGACCGCGCCACCTGCAAAAAGCCCCAGGGCCTGGGTGGTGTTGTACAGGCCCAGCGCTGTGCCGCGCGCATCTGCGGGCGCCATGCGCGACACCATGGACGGGATCAGCGCTTCCAGCACATTGAATGCGGCAAAGAACACCAGCAGCAAGACTGCAAAGGGCAGGATGCCGACCGGCTGCGCGGCACAGGCCAATTGCACCGCCAGCACCAGCGCCACCGACGCCAGAAACACCGTACGTACGCGCCCGTGACGTTCGCCCCAGCCCAGGGGCGGGGACATCAAGGCAAACGAGGCCACCACCACCGGCAGGTAGATCTTCCAGTGGTCGGCCAGCGGCAGGCCTGCCCGCTCCACCAGCCAGGCCGGCAGGACCACGAACATTGCCATCTGTACCAGGTGCAGACAGAAGATGCCCAGGTTCAACCGCATCAGCTCGGCGTCGCGCAGCACACTTGCAAAGGAGGTGCCAGGCTGTCGTGCGGCGGCGCTGATCGGCCGGTGCAGGGGCGGCACGGCCCACACCACCACGGCAATCCCGGCTAAGGCCATCACACCCGTGAGATGGAAGATGCCAGGCATGCCGATGGAGGCATACAGCAGCGGACCGACCACAAGCGAGAGCGCGAACGTCAGGCCAATGGACGCGCCGACCAGGGCCATGGCCTTGGTGCGCTGAGAGTCGCGCGTGTGGTCTGCGATGCAGGCCGTGACCGCCGCAGAAATGGCGCCTGTGCCCTGCAAGGCGCGCCCGATGATGGTGGTGTTCAGATCGGTGGCCCAGGCGGCCACGGCACTGCCCGCCGCAAAGAGCAGCAGCCCGAAAATGATCACCGGCTTGCGCCCGAATCGGTCGGAGGCCATTCCGAAAGGCAACTGCAGCAAACCTTGCGTGAGGCTGTAGGCGCCCAAGACCAGCCCGATCTGCACCGGACTGGCGCCGCCAGGCAGTTCGCGGGCGTGCACTGCAAACACCGGCAAGATGAGAAACAACCCAAGCATGCGCAATGCATACAGGGAGGCCAGCGACAGGCTGGCGCGCAGTTCTTGGGGCGTCATGCGCCCGGATGCCGCAGGCAAAGCGGAACGGGTGTCGAGTGTCACGGGTAGGGTTCGTGGCTGCGAACAGCCTGCAGACCGCACCAGGCGAGCCCTGAGCGCAATAGCCTGCGCAGACGGTGCGTGCGCTAATATTAACAGGCTGGTCTAAACGAGTCGGAGCTTGACTCACCGCTTGACTCACCGCCTGCCCTGCCCTTTGGCGCACCATCCCAGCGTGAGCTCGGCCTACCGCCAGGCCTGCCGCGCACCCCACCTGGCTGCTGCGCCCCCGTCGCAGTTTTTCATTCTCCCTCGTTACGCATCCTGCCTGTGTCCTCGACCGACAGCCCGCGCGCCCTTCGCATCCGCGGCGCACGCACCCACAATCTGCGCAACATCAGCCTGGATCTGCCACGCGATCGGCTGGTGGTGATCACCGGGCTGTCGGGATCGGGCAAGTCGTCGCTCGCCTTCGACACGCTCTACGCGGAAGGCCAGCGGCGCTATGTGGAGTCGCTGTCCGCTTACGCGCGTCAGTTCCTCGAGCTGATGGAAAAGCCCGACGTCGATCTGATCGAAGGACTGTCGCCGGCCATCGCCATCGAACAAAAGGCGACCAGCCATAACCCGCGCTCCACGGTGGGCACGGTCACCGAAATCCACGATTACCTGCGGCTGCTCTTCGCGCGGGTGGGCACGCCCTATTGTCCGGACCATCCCGATCAGGCGCTGGAAGCGCAAAGCGTCTCGCAGATGGTGGATACCGTCCTGGCGCTGCCCGCCCAGTCGCGACTGATGATCCTGGCTCCGGTGCTGAGCGATCGCAAAGGCGAACACCACGAACTCTTTGAGGACCTGCGTGCGCAGGGCTTCGTGCGGGTGCGCATCCGCAGCGAAGGCGACACCCAGGCGCGCATCCTGGAACTCGACCAGCCGCCCAGCCTGGCACGCAATCGCCGGCATTCCGTTGACGTGGTGGTCGATCGCTTGAAAGTGAGTCCTAGCTCCCGACAGCGTCTGGCCGAATCCTTTGAAACCGCGCTGCGCCTGGCTCATGGGCGTGCAGCCGTACAGGACATGGATGGCGATCGCGAGTGGGCATTTTCCAACCGCTATGCCTGTCCGGTCTGCAGCCACGCACTGGCTGATTTGGAGCCACGCCTCTTTTCGTTCAACAACCCGATGGGCGCCTGCCCGGGTTGCAGCGGCCTGGGGACGCAACCGTTTCTGGACCCTGAACGCGTGGTGCATTTTCCCAACCTGAGCCTGGCAGCGGGCGCCATTCGTGGCTGGGATCGGCGCAACCCGGTGTTCTTCCAGATGCTCCAGAGTCTGGCGGCCTTCTACGATTTCGATGTCGACACGCCCTTCGATACGCTGCCCGCCGCGGTACGCAAGGTGGTGCTGCACGGTTCAGGGACTACGCGGATAGCGTTCGTGCATATCGGCGAAGACGGCCGTACCGTGACGCGCCAGCATCCCTTCGAGGGCATCGTGCCCAACCTGGAGCGACGCCTGCGCGAGACCGACTCCGCCCAGGTGCGCGAGGAACTGGGCCGCTACCTCGATACCCGCACCTGCCCCGACTGCCAGGGCACCCGACTGCGTGCCGATGCGCGCCATGTGCGGGTGGGGCCACGCGGTGACGATCAGCCGATCTGGACCGTCTCGGGCTGGACGCTGGGTCAGGCGCGCACCTGGTTCGATCAACTCCAGTTGCCCGGATCGCGGGCGACGATCGGTGAGCGGATCGTGCGCGAGATCGCCAGCCGTCTGCAATTCCTGGTCGATGTGGGCCTGTCGTATCTGTCGCTGGACCGCTCGGCCGAGACGCTGTCGGGCGGCGAATCGCAGCGTATCCGCCTGGCCTCGCAGATCGGATCGGGACTGACTGGCGTGATGTATGTGCTCGATGAGCCGTCGATCGGGCTGCATCAGCGCGACAACGACCGTCTGATCGCCACCCTCAGACGGCTGCGCGATCTGGGCAATTCGGTGCTGGTGGTCGAGCATGACGAAGATGCCATCCGCGCGGCCGATCATGTGATCGACATGGGCCCGGGTGCCGGCGTGCATGGCGGTCAGGTGGTGGCGCAAGGCACCCCTGCGCAAATCGAGGCCGATCCCGCCTCGCTCACCGGTCGCTACCTGTCGGGTGCCGTGGCCATCGAGATCCCGGCGCAGCGCGTGCGCGTGGGCGCGCATCAACTCACCGTACAGGGTGCGCGCGGCAACAACCTGCGTGGCGTGGAGGTGTCCATTCCACTGGGGTTGCTGGTGTGCGTGACCGGCGTTTCAGGCTCAGGCAAGTCGACGCTGGTGAATGACACCCTGCAACGTGCCGTGGCGGCCCACCTGTATGGATCGCAGGAGCAGCCCGCCCCCCACGACGCGATCCTCGGGCTCGAGCATCTGGACAAGGTGATCAGCGTTGACCAGAGCCCGATCGGGCGCACGCCGCGCAGCAATCCGGCCACCTACTCGGGCCTGTTCACGCCCATTCGTGAACTGTTTGCAGAGACTCCGGCTGCGCGCGAGCGCGGCTACGGCCCGGGGCGGTTTTCCTTCAACGTGAAGGGCGGGCGCTGCGAGGCCTGCGAGGGCGACGGTGTCATCAAGGTCGAGATGCACTTTCTGCCCGATCTGTACGTGGGCTGCGATGTCTGCCAGGGTCGGCGCTACAACCGCGAGACCCTCGACGTGCTCTACAAGGGCCGCACCATTGCCGATGTGCTCGAACTGACCGTGGAGGACGCGCATGCATTCTTTGCCGCCGTCCCGAGCATTGCGCGGCGCTTGCAGACGCTGCTGGACGTGGGGCTCGGGTACCTGAAACTGGGACAGAGCGCCACGACGCTGTCGGGCGGTGAAGCGCAGCGGGTCAAGCTGTCTCAGGAGCTCTCCAAGCGCGACACCGGGCGCACGCTCTACATCCTGGACGAGCCCACGACCGGGCTGCACTTTCACGACATCGCCTTGCTCATGGGCGTGATCCGCACCCTGCGCGACCATGGCAACACGGTCGTCGTCATCGAGCACAACCTGGATGTGATCAAGACCGCCGACTGGGTGATCGACATGGGCCCGGAGGGCGGCGACGGCGGCGGCATGGTGGTGGCGCAAGGCACGCCAGAAGCCGTGGCCGCCTGCCCCGACAGCCATACCGGCCGTTACCTGGCGCGGGTCCTGAACAAAACGCCCCGCCGCTGACCCGTCTGCAGCACCCCGCGCCGCAGCGGAAAACCAAGCGCCACAACGCGACACACCGGACCGCCGTCTGCCCGTCTTGGCCATCCGCTCGTCAGAGCCGTCTACCGATCAGCCGAACGGCATTGCTTATCGCGCTCGTCGGCCCCATAAAGGTGTCACAAACGTAGCCGACACTGCCCGCTCGCAAGTCAAGAGATTGAACGAATGATCATCCATGCAAGTACCGTCGAACTGGCGCCGCACGATCTGCGCCTGCTCGCCTCCAGCGGCCTGCCGCTCGAATACCGATCTGAAGGCCGCCCGCTGGTGCCGTTCGGGCGCGCCGATCTGACCGGGCTGCTCAGCCACGCGCAGGCCACCGACAAGGATCCGGGCCGTCTGGCCGTCATTGCCAGCTTTCTGCGCCAACTGCGGGCCTGACCCAACGCGCCCGTCTGCGCATCAGAACCGGTGCGTCACACCAACCGGATCATTGACCCGAATCACCCCTTCCAGCCCGTCGGTCACGATGCAGTTCTGACCGAAGGTGATCGCCCCACCCAGCCGCGGATCGGAGCGAAACAGCGCCAGGACCTGCAAGATGCCCGCCTGATGATGGCCGGTGGCCGGGTCCACTTCCGGGATCGTGCAACGGGTGCAGGGCTTGACCACCTTGAGTACGGTCGACCCAGCGCCCACTGAGAACGTATCGGCCAGATCCTCTTCAAACGGGTCGAGACCGTCGAGCACCACATTGGGCCGAAAGCGCTGCGCCACAGCTGCCGGCAGGTCGGCATCGGCCAGGCGCCGGTCAAGCTCCGCCATCGATGCGGTGGAAATCACCAGCAGCGGAAACCCGTCGCTGAAACGCGTCAGTGCACCGGCGCGCCCGGCCGCTGCGCCCACCCAGTGACGGTCAGCGGCACGTGGCGCGGTGGTATCAAAGCGCACCAGTCGCGCCGGGCGTCCGATGAATTCGGAAAACCAGGCCGCTGCCTCAGGGCCTTCGTCAAACCCTGCGCAGCGATCGTCCCAGCACCAGGTGGTACAGCGCTCGCCGCCAGTGCCACTCACCGAGAGCGCCGGCATGTCCGGGGCCAGCACCCGCAGCCCGCCTGCCATGCGCGCGGGGCGCACCAGCGCCAGGCGCGGCACTTCGCGTTGCGTGATGAAACTGTCGTGCTGATCGATCAGCATCCAGCGGCGGTCATCCAGGGGGCCCATAGCATCAAAGCGCATCACGTCGATCGCGATGCCCGCACATGACTTGATGGGGTAGGTGTACAGCGCAGCTATCCGGGCGGTTCGCATCGAGGCCATGAAAGTCTTCGGAGACGTCTTGGAAGCATGGATTCAGGAAGATACGGCTGCGCGGCCATGCGCGTCGGGTTCGGCCGCGAGGAGGTCGTCAAGCGGGTCGGGGCGGTAACGCGTGAAGCCGTCCAGCACGCGATCCATTTCTGCATCGGGCAGCAAGGCCGGTATGCCCAGTGGCAGGGCGAGCGCGTAGGTGCGTGCCAGCCATTCCACTTCCACTGCCAGGGCCAGGGCCGAGTCCAGCGCGCCGCCCAGGGCAATCATGCCGTGATGGGCCATGAGACAGGCGCGTCGGTCGGTGAGCGCCGCCAGGACATGGTCAGAGAGCGCCTGCGTGCCGAAGGTGGCATACGGCGCACAGCGGATGTCGCGCCCGCCTGCAGCCGCCACCATGTAGTGAAAGGCAGGGATGCCCTGCTGCTGGACCTGCGGCAGACAAGCCAGCGCTGCGCAATGCGGCGCATGGGTGTGGACCACGGCATGGGCGTCTGCCCGGCGGGCATAAAGATCATGATGAAAACGCCATTCGGAGGATGGTCGACGCATGCCATCCACCTGGGGCGCGGCGGCGCCCGGCGCTTTGGCAATCGCAACCCAGACAATGTCGTCGATGCCGCACTGCTCGTAGGGCAACGCGCTGGGGGTGATGAGCATGCCGTCGGCGGCACCGCGATGCCAGCGCACCGAGACATTCCCAGCACTGCCGTGATTGATGCCCAGTCGCTGCATGGAGCGGGCCGCTTCGATGAGCGATGCGCGCACCGCATCCTCGGTGCAGGCCGCAGGCTCACACGCCAGGCCGGTGATCGGATGCATGAAAGGGGGCAGGGGCTGCGTCATGGTGGGTCCTGTTTCAAGGCGCAGCCGGCTCAGGGCTGTCGCGACCGTCTGCCAGCCATGGAATCGCCAGGCGGTGGCGGGCTCGCAGCGGCATCAGCCAAGGCTTGCGCCACGCCGGCAGCGTTCGCGGCAAACGCGCCGACCTCCGTGATCAGTCGGTCGACCAGCCTGGCTGGTGTCATGTCGAAGGCCGGATTGAGTGCAGGCACCCCCGCCGGCACGAGGCACAGCTGGGCGACACGCCCCGAAGCGTCGCGGCCCTGGATATGCGTGACCTCGTCGGGGCTGCGCATTTCGATCGGAATGTCTTGTCCGCTCGGTAAGGAAGCATCCAGCGTGGGGGTGGGGCATGCCACCCAGAACGGCACGCCGGTGTCGCGGGCGGCGAGTGCCTTCAGGTACGTGCCGATCTTGTTGGCCACATCACCATTGGCCGCGACCCGGTCGCAGCCCACGATCACGGCATCGACCCGCCCATCGCGCATGAGCCAACCTCCTGCGTTGTCTGCGACCACAGTGCAGGGTACACCCGCCTCGGCGAGTTCCCAGGCGGTGAGACTGGCGCCCTGATTGCGCGGGCGGGTTTCATCGACCCACACATGCACCGCCACGCCGGCCTCCTGCAGCGCATAGACCGGGGCCAAAGCGGTGCCGTGCGCCACCGTGGCCAGTCGCCCGGCGTTGCAATGCGTCAGCACATTGAGCGGAGCCGCCGCACTGACCGGTCGGCCCGACTGGACCCGCCGTGCGATCTGCTCGCGCAGCAGGCGGGCCCCCACCAGGCCGATGGCACGATTGATCGCGATGTCTTCATCTGCGATCGCACAGGCCTCGTCCCATGCCGCAGCGGCTCGGGCGGCCACAGGCAGCGGCAGGATGCGTGCATGCACCCGTTGCAGGGCCCAGCGCAAATTGACCGCAGTCGGTCGCGTGGCGGCCAGCCGTGTCATGGCCGCACGCACCGCATGGTCGTCGGCACGGTCGGCCACCGCAAACGCCAGCCCAAAGCCCGCCACCGCGCCGATCAGCGGCGCACCGCGCACCTGCATCGAGACAATCGCATGCTCGCAATCGGCCAGGCTGGCCAGCCGGCACAGCACATGCTCGATCGGCAGACGGGTCTGGTCGGGCGTGAGCAGCGTGCGATCGGGCATCACACGGAGCGTGAGCGGCGCTGGGGCTCGCGAATCTGAATCGGACATGAGTGGGGTCGGCTAAGTGGGGTCGGCTAAGTGGGGTCGGCTAAGTGGGGTCGGATGCGTTGGGCAGGCAGGCCCCGATGGGCCTGAATCGCTGGAGGTGCGCTGGAAGCGGTTACGATGCCAGCGGCCGATTGAACCATGCGCCACACGCCTCCGGAACCCTCAAGCATGCCCTCCACCGATCCCGTTCCCACCCCGCCGCTGCAGGAGGTCCGCGACCTGCCTGGTCCGCGCGGCCTGCCTGGTCTGGGCATGCTGCATCGCTGGCGCGTGGCGAAAGCACATCTGCTGCTGGAGGACTGGGCACGGACCTACGGGTCGATCTATCGCTTCAAACTCGGGCCGCAAACGGTCGTGGTCGTCTCGGAGGCCGACGCCATGATGCGGGTGCTGCGAGAGCGGCCACAGGGCTTTCGGCGTCATTTCGCCATCCGGCCGATCTTTCGCGAAATGGGCATCGATGGCCTGTTCTCGGCTGAAGGCGACGACTGGCGCAGACAGCGCCCGCTGGTGATGCGCGCGCTGGACCCGGCACACCTGCGCCGCTTCTTCCCGGTGATTGCCACCGCCACCGAGCGCCTGCATGCGCGCTGGCTGACCAGCGCCGCCACCGGTGTGCCGGTGGATGTGCGTGCCGACCTGACCCGCTACACCGTAGACGTGACCTGTTCCCTGGCCTTCGGGACCGACGTGGCGACGCTGACACGCGATGACCCGGACCCGCTTCAGCGCGACCTCGACCGCATCTTCACGGGCATCGCACATCGCATCAATGCCTTGTGGCCCAGTTGGCGCTGGTACCGCACCCGCAGCGACCGCGAGATTGAACGCGCGCTGCGCGCTGCGAGTCGGGCTGTGCAGGGGTTCATCGCGCATGCCCGCACCGAGATGGCGGCCCAGCCGCAGTTGCGCGAGGAGCCTGCCAATCTGCTGCACGCCCTGCTGGCGGCCAATGAGGCGCAGCGTCTGTCGGATGAAGAGCTGCACGGCAACGTGATGACCTTGCTGCTGGCCGGCGAGGACACCACCTCCAACACCATTGCCTGGGCGCTGCACTTGCTCTCGCAGCATCCCGATGTGCTGCGCGCAGCGCGCGCAGAGGCGATCGATGCGCTCAGCGCAGAAGTGGGCGCGGAAGTTAACGCACCAGCAGGCGGGCGCGCCGGTGCGGTCGTGTTGCACGATTTCGAGAGCACACGCCAGCTGCCGCTGATCGAAGGCATCGTGCTCGAAGCGCTGCGACTGAAACCAGTCGCGCCCCTGAACATGTTCACAGCCTTGCGCGACACCGAACTGCTCGGCACGCGCATCCCGGCGCGCACGCTGGTGTGCATTCTCAAGCGGCCTCCGGCAACCGACCCGGAGGCCTTCGCCGATCCGCAGGCCTTCAGACCACAGCGCTGGCTCGCAGGCGAAGCAGGGGCCAGTGGGTCGGGCTCCAGTGCGGCGCCCGAAAGCGTGGGGGGTGGCGCGCGGCGGGCCTTCATGCCCTTTGGCGGCGGGCCGCGCTTTTGTCCGGGGCGCTACCTGGCGATCCTGGAGGCCAAGATGGTGTTGACCACGACGCTGGCCGCGTTCGATCTGGCTGCGTCAGGCGACGCGGTCCACGAACTGATGGGCATGACGATGCAGCCAGACGGGCTCAATCTGCGCCTCAGTGTGCAGCGACCGACGCGCACCGTGCAGACCACTCCGCTTCGCTGAACCTGCGCCACGCGCACAGACCGTCGATCGGCGGGCGCGTCAGGCTCCAAACCCGAGGATGGTCATCCCTCGCTCTTGGCACGCTCCAGCGCGCGGCGATCGCGCTTGGTGGGACGCCCATGAATGTCGTGTGCAGGCTCGGCATATAGCTTGCGATGCTCACGCGCAGCCAGTCGCTGGGTCTCGCTTTGCGCGGTTTCAGCATAGAGCTGCTGGGCCACACTGGCCGGGCCCCGCTGGTCGGACAGGCCTCGCACGATCACTTCGCGTTCGACATCGCCAACCCTGAGCCAGACGCGTTCATCGATACGCAGCAGGCGCGCGGTCTTGACGCGCTCATCATCGACCCGCACGCGGCCCTGCTCGATCGCCTCCTGCGCCAGGCTGCGGGTCTTGAAAAACCGCGCCGCCCACAGCCATTTGTCGATGCGCACAGTCGGCGCAGGCGGTTCGCGCAAGCGGTCCGACATCGGTGCTCGGCCTTCAGCGTCCTGCGGCCGGCAGCAGTCGGCCCGCCGCGAAATCGAGCGCATCTTCCAGGCGGTCGTCGCCCCAGAACACCTCTTCGCCCACCGTGAAGCTGGGTGATCCGAACACCCCGAGCGCCTCGGCCTCATCGGTGGCTGCACGCAAGAGCTGCTTGGTGGATTCCGACTGTGCGGCCTGCAGAACCTGCTCGGGCGACTTGCCCACCGCAGTCAATGCCCGCCGCAGGTTGTCGTCGGTGCCAATGCCGACATCCTCGGTCCAGTGCAAGCGAAACACTTCGCGCGTGAACGCCTCGCACCAGCCCTGCAGCGCAGCCAGTGTGCCGATACGCGCGGTGAGCAGCGTATTGGGCAGAGACCCCGTGGGCTTGCGATAGGCGATGCCGTGCCGAGCTGCGCGACGCTCGAGATCGCGCCACATGTAGCGGCCCTTGACCGGTTCAGCGAAGGGCCCCTCCACCATGCCGCGCTGCTTGAGAATGGCCGACAGCAAAAAGGGGCGCCACTCGATCTGCGCACCGTAGGCCTGCGCGAGCGCATCGATCCGGGCCACAGACAACCAGGTGTAGGTGCTCCCGTATTCAAACCAGAAGGTCAGTCGTTGCATGAACAATCCTTGAATGCTGCAAAGT
>JBIKKG010000320.1:0-3591 GCA_044360485.1 Burkholderiaceae bacterium | reverse complement strand
CACCACGGCTGGAAACGGTACCCCCCACAGCATGGCTGCGAATGCCGTGATGGAAATCGCCCATGCCACAGGGTGACGCAGCGTGCGCGAGGCCAAACGCCAACCGGTGGCCAGCACGATGGCGATCACCGCGGGCTTCACACCCGCCAAAACGCCGGCCACCGCGGGTTGCTGACCTGCTGCGATGTACAGCCAGGACAAGCCAATGAGCAGCAGCAGCGAGGGCAGCACGAAGAGCACGCCCGCTGCAATGCCACCGCGCACGCCATGCATGAGCCAGCCGATATACGTGGCGAGTTGCTGCGCTTCGGGACCTGGCAGCAGCATGCAGTAGTTCAGCGCATGCGCGAACCGCGCCTCTGAAATCCAGCGCCTGCGCTGCACAAGCTCTTCATGCATCAGCGCGATCTGCCCTGCCGGTCCACCAAAGCTGATGCACCCCAGCTTGAGCCAGTAGCGCAGCGCCTGGCCAAAGGAAACCGATGGCAATGGGTTGTTCAACATCGTCGTGCGCATCAGGCCGGCACCCCACGTGGGCTCAGTCGGCGACTATGGCCGATGCGCACCCCGGCAATGTGGGGATCGTCGGCGCGTACGCGTGCCACCCGTTCACGCAGGGCGGCTGTCAGGTCGATGCCTTCGAAATCCACCACCACACGCGGTGGGTCCGGCACGGTGAAGTGCGTCGCCGGCAGGGGCGCATCGAGTTCCAGCGTCACCCCAGGGGCAGCTTTCAGCAGCCGTTTGCGATCGCGTTCACGCATCTCAATCCCGGCTGCGAACAAGCCTCAAGCGTCATGCTGCGTTGGGACGATGCACCCGGCTCGCCGCTGAATGCCAGTGCGATGCGCACATCGGGTGAAGGCACCGCGCCGGCGGCCTGCTCGGGCCACTCCACCAGGCACACGCCCGTCGTGCCGAAATAGTCGTCGAACCCCGCATCGTGCCACTCGTGTGCAGAAGCAAATCGATAGAGATCGAAATGGTAGACCGCAAAGCGCGCGAACGCGTAGGGCTCGAGCAGCGTGAATGTGGGGCTGCGCACTGGGCCCGCATGGCCGAGCGCCCGAAGCAGTCCTCGCACGAGCGTGGTCTTGCCGGCGCCCAGGGTGCCGCACAGCCACACCACAAGGCCGGGTGCCAACGCTGCAGCCAGGCGCGCTGCGAACGCGTCGGTGGCCGCCTCATCCGCCAGGCTCAGTGCGCAGCGCCGCAGCGGCTCACCGCATGCACTCGGCAGCTCTGCCACATCGCCCACCCGGTGCGTGGAGGGCAGGCTGTTCAGGGAGACCTCCGTTGAGACTTCAGGTGACACATGAGCTGACACATCAGACGGCAGATCGGGCAAGGGCATCGCGAACCTACAATGGCCGGATGGAGCATCAGGATTGGATCGGACAACTGCGCAGTTGGGCGAGCGAACTCGGTTTTGCTGCATTGGGCGTGGCTGACATCGATCTGTCGCAGGCCGCACCCGGGCTCAAGGCCTGGCTCGACGCAGGCTTTCACGGCGACATGGATTATATGGCGCGCCATGCGGCACTGCGCACCGACCCTGCTGCCCTGATGCCCGGCACGGCGCGTGCAGTCATGGTGTCGATCGATTACGCGCCTGACGATCCCGACTGGGTTAGCCAGGCGTGGGCTAACCTGGCCGATCCGGAGCGGGCCTATGTCTCGCGCTATGCCCTGGGGCGGGACTATCACAAGGTCGTGCGATCGCGGCTGGCAGCCCTGGCGCGACGCATCGAGCAGGTCGCAGGCCCATTCGGGTGGCGCGCGATGTGCGATTCGGCGCCTGTCATGGAAGTGGAACTTGCGCGCCGTGCCGGGCTGGGCTGGCGCGGCAAGCACACGCTGCTGTTGTCGCGCGATGGCGGCTCCATGCGCTTCATCGGCACGCTGTACACCACCCTGCCGCTGCCTATCGACGCACCGGTGGACGAGCACTGCGGCCGCTGCGAAGCCTGCCTTCAGGCCTGTCCCACGGGCGCGATCGTCGCGCCTTACCGGCTGGATGCGCGCCGCTGCATTGCCTACCTGACCATCGAACTGCCGGGGGCAATCCCGGAAGGGCTTCGCACCGCGATCGGCAATCGCATCTATGGGTGCGACGACTGCCAGCTCGCCTGCCCCTGGAATAAATACGCAGCCGCCGCTGCCGTGCCTGACTTCGCCGTGCGCAACCGCCTGGATGTGGCCGAGCTCATCGCGCTCTTCGCTTGGGACCGTGCTCGCTTCGAGTCCGCTTTTGAAGGATCGGCGATTCGCCGTATCGGGCATGAGCGCTGGTTGCGCAACCTCGCGGTCGCATTGGGTAACGCGCCCTCCAGTGCTGAAGTGATCAGCGCTCTGCACAGTCGTGAACATGACGCGAGCCCACTGGTGGCCGAGCATGTGCGCTGGGCGCTTGCCCAGCACCGTCTCAGCTCACCCAGCTCAACCACAGCGGCAGACTCGCCGCGCTGAGCACGGTGGTGGCCGTCACCAGCCGCGCCACATACGGCCCATCGCCGCCCATGTTCGTAGCCAGCACGTAGCAGCTCGATGCGCTGGGTACTGCGCCAAAGAGCACCAGTACTTGCGTGGCCAGTGGCGGCAGGCCGAGCGCCTGCGCCAGCACCCAGGCCGCCAGCGGCATGGCCAGGAGCTTCACGGCGATCGCATATCGTGCAAACCCGTCGTCCCCGCGTGCGCCGGAGGGTTCGAGCCCGGCTCCCACTGCGATCAGGCCCAGTGCAATCGCGGCCGCTCCCAGTCGGGAGAGATAGGCTGACAGCACCTCAGGCAAGCGCAGATCAAGCAGCAGTGCAACCAGTCCGCACACCGTGGCGATCACCAGCGGATTGCGTACAAGCGAACGCAGCACGCCCGCGCTGCTGCCTCGGGTCATGAACCACACCGCCGCCAGATTGCCGGTGGGCACAGCAATCGCGACCATCACGGCACACAAGGCCACGCCGGCATCACCCCCCAGTCGTTGCGAGACGGCCAGTGCCACGTACGAGTTGAATCGGAAGGCGCACTGCACCGCACTGGAAAAACGACGCTCCTGGACATCGAACAGACGCCTGCCAAGCGCACCCAGCGCAATGCCCAGCAGCAGCACGCCGAACACGCCCAAGGCGAACGGTGCAGCCTGTGCGGCGTCGATGCGATGACGCACGATGGCGGTGAAGAGCAGCGGTGGAAACAGCACGTAGTACACGAGCTTTTCCAGGTGCGCCCAGAATCCGGGCGACCAGCGCATCCCGCGCGCAAGCGCAGCCCCGGTGGCAATCAGGGCCAGATCAGGTAGGAGCAGCAGTAGCGTATGCATGAGCGCAGGAGCAGGGCTCGGCTATAGTCGAGCCGGCCGAACGATAGCAGACGAAGGGGACCGTGCGTGACGCGACGCTCCACCACATCCAGCGATGCTGCGGCATCTTCACGCCAGCGCCCCTCGCGTCTGGCGAGCAGCGATCAGCCCGCCGACGACCTCGCCGCTGCGGCTGCGCCGCCCGAGGCCACCGACCGCGCGGCCCTGTCCGGCTTCCTGGACGCTCTCTGGCTCGAAGACGGGCTGTCGCCCAATACGCTGGAGGCGTATCG
>JBIKKG010000008.1:0-38069 GCA_044360485.1 Burkholderiaceae bacterium | reverse complement strand
CTTGTCGAGCTTGGCCACCGCGGGTGCAAATTCAGGCAGCACCTTATTTTTGACCTTCACCTGTTTGACCTGACCCAGCAGATCCCAGGGCACTGCGCCGGGGACCATCGGCAAAGGCGGCGACACGAGCGGTTGCGCCTGCCCAGCCAGCGCGGCAGGCGCAGCGGCATTTTCAACCAGACCGGGCTTGCCCGCCGCACCGCCGGTCTGTGCGGCACCTGACTGCGCGCTCGGCGGGGCCGGCAGGACCGGTTGCGCGGGCGATGACAGCGACTGCGCCAAGGCCCCGGGCAGGGTGGGCAGGACCATCACACCGCCGACCGCAAGCGCCCGCACGAGGGTTGCCGCGGCTCGAACACGTGCGGCATGACGGGAGATCGTCGCAGGGTGAGCGGCCACGGTAGGGGTGGACATGGTCATGTTCAGACTCCATTCAGGCAATGCAAGCACCGGCTCTTAGGTTTCAGCCAGCACGTCGGCCAGACCGGTCCGTGCAGCACGCCAGGCAGGCCACAGCGACGCCAGCGCGCCAAGTGCCAGGGCTCCCGCCGCCCAGGCCCACTCGATGGTATCGAAAACCCACCCAGTCAGCGGCCATTCCCCGCGCGGGATCAGCCATCGGCCCGCCACCTCGACCGTGACATGCCCCAGCACCAACCCGACGACCACGCCAATCGCCGTCAGCGCCAGGCCCTCGAGCAGCAACAGCCGGAACAAGTGAGCGGGCGTGGCGCCCAGCAGGCGCATGAGCGCCATCTCGCGACGTCGATCAGACAAGGCCTGGAACAGCGCCACAAACACCGAGCCTGCCGCCACCCCCAGGATCAACAGCCCGAATGCGCGCAGACCGTCGACCCCCACACCGACCAATTGCACGAGGCGGGCCGACTCGAATGCAGGGGATGCGGCCTGCAGCCGCTCGCTGGCGTTGATGGCACGCGGCAATGACACCGCCGCGAGCGGGCTGGCATAGCGCACAAGCAGCATCGTGACCTCGCGTGCCGGCGCGTGCTCGGCGTCATGTGCATGATCGCGGTCATGATCGTGACCGGGGTCGGCGGGCGGCTCGGCCGAGCGGGCAGCACCCGCACTGGGGGCTGCGGCGGGCGCAGAGTGCGCCGCGCTGGACCCGCCCGAACGCGGCGGCGCAGTCTTCTTGGTCTCGCGATGCGCATGCGCGTGCGCGTGCGCGTGTTTGCCGTCAGCCCGTTCCGCGGGTCGCGTCCGCGACTGCGAAGTCGATGGCGCAGGGTCGGGCGATACCGATGGCTGCTGGGCTTTCGGCGGGACGCTCGCGGGTCGGGCCGGCGCGCCATGCCCATGCTCATGGGTCTGCCAGATTGATTCCGTGGACGTGACCACCAGCCGGTCGATCACGCCGCCGGTTGCTGCCAGCACGCCGCTGACGGTATAGGTCTCATCGCCATGCGTCGGCCCGCCTGCCGCCATGCCGTGCGTGCCAGCAAACTGGGCGCCCGTCGTCAGCCCTGCTTCAGCCGCGACGCGGGCACCCAGCACCGCCTGCATCGGCGCCGAGAACACCTGGCCGCTGCTGAATCGGGCGGCATGCATCGCCAGGAATTCGGGTTCGGTGCCCACGATCCGGAACCCCCGAAAGCTGTCGCCCAGCGAGATTGGTACCGCTTGCGCCACCAGCCGATTGGCCCTCAATTCATCCAGAGCCGACAGCGCAATATTGCCCGGTGGCACATCCAGGTGGTACACGCCAGACAAGACCAGTTGCAGCGGCGAGCCTTTGGCACCGACCACCAGATCGATGCCGGCTGCATCACGGCGCAAACGCTCATCAAACTGGCCGGTCACCAGCGTCACGATAACAACGGTCGCCATGCCCAGCGCCACCAGCAGCGTGGTGAGCAGCGTCATGAGCGGACGGGCTCGCAAGTAGGCCCATAGCAGACGCACCGTACTCATCGCCGCTCCAGCGTCAGCACCGTGTCAAAGGCATGGCGCACACGCGCGTCGTGGGTGGCGATCAGCAGCGCGGCGCCAAGACTGTGGGCGCGCTCGCGCAGCAAATCGATGGCCTGTGCAGCATGGGCATCATCCAGATTGGCAGTCGGCTCATCGGCCAGCAGCAGGACAGGCCGGTTGACCAGCGCGCGGGCCAGTGCCACGCGCTGCTGCTGTCCACGAGACAGCTGTGCCGGTCGGCGGTTCTCCAGACCGGCCAGCCCGAGTTCGGCCAGCAGCTTGCGGGCTGCATCCCGATCGGTCGGGCTGCCCGCCAGCCGTTGGGCAAGCAGCAGGTTGTCGAGCGCACTCAGCATGCCGAACAGAAGGGGTTGCTGAGGCACCAAGCCGATGTGGCGAGCACGAAAGCCGTCGACCGCGCGCGCACTGCGCTGGGCCAACTCATTGAGACTCACCCCGCCGATCAGGATACGCCCCTGCTGAATCGGCAGCAGCCCGGCCAGAAGGGACAGCAAAGTGGTCTTGCCACAGCCCGAAGGCCCCACCACGACCGCCTGAGCACCGGACATCAAGCCGAAATGCGCGATATCGAGCACCACCGCACCGGCGCGCTCAAATCGCACTGCGTCCACGGTCAAGCCGCTGTCGGTGACATCAGTCACGGGACGTCACCATGATCCGTGGTGCACCGCATCCGAATCATCGCTCTGCAAACCTGTCGTGCGTTCAGACCTCGGCCTGCAGCGCAGGCCGTACCCGGCCCGTCGGACTCAGTCGCCGTACAGTTTCTGGCGCAATTCGCGCCGCTGCTGGGCCTCGAGCGACAGCGTGGCCGTCGGACGGGCCAGCAGCCGGGGGATGCCGATCGCGTCGCCAGTCTCTTCGCACCATCCGTATTCGCCCGAGTCGATACGCGAGAGCGACTGCTGGATCTTCTTGAGCAGCTTGCGCTCACGATCACGGGTACGCAGCTCGAGGGCGTGTTCTTCTTCGATGGTCGCGCGATCGGCCGGATCTGGGACGATCACCGTTTCGCGCAGGTGCTCGGTGGTTTCGCCGGCATTGACCAGAATGTCGCGTTCCATCTGTTGCAGCCGTTCACGAAAGAACCGCAACTGCGCGTCATTCATGTACGCCGATTCCGGCATGGCGATCATTTCGGACTCTGTCAACGCCTTGGGGGTCTTGGTCACTGCCATGTCGTTATTCCGCTTGCGCCCTGTTCGCCCCCGGCGGGAGCCCTCAGGCCAGGCACTGTTTCAATCCCTGGATGAACATGTCCTTCGGCAGCTTGCGGCCGATGAACACCATCTTGCTCTGCTGCTTTTCCCCGGGTTGCCAGCGGCGACCGAGGTCTGCACCCATCATCTGATGGACTCCCTGGAACACCATTTGGCGCTCGGAGCCCTTCACAAAAAGGACGCCTTTATACCGCAACATGTCCGGTCCGTAAACTTGCACCAGACCGCCGAGGAAATCCTCCAGCTTGGCGGCATCGAAGGGTTTGTCCGACTTGAACACGAAAGATGACACCGCTTCGTCGTGCTCGTGCTCGTCACTCGTGAGGAACTCAGGGTCGATTTCCAGGACCGCATTGAGGTTGAACCCGCGAATATCCAGGATGTCCTCGATCGGCGCGTTGCCAAAGTGCACAGCACGCATGGGGGCGCGGGGATTGATGCGCGACAGCCTGCGGCGCAGCGCCTGCTGCTCGGCTTCGGTCACCAGATCCACCTTGGACAGCAGGAGGCGGTCGGCGAAGCCCACCTGCTCCACCGCCTCCTTGTGCTCATCGAGCTGCTTGTCGGCATGTTTGGCGTCGATCACGGTGATCACCGCATCAAGCAGGTAGTACTCGGCCACCGCATCATCAATGAAAAACGTCTGAGCCACCGGGCCCGGGTCGGCCAGGCCGGTGGTTTCGATGATCACGCGCTCGAAGGTGATCTCGCCCGCCTGACGGCGTTCACGCAGATCGCCCAGGATGCGCACCAGGTCGCCGCGCACCGTACAGCAGATACAGCCGTTGTTCATCTCGACGATCTGCTCGTCCGCGTTTTGCAGCAGCAGATCGTTGTCGACGCCTTCTTCACCAAATTCGTTTTCGATCACCGCAATGCGATGCCCGTGCTGTTCCGTGAGGATGCGGTTGAGCAAGGTGGTTTTACCGCTGCCCAGAAAGCCGGTCAGGATGGTGACCGGGACGAGGGCGGGTGCCGCTTGAGCCATGTGTCAGTCTCTCGATTCAACACGATGCGCGCCGGCTCGCGCATCAACCGTTCCGGACCCGGCTGCGCAGGCTGCGCACTGCCCCAGCAGGGTGAGTTCAAATGCATCGCTGAGAAAGCCTTCGGGCAGCATGTCCTGCAGGCTGCGCTCCAGGCCTGGCGGCGCATCCATGCACACCACGCGCTCGCAATGCCTGCAGCGAAAATGCCCGTGATGCACCGGGCCCGCAGGGGCACCGCCCTGCGCCGAGTAACGCCAGGCCCGATCAGGGCCCGCCACACGGTGCGCCAGCCCGGCTTCGACCAGCCAGTCCAGCACACGGTACAGGGTGACCCGATCGAGCACCTCGTGATGTTCGCCCTGTTCGAGCCTGCGTTGCACCTCGGTATGCGCCAGGGCTTCGTTAGCCTGCATGAGCACCGCCAGCACCCGCACGCGCGCGCCCGTGACACGGGAACCGGTCGAGCGGACCCGTTGTCGCGCGTGTTCGACGGTGGACGCCAAGGTTTTCCTTTCGTAAGCCCGCCAGTTTACATCCGGCGCAGCATCAGCCCCTTGAGATACTCGCCTTCGGGGTGCGTCATCGACATGGGGTGATCCACGCCGGCAGCCAGGCGGCGCAGCATCTGCATGTCAGTGCGGGCATCAAAGACCGCGCCGGCCACGATCTTCTGGAACAGGTCGACCGATACGGCACCTGAGCAGGAAAACGTGAACAGCAGGCCCCCCGGCGCCAGCAGCCGCAACGCCTTGAGGTTGATCTCCTTGTAGGCGCGCGCGGCACGGTCCAGGTGCTGGACCGACGGGGCAAACTTGGGCGGATCGAGCACGATCAGATCAAACTGCCGTCCTTCGGCCAGCAGGTTCTTGAGCGCATCGAACACGTTGGCCTGCAACCAGGTGGAGGGCGTGAGGCCATTGAGCTGCTCATTGCGTGCCGCCACGGCCAGGGCCTCGGCGCTGCTGTCGACCGATACCGCCTCAACCGCCCCACCCAGACGCGCCGCCAGCGTGAAGCCGCCGGTATAGCAAAAACAGTTGAGCACCCGCCGGCCCTGCGCATGCTCGCCCACCAGTCGGCGGCTGTCGCGTTGATCAATATAGAACCCGGTCTTGTGGCCGGTGATGACATCCACCTCGTAGCGCACACCCTGCTCGCTCACGGCCAGCGGCACGGGCAACTCCCCATGCAACACCCCTTCCCGCGGGACCAGCCCTTCGCGCTCGCGGGCCGCCGCATCCGAACGCTCATAGACCGCCTCACAGCCGGTGACTTCGCGCAGGGCCGCCACAATGACCTCTCGCCAATGCTCGACACCCGCCGCCAGGAACTGCACCACCAGTTGATCCCGGTATCGGTCGACCACCAGCCCCGGCAAGGCATCGGCCTCGCCAAACACCAGACGGATCGCCTCGGTCTGGGCTTGCAGCCCCTCGCGTCGCGCCACTGCCGCAGCCACCCGCGCGGCGATGAACGCGGCATCCGGTTGCTCGGCTTCCGTGAAGCTCCAGGCCCGCGCGCGCAGCGCCGAGGTGGGACTGAACGCCGCCCAGGCAAGGAACCGTCCGTCTGCGCCCAGCACACGCACGGTGTCACCCGAGGCCGGCCCGCCACTGGCCCGGTCGATTGCGTTGGCATAGATCCAGGGATGGCGACGCAGCAAGGATTTTTCCTTGCCGGGCTTCAGATGCAGGGTGGGCGGGGTGCGCGCCATAGGAACCTTCGGACCTTCGGAAAAGGCTTGCTGTCAGCGCCGGATGCGGGCGCGCGGGTGCGCCGCATCGTAAACCGCAGCCAGACGCTGGAAATCGAGGGAGGTGTAGACCTGGGTGGTCACGATGCTGGCATGGCCCAGCAGCTCCTGCACCGCGCGCAAATCGCCACTGGACTGCAGCAGATGGCTGGCAAAGGAATGGCGCAGTACGTGGGGATGCACATGCGTGGGCACACCACGCTCGATACCCAGACGCTGCACCACGCGCTGCACGGTGCGCGCGCCCAGCCGGGTCCCGCGCACCGATAAGAAGAGGGCATGGCGGTCGGCGCGTGGATGCAGCGCCAGCCAGTCTGCGCGCGCGATCATCCAGGCATCCAGTGCAGCCAGCGCCGGCGCACCGACCGGCACGGTGCGCCGTTTGCCGCCCTTGCCCAGCACCTGGACCTCAGCCTCGTCGCGCTGCAGCCAACCGACCGAGTGATGCTCGGCCGTGTCGGCATGGCGAATGTCGAGAGCCACCAGCTCGGACAGCCGCAGCCCGCTGGAATACAGCAGTTCAATCAGCGCCTGATCGCGCAGCCGCTCAAAGTCGCTGGTCTGGTGCTGGCCTGACCGCAACGCCGCTGCGCCATCGGCACCGATCGTCATCGGCTCGACCAGTCGCATGGCCTGATCGGGCGACAGGGCCTTAGGCAAGCGTCGGGCGCGTCGCGGCGCGCGCACGCCACGCACCGGATTGTGCGACACGGCGCCGCGTGCGCCGAGCCAATCGTAGAACCCGCGCCAGGCCGATAAACGCCTGGCAATGCTGGCCGGTGCATGCCCGGCGCGTGCGCGAACGGCGACCGCGCGACGCACCTCCGATTCGGTCAGCAGCTCCCAGCCGCGACCGTCCAGCCACTGCACGAGCACTGCGAGCTCGCGCCCGTAGCCGTCCAGCGTGCGAGGTGAGGCGTGGCGCTCGGTGCGCAAGCGCTGCAGATACGCGACGACGTCGGCGTGCGATGCCTCGGCAGGGGCTTCGGCACGGGTTTCGGCAGACGTCTCTCCACTCACAGCGCGCGGCTCAGGCCGTCAAACGCGACAGGGACGCGCTGGCCACTTCAGCGATGCGCTCGAGAAAAGCGGTGCCCATCGCAGCATCGAACCGGCCGGGGTCGGGCGAGCCCAGCACCAGCAGGCCGAAGGTTTGGGGTGCCGCCCCCACCCGCAAAGGCAAGAGCGCGAGCGAACCGGTGCGGGTGCCTGCATCAGGCAGCCAGCGCGCCGCCTGAAACCCGGCGTTACGGCCGCAATACGGCTGACGCATGCTGTCGACCAGCGCGATGACATCCGGTTCAACCTTCGCGCCGCAAGGCAGGTCGGCATGGTCTGCGGCCAGCTGCCACACCCGCAAAGCCACCTGAGGCACGGTGAACGCCGACGCCAGGCCATCGACCACCAGCGTCGGCAGTTGACGCGCATCGCGTGCACGCAGCAGATCGCGCGACCAGCGCTGCAGCTTGTCTGCAATCACATCGTTCTCACTCCCGTGGCGAAGAAGCTCGGCGAGCTTCATCTCCAGAGACTTGTTTTTCTCGCGCAGCATGTCGACCTGGCGCTCGACCAGGGAGACCGCCCGGTTGCCGTGCGGATGCGGGACCGTGATCGATACCAGCAGATCCGGATGGGCTTCGAAGAAGGCCGGATGGTCGTGCAGGTATTGCACGATCGCATCGGCATGGAGCGGCTCGGTCATGGTCGGCGAATGGAAGAAGTGGAAAAAAGGGATGTGGCGCAGGCCGAGGACGCACTGCTGTGACGCTGCGGTGCGTGCTGAACCGCGAGAGATGCCGTGGACGCGGATCGGGTGACCAGCGCTTGAAGATCGATCTCGCCATGGAAGACCGTTTGCGCCGGACCGGTCATGAAGACCGCCTGCCCCTGCCAGGCAATCGTCAGCAGCCCGCCGCGGGTCTGAAGATCCACACGATCATCGAACACGCCGCGCAGCATGCCGGCCACGGCAGCCGCACACGCACCGCTGCCGCAGGCCAGCGTCTCGCCCGAGCCGCGCTCGTACACGCGCAACCGGGCCTGTGTACGCGACAGCACCTGCAAAAAGCCAGCGTTCACACGGCGCGGAAAGCGAACATGCGATTCAATGAGCGGCCCCTCGGCTGCCACCGGCGCGGTCTGCACATCGTCGACGATCTGCACGGCATGCGGGTTGCCCATCGACACGACAGAGATCCAGCGCTCGGCGCCCGGCAGCGCCAATGGCCACAGCGTATCGCGCCCTTGCGTGCGCGACACCAGGCCACGGGTATCGAAGGGCACCTGCGCCGTCTCGAGCACCGGCACCCCCATATCGACCGTGACCCGGCCGTCGTCTTCCATGCGCGGCACGATCACACGATTGACCGTGCGCGCCCGCACAGCGGCTTTGTCGGTGAGGCCCTGCTCACGCACAAAGCGCACAAAACAGCGCGCACCATTGCCGCACTGCTCGACCTCGTCGCCATCCGCATTGAAGATGCGATAGACGAAGTCGACATCGGGCGCATCAGGCGGCTCAACCAGCAGGACTTGATCTGCGCCGATCCCGAACTGTCGATCTGCCAGCGCGCGGTATTGCGCAGCGGTCAGCGCGAGCTTCTGGCGCACGCCATCGAGCACAACGAAATCGTTGCCTGCGCCCTGCATCTTGGTGAACTTCAACCGCATGGGCGAATTATCGCTCAATCATCATCCTCGTCGCGCGGCTTGGCCGGCTGACCGGGCACCGACCGTTCGGCGTCACGCGTTTCCGATCCGTAAGGGCTGGGCTCGCCCGGCGGGCGGGTCTTGAAGCGCTTGTGCGACCACAGGTATTGCGCAGGCATCTCGCGCACCCGGTCTTCCACGAAGGCGTTGAGGCGGCGCGCCGCCGCCTGCAGGTCATCCCCGGGGTAGCCTTCCCAGGCCGGAAAGAACCGCGCCTCGTAGCCCTCGCGCGTCATGCGGGTCACGAAGGGCACCACCGCAGCACCACTCAACTGCGCAAGCCTGGACGCCCCCGTGACCGTTGCAGCAGGCACACCGAAAAAAGGCACGAACACCGACTCTCGTGGCCCCAGATCCATGTCGGGCGAGTAATGCAAGGGGGTGCCTTCACGCAGCAGACGCACCGTGGCCCGCACACCCTGCTGGCGCGACAACGGCCGGGCGCCCGGAAACCGCGAACGTCCGGCAAACATCACCGCATCGAGCACCGGATTTTTCTGGCGCACGTAAATGGTCATCATCGGCGTGCGCATCGACAATCGCATCCCGCCGCCGTCAATCCCCACGAAATGCGGGGCCAGAAAAATCAGTGGCCGGCCCAGGTGTGCCTGCAGATGCTCCTCGCCGACCAGCGTCACCAGTTGCTCGATCCGCGCCGGCGGGCCGCTCCAGAAGATGAACCGCTCGAGGATGCTGCACATGAACCACTGAAAATGTTCGCGGCCGATGCGCCTGCGCTCCCGCTCGGACAGCTGCGGAAAACACAGTCGCAAATTGATGAGCGTCACCTGCCGCCGGGGCCGTGCAAGCCACCAGACCACCGTACCGAGTGCGCGACCGAGCGGGCGCAGCACGCCCAACGGCAGCGTCGAGAGCGCCTGCAGCAAGGCAATCCCCACGCGCGACAACTGGTGGCCCGCGGGCTGCTGCGGGGGGGGCGTGTTCATGCGGGTAAGTTCATCGGTTCAAGCCGCTCTCCCGACTCCGGCGTCGGGCGCCTCCACTCCAGGCGGCGTTTTGTAGCGGTTGTAGCCCCAGAAATACTGCTCGGGCATACGACGAATGGTCGCTTCCATCGCTTGGTTGATCACGGCAGGCGATGGAGCTTCGGGCAGTCGCTCATAGCGCACCACCCATCCTGCGGCATCGGGCAGCCGCTCCCCATGGGCCATCAGGACCTGCGCGCCCGTCAGGCGAGCAAGTCGTGCGGGCAGGGTCATGGTGTAGGCAGGACGACCGAAAAACGGCGCCCACTCCCCGTCTCCCTCACTGGGAACCTGATCAGGCAATACCCCAATCGACTCGCCACGCTTGAGCGCGCGCAACAGTCCGCGCACCCCTGCCGCCGTTGTCGGCACCGGATGCACATCCGGCGCAGCCCGCCCGGACTCGACCAGCGCACGCACTGCGGCGATCCGCGGCGGCTTGTAGAGCACTGTGATCGGTCCAAAGCGTGCCGAGCCGAGTGCAGCAGCCTCGAAACTGCCCACATGCGCGGTCAGCAGGACCACGCCACGACCATGAGCAAGGGCCTGGCTGAGCAGCTCGCCGTTTTCCACCTGAATCAGCCGATCGATGCGCTCACGCGCGCCAAACCACAACAGCGCGGTCTCAGCGACCGCCTGTCCGGACTGATCTGCCGCACGACGCATCAGCCTGGGGTCATACAAACCGGCCTGGAGCAGATTGGCGTGCGACTTGCCACGAAAATCGCCCGACAGTGCCAGCGCCAGCTTGCCCAGCGTGCCGCCAAGCGACTGCAGCCAGCTCAGGGGCAGGCGGGCAAGGAGTTGGGCGATCCAAAGGAGCATGGAGGTGAATGAAGACAGGCGGCCGTGTGATGGAATTGACGCTTGAACCGAATGCGTACGGATATAATCCGCTTTACCGCCGAGTTAATGGGACAACTTGCAGGGCGGTTTAAAAATTCTGCTAAAGCGTGCCGCTTCTCCTGAAGATGGCATCGCCGAATAAGGTGCCGATGCAGGACAGTCCTGCCCAGGCACCGATTGTCCGCCTTCAATCTTCCGGAGCAATCACACCGTGGCAAAAGACTTCCTCTTTACCTCCGAATCCGTCTCGGAGGGGCATCCCGATAAAGTCGCTGATCAGATTTCCGACGCGATTCTGGACGCGATCTTCACGCAGGACAAATTCTCGCGTGTCGCCGCCGAAACGCTGGTGAACACCGGCTTGGTCGTACTGGCCGGCGAAATCACCACCGGTGCACACGTCGACTACATCGAAGTCGCCCGCGACACCATCAAGCGCATCGGCTACGACAACACCGAATACGGTATCGATTACAAGGGCTGTGCGGTACTGGTGGCCTATGACAAGCAGAGCCAGGACATTGCTCAAGGCGTGGACGAAGGCCGCGGCATCGACCTGGACCAGGGCGCGGGCGACCAGGGCCTGATGTTCGGCTATGCCTGCGACGAAACCCCGGTGCTGATGCCGGCCGCCATTCATTACGCGCACCGGCTGGTCGAGCGCCAGGCCGACCTGCGTCGCGACGGGCGCCTGCCCTGGCTGCGCCCCGATGCCAAGTCGCAGATCACCCTGCGTTATGTCGATGGCAAGCCGCATTCGGTGGACACCGTGGTGCTGTCCACTCAGCACGCACCCGACATCGAACACAGCAAGCTCACCGAAGCCGTGATTGAGGAAATCATCAAGCCGGTGTTGCCCAAGGAACTCATCAAGGGCGATATCCGCTACCTGGTCAACCCCACCGGACGCTTCGTCGTCGGCGGCCCTCAGGGCGATTGCGGCCTGACCGGTCGCAAGATCATCGTCGACACCTATGGCGGCGCAGCCCCGCACGGCGGTGGCGCGTTTTCGGGCAAGGACCCCTCCAAGGTCGACCGTTCGGCCGCCTACGCAGCCCGCTACGTGGCCAAGAACGTCGTCGCGGCCGGACTGGCCAGCAAGTGCCTGGTGCAGATCAGCTACGCAATCGGTGTGGCGCGTCCCACCTCGGTCATGGTCAGCACCGAAGGCACGGGCAAGTTGCCCGATGAGCGCATCGCCGAACTGGTCAACACCCACTTCGACCTGCGCCCCAAAGGCATCGTGCAGATGCTCGATCTGCTGCGCCCCATCTATCAGAAGTCTGCTGCTTATGGCCACTTCGGGCGCGAAGAACCCGAGTTCACCTGGGAGCGCACCGACAAGGCTGCGGCGCTGAAGGCAGCGGCTGGGCTCTGAGCCCCGTCCAACGAATACCCCCGCCCGCCGGTCAGGCGTCGAGACGCCGAGCCGGTCGGTGCGGTTTATAATCTTTTTCTGCTGAGGAGCGCTGCGACCCGATCACGCATTTTCATCGGGCCAGGCTCAGCACCCACAACCGCGCTCGCACTCGACTGTCCGTCGAATGCGAGCGTTTTGTTTTTCCAGGTCGCCATGCACAGGCGCCACCTGGCCAGACACCGCGCTCGCCCCTTGAACCAGTGCCGTTCGCGGCACGCCTATGCCCTGGAGCGAACCTCATGAGTGCTGTTCTCAAACCTGCCGTCTTCAACGATTTCCACGTGGCCGACCTGTCTCAGGCCGAGTTCGGACGCAAGGAAATCCGCATTGCTGAAACCGAGATGCCTGGCCTGATGGCTATCCGCGAGGAATTCGCCGCCTCGCAGCCGCTCAAAGGCGCGCGCATCACCGGCTCACTGCACATGACGATCCAGACCGCGGTCCTGATCGAAACCCTCGCGGCCCTGGGCGCACAAGTGCGCTGGGCCTCTTGCAACATCTTCTCCACCCAGGACCATGCTGCTGCCGCCATCGCCGCCGCAGGCATTCCGGTGTTCGCCTACAAGGGCGAGACGCTGGACGAGTACTGGGACTACACCCATCGCATCTTCGAGTGGGCCGATGGCCAGCCCTCCAACATGATCCTGGATGACGGCGGCGATGCCACGCTGCTGCTGCATCTGGGCACCAAGGCTGCCAAGGACGCCTCGGTACTGAACAACCCCAGCAGCGAAGAAGAGGTGTGCCTCTTCAACGCCATCCGCAAGCAACTGGCCAAGGACCCGGGCTTTTACGAGCGCAACCTGAAAGCCGTGGTGGGCGTCACTGAAGAAACCACCACCGGCGTACATCGCCTGTATCAGATGTCCGAAAAAGGCGAGTTGGCCTTCCGCGCCATCAACGTCAACGACTCGGTCACCAAGAGCAAGTTCGACAACCTCTATGGCTGCCGCGAGTCGCTGGTCGACGCCATCAAGCGCGCCACCGACGTCATGATCGCCGGCAAGGTGGCGGTGGTGGCTGGCTATGGCGACGTGGGCAAGGGCAGCGCCCAGGCCCTGCGTGCGCTGTCGGCCCAGGTCTGGGTCACCGAGTGCGACCCGATCTGCGCACTGCAGGCCGCCATGGAAGGCTATCGCGTGGTCACCATGGAGTACGCCGCCGACAAGGCCGACATCTTCGTGAGCGCCACCGGCAACAAGAACGTCATCACCTTCGCGCACATGAAGGCGATGAAAGACCAGGCGATCGTGTGCAACATCGGTCACTTCGACAACGAAATCGATGTCGCCTCGCTCAAGCAGTGCACCTGGGAAAACATCAAGCCGCAGGTCGACCATGTGATCTTCGCCGACGGCAAGCGAATCATCTTGCTGGCCGAAGGCCGCCTGGTGAACCTGGGCTGCGGTACCGGCCATCCTTCGTTCGTGATGAGCTCGTCGTTCGCCAACCAGACCATCGCCCAGATCGAGCTCTGGAAGCACAAGGAGCGCTACGAGTCGGGCAAGGTCTATGTGCTGCCTAAGCACCTGGACGAGAAAGTCGCGCGGCTGCACCTCAAGAAGCTGGGTGCCATGCTGACCGAACTGTCCGGCGAGCAGGCGGCCTATATCGGTGTGGATGTGTCGGGCCCCTACAAGCCCGACACCTACCGCTACTGAGGTCCACGACCAGCCGCCCTGCGGTGCGGCCGTCGCGGTGACCCGCATCGATGTCGAACTGGTCGCGCGGGGGCTCGCGCCCTCGCGCTCGGCCGCACAGCGGTTGATCGCAGACGGCGCCGTGTGGTTCGGGCCGGGGGCGCGGGTCACACGGCCCTCGCAACAGGTCGGCCAAGCCGATGCTCTGTGGGTCACCGAGTCCGATGAAACCCGCTATGTGTCGCGCGGTGGGGCCAAGCTGGCCCATGCGCTGCAGGCAGCCGGGATCAATCCTGCAGGCGAAGTGGCACTCGATCTGGGCATGTCGACCGGCGGCTTCGCCGATTGTCTGTTGCAGGCTGGCGCTGCGCGCGTGATCGGCATTGAAGTGGGCCATGGTCAATTGCATCCCCGCTTGGCTGCTGACCCGCGGGTGAGCTGTCTCGAACGTACGCACCTGCTGGATGTGACACTGGACGGGCTGGTCGCCCATATCGCCGATACCCCGGCTGCGGGTTTTGCACTTGCCGTGGCAGATCTCTCGTTCATTTCGCTGGCACGCGTGCTGCCCTGCATCGATACCCTGCTCGCCGAGCAGGCCACTGTGCTGCTGCTGGTCAAGCCGCAGTTCGAAGTGGGCCCGGGCGGGCTGGATCGACGCGGCATCGTGCGGGACCCCGAAGCGGCCGAGGCTGCGCTCGCACGCATTGGTGCAGCCTGTCAGGCGCTGGGTTGGTCAGTGATCGGGACGCACCCCAGCGCATTGGTCGGTGGTGACGGCAATCAGGAAACTTTCATTCACGCTCGCGTGGGGACACGTCCCGCGCCTTTGATCGAGACTGCACCATGAGTACCCACAAGGCTTCGGCTAGCTTTGAGTTTTTTCCGCCCAACACGCCGGAAGGCTTGGCCAAACTGCGCGACGCGCGCGTCAGGCTGAGCGCCGTCCGACCCGAGTTCTTCAGCGTCACCTATGGCGCAGGTGGCGCCACCCGAGACAAGTCACTGGGTGTGGTCGATGACATCGCAGCCGAAGGCCATGCGGTCGCCCCGCACCTGTCGTGCATCGGAGCTACCCGCGAAGGCATCGCCGAACTCCTCGAACATTGGCGCACACGAGGCATCCGCAGGCTGGTGGCGCTGCGCGGCGACTTGCCTTCCGGCATGGTCGATGCGGGGGCCTTCCGGTATGCCAGCGACCTGGTGACCTTTGTGCGCGAGCGCACCGGCGACTGGTTCCACATTGAAGTGGCCGCCTATCCTGAAACGCATCCTCAAGCGGTATCGCCACAAGCCGATCTGCAGGCCTTCGTGACCAAGATGCGAGCGGGCTCCAATGCGGCCATCACGCAGTATTTCTTCAATGCCGATGCGTACTTTCGCTTCGTGGATGCAGCCCGCGCCATGGGGGTGGATGCACCGATCGTGCCGGGCATCATGCCCATCATGAACTACACCCAACTGGCCCGCTTCTCTGACGCCTGCGGCGCCGAAATTCCGCGCTGGATCCGGCTGCGACTCGCCGCCTTCGGCGACGATACAGACTCCCTGCGCGCCTTCGGTCATGACGTGGTGAGCGCACTGTGCGATCGCCTGCTGCGCGGCGGCGCGCCGGGTTTGCACTTTTACACCCTCAACCAGCCGGGGCCGAGCCTTGCGCTGTGGGAGTCTGTGGCCGCCTGAGGCCGATATGTCAGCAGGCGGTCGGCGCGACCGCCTGCCTAAGTAAGCCACGACCGCCGGAGGCGGGCCATCGCCCGCCCGTCGGCGCACCGCGAAAACCAGCCGCCGTCTGGCGCCGCGCGCTGTTTTACGCCACAGGCCGTCACTAGTATCGGCTCCTCCTGAGCTTGTGCGTTGTGCGACTGTATCCGTGCGTCATCCCGCTCCCCTCGTTCCCGAAGATGCCCTGGAGGCATGGGTCGACCGGCATCGCTGCCGTGTGCCGTCCGAAGCGCTGGATGTCGGCCTGTTTGTCGTGGAGCTCGACCGCCCATGGCACGACACGCCGTTTTTGCTGCAGGGCTTCACGATCGACAGCCCTGACGAACTGCAGGCCCTGCGGGCGAACTGCAGCTTCGCCTACGTCGATCTGGACCGCTCCAATCCTGCAGCCGTGCACGCTTTGAGAGCGCGCATCACCGAACGCGCTGCCCGACCCACGCCGACTCAAGGCCTCCCCCGCACACTGGCGCCACGCGCCGACCTGCGGATCAGTGCGGCCACCCGCCAACGCTTCAGGCAATTTGCGGGACCGCGCGAAGCACCGATCGGGCGTGGCGTGCTGGCGCGCATCCGGTCCCTGGTGGGGCGTCCGCTGGCCTCTGCCGCGATGGCTCGACACGCCGACCCGGGCATCGCCCGCCATGCACGGCGCGGGCTGTTGCCAAGCGATCTCCAGGCCACGCCTCACCCGATCGCCCGCAGCTTTGATGACGAGCTGCCGCGCGCACGACGTGCTTTCGCATTTGGCGAAGAAGCCCTGCGCGGCCTGCTGGATGCGCTGCGTGCCGGACGCCCGGCCGAGTTGAGCACGATCACCACCGCTGCGTATGCGTTGGCTGACAGCCTGATCGACAACCCTCATGCCCTGCTCTGGATCGGCCGCACACGCGATGCCGATTTCAACGCAGCCAACCACGGCGTGAAGGTGGCGTTGTATCTGGTCTCGCTGGCCCGGCATCTGGGTCTGCCACGCCGGCAGATGGCCGAGCTCGCCATGGTCGGTCTGCTGGCGGATATCGGCAAGGTGCATGTGCCGCAGGCACTGCTCGACAAACCGGGCATGCTCGCTGCGAACGAGTTCGCTCAGGTCAAGCTGCATGTGCGCTACAGCCTGGACGCGGTGAGCGCCTGCGCGGATTTGCCCGATGGTGTGGAGCTCGGGATTGGCCAGCACCACGAGCGTCTGGACGGCAGCGGCTATCCCGGCGGACTGAAGGGCGACGAGATCAGCCTGTATGGCCGCATGGCAGCCATCGCCGACAGCTTCGCGGCCCTGATCACACCGCGGGCCTATGCCGCGGCAGCCTCACCGCAAGATGCGCTCATGAATCTGTGCGAATGGGCTGGCAGCTCGTTTGACGAACCGCTGGTCGAACAATTCGTTCAGACCGTGGGCATGTTTCCGGTCGGCAGCCTGGTGGAGTTGAGTTCGGGTGAAGTAGCGCGCGTCGTCACGCTGCCCGCCGCTCGCCTGCAGCGCACGCGGGTGCTGGTCCTTACCGAAGCCGACAAGACGCCGCTTGAGCGGCCCCGGGAAGCAGAGGCCATCGGTGCACATGAATCGGGGCCGGTCGGACCCTCGCAAGCAGCTGATGTGCGCATCGTTGCGGGGCTGCCGTCGGGCTCGCACGGGCTGGCGGTCAATGATCCTTATGCGCAAGGCCGCGTCGAGCCGCTGAGCGCTCTCGGTTGAATTGCGTCTCGGCTAAGTCGCGTTCGGGTACACGCCGGACGGCGTGACCACCAGGTCCATCGGCACATCCGTTGCCAACGGCTCGGTATCGTCGAGCCATCCGTCATCCCAGGCCACGCCAATGGCAATCGGGCGCACAGGCCCATCTGCAGCCAGGGCGGCAAGCGTGCGGTCGTAGTAGCCACCACCATAGCCGATCCGAAAGCCGCGCCGGTCAAACCCGACACAGGGCACCAGCAGCACCACGGGTCTGACCGGACGCTGCACAGCCGGGGTGGCGATTCCGTACGCGCCCGCGCTCATCGGGTCGCCTGGCGCCCAAGCGACCCACTGCAACGGCAGGTGGCGCCCCGACACGACCGGCAAGGCCAGTTGCACCCCGGCCTGCGTCCAGCGCTGCGGCAAAGCACCCAGCGAGGGCTCGCCGCGGATGGGCCAATACACGGCCATCACCCGATCGCGCATAGCGGACAGTCCGCCCAGACGCGACTCCACCTCAGTCTGCAGCCTGGCCAGCAGGGCATTCTGTGCGCAGGCCGAAGGCGCATGCTGCATCCGCTGCTCCAGCAGCGCCTTGCGCACAGCCGCACGCCTTGCAGATACCGCCGCCTCGAGCGGTGCCCCGGCAGGCGAAGGCGCTGAGGGGTCGCGTGCTATCCTCGATCCATCGTCGGTCGTCATGGTCGGCTCGATCGCGGTCCTGTCGCGGGCTGCAACGTCATCCGGTCGCCTTCTCCTATGCTCATACGGCTCGTGTCCGCCATCGTACTGCCGGCGGCGATCGTCGCGCTGCTGGGCGCATCTTCCGCCTGGTCAGCCCCGGCCGGGGCCGGCGCGCGCCGCTGCGAACCGAACTGTCCCAAACAGGGGCCCTCCAGGGCCGAGTTCGCCAGCGAAGACGAGGCCTTCATTGCGGCCCGCAATGCCGTCAACAAGCCCGATCCTGCCCGCTTCGAGCAGGCCGCTGCGCAAGTCAGCCGCTCCTATCCGCTGGCGGTCTACATCGACTACTGGCGACTGCGACTGCAGTTGGCCGATACCCGCCCCGGTTCAGCGCCCGACGCGATCGAGGCCGCCGATACGCAGGCGCGCGACTTCGTTGCCCGCCATCAGGGCACGATCGTCGGAGATCTGGCACGTCGCGACTGGATGAACGCACTCGGTCGACGTGAAGCCTGGTCAACCTATGAAACGGTCTATCCGGGATGGATCCTGAAAGACGAGCCAGGTCCTCGCTGTCATGCACTGCGCGCACGGCTGTCGCGCGGCGAACCCGTCATGGCCGAGGCACGCGAGCTGCTCATGCAGCCCCGTGACCTGGTCGAGGCCTGCAACGGTCTGCTGGAACGCTTGGCTTCAAGCGGTCAGGCCCAGGCCGCCGACCTCTGGCAGCGCCTGGAATTTGCGCTGGAATCGGGCAGCACGTCGGCGGTGCGCAGGGCAGCGCTGCTGGCCGCACCCTCGATCGAGGCCCGCCAACTGGAGCAAGTCCTGGCGCGCCCCGCCTCTGCACTGGACGCACCAGCCTCGCGGGAACTCACGGTCATCGGTCTGGCATTGCTGGCGCGCAAGGATCCAGCCGCGGCTGCCGAACGCATGACGCCGCTCGCCACCCGGCTGCGCCCGGCTGATCGGGCCTGGTGCTGGTCGCAGATCGCTGCTAGCGGCATGCGCAAGATGCTGCCGGAATCCACCGCATGGGCCCGCGAAGCCCGCGAAGCCCGCGCCTCTGACGACACCCTGGCCGCCCTGACCCGAGCATCATTGCGCGGCACCGACTGGGCCGGCGTGCGCTCGGCGATCGAGCGCATGAGTGAGTCCGCGCGCAGCGAGTCCACCTGGACGTACTGGTTGGGCCGCGCTTTGCAGGCGCAAAGCGATTCACCTGAAGGTCGCCATCAGGCACGCGCACTGTTCACGCTCATCGCCGGACGCCCCGAGTTTTATTCCATGCTCGCGGCCGAAGAGCTCGGCACACGCTTTGTCGTGCCGCCCAAGGCCGCCGCGCCCACCCCCGCCGAGCTCGCAGCCGCACGCGCCAACTCGGGCTTTGATCGGGCCATCCGGTTCTACGAACTGGGGCTGCGTCCCGAAGGCAACCGCGAGTGGAACTTCCAATTGCGCACCATGACCGACCGCCAGCTGCTGGCGGCGGCGGAATACGGCCGCCAGCGCGGCTTGCTTGATCGCATGGTGAACACCTCCGATCGCACCCGCGCCGAGCATGACTATCAGCAGCGCTATCCCTCGCCCTACGCCGACCGGCTGCAGCCTGCAGCGCGTGCGCAGGGCCTGGACCCAGCCTGGGTCTACGGGCTGATCCGCCAGGAATCGCGTTTCATCACCGATGCGCGTTCCAGTGTCGGAGCCTCCGGGCTGATGCAGATCATGCCGGGTACCGCGAAATGGATTGCACAAAAAATGGGCGTACGCGACTTCAATCCCGGCCAGATCAATGATCTGGACACCAACCTGCAGTTCGGCACGTTTTATCTGAAGACCGTGTTCGACGGTCTGGACCGCTCCCCCGCCCTGGCCTCAGCCGGCTACAACGCCGGGCCGGGCCGTCCGCGCTCCTGGCGCGGTACGCTCGACAAGACCGTGGAGGGCGCAATTTTTGCCGAGATCATCCCCTTCACCGAAACCCGGGGTTACGTGAAGGCCGTGCTGGCCAACGCCGCGGTCTACTCCAGCGTCTTGAACGGCGGGGACGTCCCCTCGCTCAAACCCATGCTGGGCGAGGTGTCGCCCGGTCCGGCCATGCCGCCATCGGCGGCACCCGGCGGCTGAACCGCACAGACTGGCTGACATGACACACACACACATCCTGGTCGTGGGCGGCACCGGCTTCATCGGCCGTGAGCTGGTGGCCAAGCTCGCTGCACAGGGCCGGCGCGTCATCGTTCCCACCCGTCGACGCGAACGTGCCCGCGCGCTCATCCTGCTGCCCGGGGTGGAGGTGGTCGAGGCCGACGTCATGCGTCCCGAAGCGCTGCACACCTTGCTGGCTGGCTGCGACGCCGCCGTCAATCTGGTCGGCATCCTGCATGGTCGCTCCGGCTCAGACGGCTGGGGGCCCGACTTCGCGCGCGCCCATATCGCATTACCCACTGCGCTGGCGCAGGCCTGTGTCGATCAGGGCGTGCGTCGCCTGATCCATGTCAGCGCGCTGGGGGTGACCGACGGTGGCGAACGTTCGCTGCCTTCGCGCTACCTGCGCTCCAAGGCGGCAGGCGAGGCGGCCCTGCGCTCGGTGCACGGCCTGGACCTCACCATCCTGAGGCCATCGGTCGTGTTCGGCGCAGATGACGCCTTTCTCAATCTCTTCGGCCGGCTGCAAGCCGTGCTGCCTGTCGTGGCGCTGGCCGGCAGCGACGCGAGGTTTCAGCCGATCTGGGTGGCCGATGTGGCCCAGGCGATCGTGCATGCCCTGGATGACCCGCGGTGCATCGGTCAGACCTACCCGCTGGCCGGCCCCGAGGTCTTCACGCTGCGCCAACTGGTGCAGCTCGCCGGTCAGTGGGCAGGTCATAGCCGGCCGATCATCGGTCTGCCGCGCAGTCTGGGTCGACTGGTGGCGTTGGGCATGGAATGCGCGCCCGGCGCGCCCCTCATGACCCGCGACAACATCGACTCCATGGCCATCGACAATGTGAGCGACGCGCCTATCGCCCCCGAGCTCGGCATCACGCCGGCATCACTGCGCGCGCTGGGCCCCATGCTCTATGGCGAGGGCTTTGCCCGCAGGCTGGGCGAGTGGCGCGAGCGCGCCGGTCGCTGAACCCGCACTGCGCGCACCGCACGCCACGAGGCAGTTCGTGAAGACCGACGGGCTCACCTGCTTCGAAGTGGGCGGTGCGGTGCGCGATGCGCTGCTGGGGCGTGCGGTCCACGATCGCGACTGGGTCGTGGTGGGCACCACCCCCGAACACATGGTGTCCCTCGGATTCCGGCCAGTGGGCCGCGACTTTCCGGTGTTCCTGCATCCGGACACACATGAGGAATACGCGCTGGCGCGCACCGAACGCAAGACCGCGCGCGGCTATCGCGGCTTTCAGGTGTATTGCGCACCCGATGTATCACTGGAGGAAGACCTGCGTCGCCGCGACCTCACCATCAACGCGATGGCCCGCGCGCAAGACGGCACACTGATCGACCCCTGGGGCGGCGCACAAGACCTGCGGGCAGGCGTGCTGCGCCATGTGAGTGAGGCGTTTGCCGAAGACCCGGTGCGCATCCTGCGGGTCGCCCGCTTTGCGGCACGCTTCGGATCCTTCACCGTGGCGCCGGAAACCCTGGGTCTGATGCAGGCCATGGTGGGCAACGGCGAAGTCGATGCGCTGGTACCCGAGCGGGTCTGGCAGGAACTTGCGCGTGGTCTGCAGGAGGCGCAGCCCTCTCGCATGCTGCAGGTCTTGCGTGTTTGCGGCGCACTCGCGCGACTGATGCCTGAGCTCGATGCCCTGTGGGGTGTGCCGCAACGCGCCGACTACCATCCCGAAGTGGATACCGGCGCACACATGCTGCTGGTGATCGACGCTGCGGCAGCCATGCAGACTTCGCTGGCCGCGCGCTGGGCCGCGTTGTTGCACGATCTGGGCAAGGGCACCACCCCGTCGGACATCTTGCCGGCGCACATCGGTCATGAGCAACGCTCGGTCGTACTGGCACGCACCGTGTGCGAGCGACTCAAGGTTCCCAACGACTGTCGCGATCTGGCGCTCATGGCCGCACGCGACCACGGCAACATTCACCGCGCGGCCGAACTGCGCGCCTCCACCATGGTCGAGCTGCTTGAGCGGTGCGACGCCCTGCGCAAACCCGACCGATTTGCCGAGCTGCTGCAGGCCTGCGAAGCCGACCACCGCGGCCGTCTCGGGCTCGCTGACCGCCCTTACCCTCAGGCTGCGATCTGGCAAGCGGCGCTGGTCGCCGCGCGCGCCGTCGATGCGGGCGCACTGGCGGCACAGCAATCAGCCGAGCCCCGTGACAGTCTGGCGCAGCGCATCCGCGATCAGGTCCGCGCAGCCCGCATCAGCGCCGTGGCGCAGGCGCTCGGCAGGCCGGCCCGCTGATTTCTGCTGGTCGGTCCGAGGCCGCTGCACCACGGTGCAGGCATCACTCTGCGCTCAGGCGTAGACCATCCTCACCGTCTCGGCCACGCACGCTGGTTTGCTCGCGCCCTCGATCTCGATCGTCACCACGGTCACCAGCTGCAGGCCGCCCTTGCCCGATGGGCCTCCCTCGATACGCTCGCACGACTGCAGCGTCATGCGCGCACGCACTCGGCTGCCCACCCGAACCGGGTTTGGAAAGCGCGCCTTGTTCAATCCGTAGTTGACCGACATGGCGGCATCATCGATCGACAGATTGCGCTGCGAAAATCCGGCGATCAGCGAAAGCGTGAGATAGCCGTGCGCAATCGGGGCGCCAAACGGGCCAGCCTTGGCACGCTCCACGTCCACATGAATCCACTGGTGGTCGTCGGTCGCCTCGGCGAAGCGCTGAATGCGGTCCTGATCCACGGTCAACCAGTCGCTGGTCGCCAGCTCTTTGCCGACCATGCCTGGCAATTGGGCCATCGTGTAATGCTGCATCCTGAAGTCTCCTCGGGTTGAAAACAGTTGAAACCAATACGACCGGCGCACTGAACCAGCCCAGTCGTTACATCATGCGGGCCACGGCCGCCGCCACCAGCGACAGCAGGATGGTCGAGGTCAGAGGGATCGACCAGTCGCGCCCAAACAGCCGGAAGTGAAAGTCGCCCGGCAACCGGCCAATGCCAAGCTTGCGCAGAAACGGCATCGCCCCTGAAAAAAGAAAGAGCGCCACCGCGGTGGCAATCAGCCACTTCACAGTGCGCCCCGCCGATCGCCGCGCACAAACCCGCAGGCCTCATCGGGCAGACCACGTCCCATCGCGATCACCTTGAAGAGTTCGCCCATTTCAGCCTCTGACAGCAGGGTTTGCACCGCGCCCAGTTGACGCACGCCCGCGACGGTTCGGGCGGCATCCTGCGCTGAAGGCGCGAGCAACTCCAAAATTCCGCCATTGATCAGGAACCGCGCCTGTGACGTGTAGCCCAGCAGGTCGAGTCCGACCTCAGCCCCTGCCTGCGCCACTGCACTGAAATCGACGTGCGCCGTCACATCCTGCAACCCCGGATCGGCCAGCACATCCGGGTGTGCGCGATGACGACGATGCGCCATCAGCGTGCCCTGCGCGCGCTGCGGATGGTAGTACTCACGCGCCGGAAAGCCGTAGTCGATCAGCAGCATCGCACCGCGCTCGAGCGCCTGGCCCACGGTGCGCACCCAGGCCTGCGCCTGAAAGCCGATCTCGGAGCGATACCGGCCCACGCCACCACCTTCCGCGCCACGAAACAGCGGTTGCAGCCCCGACACCGCCTCTTGCACCGACGAGCCGGCTGGCTGCGCGCGCCACTCAAACCGGCCCGAGGGATCCAGTGCCACCCCCAGCTCATGGACCTGCGCGCCCTCACTTTCAAAGAGGCACACCGGCATGGCATCGAGCAGCTCATTGCCCAGCACCACGCCGTCGATCCGATCAGGCAGGCGGTCCAGCCACTGCACACAATCGGCCAAGCCGGCAGGCAAGGATGCGAGGGTCTCGCGCTGGCGCTCACGCAGCGACGCAGAGACCTCGACGATGGCATAGCGTTGAACCGGTGTGCCCAGGGCGTGCAGCGCCTGGATCAGCCCGGCGGCCAGCACACCCGAGCCGGCGCCAAACTCCACCACCACTGGCGCGCAATGCCCAAACCACTGCGAAACCTGACGCGCCACACAGGCCGCAAAGAATGGCGACAACTCGGGCGCCGTCGTGAAATCGCCGTCAGCACCAAATTTGCGCAAGGGTCCGCTGTAGTAGCCCAGACCCGGCTCGTAGAGCGCCCGCTGCATCCAGAGCTCAAACGGGATCCATCCGGCGCAGGCCTGGATGTCTGCAGACAGTCGAGCCGTCAGCGCTTCAGTGACCGCCTGGGCGGCAGGATCGGGGGCAGCGGCAGTGGGTGACGATGCCGGCAGGTCGAGAGGCATGGGGCATTGTGCCGCAAGGCACGGCGGTCGGCAGGTACACTCCCTCGCCATGACTGCACCCCTCACCTCAAACGCTTCGAACCGCGCATCACCCGGTGCCGCACTGGTCACCGGTGCCGGCCGCCGGCTCGGGCGCGAGATCGCGCTCACCCTCGCGCAGGCAGGCTGGGACATTGGCGTGCACTACAGCACCTCGCGCACCGAAGCGCTGCAAACAGTGGCCGATATCCAGGCCTTGGGTCGTCGCGCAGTCGCGCTGCCCGCCCGGCTCGAAGAGGAATCCGATGTGCTGGCGCTGCTGCCCGCCCTCACGCAGGCACTGGGTCCAGTGCGCTGCCTGGTGAACAACGCCTCGCGCTTCGTGTTCGATGCGGTCAACGACCTCAGCTTTGCCAGCTTCACACAACACATGCTGCCCAACCTGGCAGCCCCCGTGGTCCTGGCGCGAGAACTGCATCGTCTGCTGCCCCCGGGCGAGGGCAGCGAAGGCGTGGTGATCAATCTGCTCGACCAGAAGCTCTACGGCCTGAACCCCGATTTCCTGTCTTACAGCCTGTCCAAGGCGGGTCTGGCTGCCGCCAATACCATGCTGGCACAGGCCCTGGCGCCCAGCGTGCGGGTGGTTGGCATCGCACCAGGCCTCACCCTGCCCAGCTACCTGCAGGACGACGCGGCGTTCGCCCATGCACATCGCACCCATGCCCCGCTGGGGCGCTCGAGCACCGCGGAAGACATTGCAGCGGCAGTCGCCTTTGCCGTGGCCACCCGCTCCATGACCGGGTCGGTCATCATCGTCGATGGTGGCCAGCACATCCGCCCGCTGCCGCGCGACGTCAGCCTCATGGACAAACCCCTCTGATGGCTGCGATCCCCGCCATCACCACCCCGCTCGCGGGCACGCAGCAGGTCTTCGTCGAAGGGCTGCGCATCCAGGCACGCATCGGCGTCTTCGCACACGAAAAAACCGGCACCCAACCGCTGGCCGTGGACCTCGAACTGCAGGTCGATGCCGCGCGCTTTCGGCCGCATCACGACCGGCTCGATGAAGTGTTCAACTACCAGGGCGCTCGCGCAGCGGTGCTGGAGGTGGCTGGCAGCGGACATATTCATCTGCTCGAAACCTTTGCCGACCGGGTCCTCACGCGCCTGCTTGCCATGCCAGACGTCTGGTCCGCGCGCATCCGCATTCGCAAATTCACCGCCTTCGATGACTGTGCCGCCGTGGGCGTCGTCGTTGAACGCCACCGTACGCCATGAACGCGCCCGCCCCCCTGCCATCGAGCGATGGCTACAGCCGCGCCGCTCAGCGCCTGCAATACGAGCGCAACAAGCTGCACAAGCGACTGTGCCGTCAGGTCGGTGAAGCGATCGGCGACTTCAACATGATCAGCGCGGGCGACCGTGTCATGGTGTGCCTCTCGGGCGGCAAGGACAGCTACGGCCTGCTCGACATCCTGCTTACGCTGCGCGCCCGCGCGCCGGTGCCGTTCGAGATCATCGCAGTGAATCTCGACCAGAAGCAGCCGGGCTTTCCGGAGCATGTGCTGCCTGAGTATCTGCGCGCCCTCGACATTCCCTTTCACATCGAGCACCAGGACACGTACTCGATCGTCAAGCGGGTCATCCCGGAGGGGCGCACGATGTGTTCGCTGTGTTCGCGGCTGCGGCGCGGCATCCTGTACCGCGTGGCCGATGAACTGGGCGCCACCAAAATCGCACTCGGTCATCATCGCGACGACATCCTGCAGACCTTCTTTCTGAATCTGTTTCATGGCGGCAAGCTCAAGGGCATGCCGCCCAAGCTGGTGTCGGACGATGGCCGGCACATGGTCATCCGCCCACTGGCGTACGTGAAGGAAGAAGACCTCCAGGCCTATGCGCAGTGGCGTGCCTTTCCGATCATTCCCTGCACGCTGTGCGGTTCGCAGGAGAACCTCAAGCGCAAGCAGGCCAAAGCCATGCTCCAGGAATGGGAGCGGCGCCACCCGGGCCGGGTCGACACCATCTTCGCTGCACTGTCGCGCGTGGTGCCATCGCATCTGATGGATCAGGAGCAGTTTGATTTCGCCGGTCTGATGGCCGACGGCCAGGCACGCGACGACGGTGATATCGCCTTCGATGTCGATCCGGTACTCGACACGCCCGAGCCGGCCGCCGTATCAGTCGACCCTCCCAATGGCATCGTGGCCGCGGTCCCAATCACGCGCATCGGCACCCGGACCTCCGGCGCCTGACGGTCCTGAGCAGCACCCGCACCATGCGCATCGGCCGACTGTCCCGCATTCTCTTTGTCTCCTGGCGCTACGGGCTGGACGAAATTGCGGCCACCGGCGCGCATGCCACCCTGGGCTCACGCTGGACGCTGGCAGCCGCCCGGGCCTTGCGTCTGGGTCGCCAATTGGACGCACCGCGCGGCGCCCGCCTGCGCATGGCGCTGGAAGCGCTCGGACCGATTTTCGTCAAATTCGGACAGGTGCTGTCCACGCGGCGCGATCTGCTGCCCGCCGATGTCGCCGAAGAACTCGCGCAACTGCAGGACAATGTGCCGCCTTTCGACTCCGCACTGGCCATTGCCGAGATCGAACGTGGCCTGGGGCGCAGCATCGAAGCGGTGTTCAGCGAATTCGATCCTCAACCGGTCGCCTCCGCGTCGATTGCGCAGGTGCATTTCGCCCGCCTGCACGATGGCACCGAAGTGGCGGTGAAGGTCTTGCGCCCCGGCATGGCGCAGGTCATCGACAAGGATCTCGATCTGCTCCGTACAGCTGGCGCGCTCGCCATGCGGCTGTCGGCCGATGCAAGAAGGCTGCGCCCGCTCGACGTGATCGAAGAGTTCGACCACTACCTGCACGACGAGCTCGATCTGGTGCGCGAAGCGGCGAACGCCAATCAGCTGCGACGCAATTTCAGTGGCTCTCGCCTGCTCAAGGTGCCCGAGATGTACTGGGACTACTGCGCCACCAACGTGCTGGTCATGGAGCGCGTGCGCGGCATTCCGATCGGACGCATGGACCGCATGGCCCAGGCAGGCATCGATCTGAAGCGGCTGTCGCGTGAGGGCGTGGAGATCTTTTTCACGCAAGTCTTTCGACATGGTTTTTTCCATGCCGACATGCACCCCGGCAATATCCTGGTGGGCGACTCGGGGGACGACTTCAACCGCTACATCGCCCTGGACTTCGGCATCGTCGGGACCTTGTCAGAGGTCGACAAGAATTATCTGGCTCAGAATTTTCTCGCATTTTTTCGCCGTGACTACCGCCGCGTGGCCGAGCTGCATGTGGAGTCCGGATGGGTGCCACCCGACACCCGGGTCGAGGAACTCGAAGGCGCTGTGCGCGCAGTCTGCGAGCCGTTCTTTGATCGTCCGCTCAAGGAAATCTCGCTCGGACTGGTACTCATGCGCCTGTTCCAGGCATCACGCCGCTTCAATGTGGAAATTCAGCCTCAGCTCGTCCTGTTGCAAAAGACGCTGCTCAATATCGAGGGCTTAGGTCGTCAGCTCGATCCGGACCTCGACTTATGGATCACTGCGAAACCGATCCTGGAGCGCTGGATGAGCGAGCAGATCGGCGTGCGGGGGTTCGTCGAGCGTCTGGGTCAGGAGGCCGGTCAGTGGGCGCAGCTGCTGCCCTCCATGCCCCGACTGGCGCACCGCGCATTGATGCGAGCGGGTGAGCCCCGCACCAACGCCCCCTATGAGGCGATGCTCAGGCAACTGGTGCGAGAGCAGCGGCGCACGCGCATCGCACTGTGGGTCGTCGTGATCACGGTTGCCATCCTGATTGGGCTACAGATCTGGTCGGTGCTGCACCCGAGGGGGTGACCGGCGCAACTGGCCCACTTGCGGCCTTCGCGGGCCGCAACGATTCGGTCAAATCGATCCAATCCTGAAGCTTGCGCTGCAGATGGTCGCGCTGGCGCGGCGTGGCTTGGGCAAAGAGCGCCGCTGTCATGGCATCACCCGAGGCGAGCGAAGACTCCACCGACTGGCGATCCGGGCCCTCACGCCACTGGGTATAGCGCAAGAAATGCTCCTTCACCCAGACGGCTGCCACGGCATCACCGGGTTGCTCCGTGCGGATTCGATCGATCAGGGCGATCAGATCCTTCTGACGGCCCAGGCGCTGCGCGTACCAGCTATCTTCGGCGGGCGGCGCTTCGGCAGCCATGCGTCGCGCCAGTTGCTTTTGCGAATCGGTCAGCGAACCCAGGAAGAACTCCGCGCGATCCAGGTAGCGCCTGGTCCGTGCGGCCACACGTTCAGTTTGCCCGGGCGGCAGCCATTCCTTGCGCATCTTGTCGTTGTCGCGCGCCAGCTCCGTCCTGAGCCGGTTCATCTGGCCTGCATCCAGGGTCGCAGCGACCTGCGCCACATCCAGCGCGGCGCGATCCACCAGCGGCGTAGCGCGTCGGGCAATGTCCTCGCGCCAGCCTCGAATATCCGACTCGGTGACCGATCCGCTTGCCACGTGTTGCTTCACGCCACGCAACCATTGCGCGTAGTCATCCAGTTGCGTGGCGCGATGCCAAGCCAACAGACTCTCGAAGCCGCGGCCCGCGCGATAACGCTGATCCGGCGTCAGCGACACATAGCCATCCAGACGCCAGAGCGCGAGTGTGGAAAAGTTGTCGTAACCCAGACGCCCAACCGACGCGCAGCCACTCACAGCCAGACAGACGGCCAAGCCCAGCGCCGCACTGCGAATGGGTCGCGTGCTACGATCGATCGCAGAAAAAATGCCGCGAAAACCGCCTGAAATCAGGCTAATCATCACTGAATCCACCTCATGAACGTCGTGATCCTTGCGGCAGGCATGGGCAAGCGGATGCGCTCCGAATTGCCCAAGGTCCTGCATGAACTGGCCGGAAAACCCATGCTCGGCCATGTCCTCGACACCTGCCGCAGTCTATCGCCGGGCCGCATCGTGGTGGTCTATGGCCACGGCGGCGACCAGGTCCCCACGGCCCTCGCATCCTCCGACATCGCCTGGGCCCTGCAGTCGCCGCAATTAGGCACCGGTCATGCGGTCATGCAGGCTGCCCCGCACCTGGACGATTCGGTGCCCACACTCATCCTCTACGGCGACGTACCGCTCACCACGCCCGATACCCTGCGCCGTCTGGTCACCGCAGCAGGCCCGGCACAGCTTGGCTTGCTGACCGTCGATCTGCCCGATCCCACCGGCTATGGGCGCATCGTGCGCGGGCCGTCCTCAGCACAACACACCCAAACCCTTGCTCAGGATCTGCGCGGGCCCATTCTGCGCATCGTCGAACACAAAGACGCCGATCCCGCCACGCTGCGCATTGCCGAAGTCAATACCGGGATCATGGTGGCGCCCACCGCACATCTCAAGCGCTGGCTGAGCAAGTTATCCAACAGCAATGCACAACAGGAGTATTACCTCACCGATATCGTCGGCATGGCGGTCGCCGAGGGCATTGCAGTCGTGGGTGCCCAGCCCGCAGCGGTCTGGGAGACCCTCGGCGTAAACAGCAAGGCTCAGCTGGCCGAACTGGAACGGGTGCATCAACGTCGCGTGGCCGACGCCTTGCTCGACGCAGGCGTGGGTCTTGCCGACCCGGCACGGATCGATGTACGAGGCCTGCTCACCGCAGGGCGCGACTGCTTCATTGACGTGAACTGCGTCTTTGAGGGCACGGTGGTGCTGGGTGACGGCGTGCGCATCGGCGCAAACTGCGTGCTGCGCAATGCCCGGATTGATTCGCACACGGAAGTCCTCCCCATGTGCCATATCGATCAGGCCCAGGTGGGTGCCGGCTCGCGCATCGGGCCGTTTGCCCGTCTGCGTCCCGGCACCGTATTGGGCGAAGACAATCATGTGGGCAACTTCGTCGAGATGAAAAACACGCAGATGGCGGCGCATTCCAAGGCCAATCACCTGGCCTATGTGGGTGATGCGGTGGTCGGGGCGCGCGTGAACATTGGTGCCGGCACCATCACCTGCAATTACGACGGCGCCAACAAGCACCAGACCATCATCGAAGACGACGCCTTCATCGGCAGCGACACCCAACTGGTGGCCCCGGTCACGGTGGGCAAAGGCGCCACGCTGGGCGCAGGCACCACGCTCACCCGCAACGCCCCACCCGGCGAGCTCACCATCTCGCGCGCCAAACAGACCTCCATTGCTGGCTGGAAGCGGCCGGTCAAGATCAAGACGCCCTCCAAGGACTGACCTCATGTGCGGAATTGTCGGCGCTGTCGCGCAGCGTAACGTAGTGCCCATCCTGATCGAGGGTCTACGCAAGCTCGAATACCGCGGCTACGACTCAGCGGGCATTGCCATGTTGCATGGCGCACCGCACGCCGGCGTCTCGCGGGTGCGCTCGGTGGGCCGAGTGGCTGAACTGGAAGCCCGAGCCACCGAAGCCCATGCCGATGCCCCTGCAGGCATTGCTCACACACGCTGGGCCACGCACGGCGGCGTCACCGAAGACAATGCACACCCGCACTACTCCGAGGGCGGCGGACTGCAGGTCTGCGTGGTGCACAACGGCATCATCGAAAACCATGAGGCCCTGCGCGCCGAGTTGCGCGGCAAGGGTTACCACTTCGCCTCACAGACCGATACCGAGGTCATTGCCCACTTGTTGCACGCTGCGTTGGGCGCGGGGGCCTCGCTGTTCGATGCCGTGCAAGTGATTGTCAAGCGCCTGGAAGGCGCCTATGCCATCGCCGCCATCAGCTCGGCCGAACCCGGCACGGTGGTGGGCTCGCGGCGGGGCTCGCCCTTGTTGCTGGGCGTGGGTCGGCCCGGTCAGGGCGAACACTTCCTGGCCTCCGACACCTCGGCCCTGCTGCAGGTGACACGCCACGTGGCGTATCTGGAAGAAGGCGATGTCGTGGAAATTCGCGGCAGCGGCTATCGCATCGTCGACGAAGCCGGTCAGCCGACCACCCGTGCTGTCATCGAAAGCCAGCTCTCGGCAGATGCCATCGAGCTCGGCAAGCATGCGCACTACATGCAAAAAGAAATCTTCGAGCAGCCAGGCGCGATCGCCAATACGCTCGAGATGGTGGCCAGCGCCTCCTCGCTTTCTGCGGGCCTGTTCGGCGCCGAGGCCGAACCGATCTTTGCACGCACAAAGCAGTTGCTGATCCTGGCCTGCGGCACCAGCTACCACTCGGGTCTGGTGGCCAAGTACTGGATCGAATCGATCGCCCGCGTGCCGGTCGCCGTGGAAATTGCGAGCGAGTACCGCTATCGCGATTCAGTTGAGCTGGCCGACACGCTGGTGATCACCATTTCGCAGTCAGGCGAAACCGCCGATACGCTGGCCGCCCTGCAGCACGCCAAGTCACTGGGCATGACCGACACGCTGAGCATCTGCAATGTGCCGGAGTCTGCGCTCATCCGGGCGTCCAAGCTGCGTTTCCTCACCCGTGCCGGCCCCGAGATTGGAGTCGCCTCCACCAAGGCGTTCACCACGCAGTTGGCGGCGCTGTTCGTGCTGACGCTGGTGCTGGCCAAGCAACGCGGACAACTCACCAGCGACCGCGAGCGTGATCTGCTTGTGGCGCTGCGCCACCTGCCGGCGGCACTGAACCGCGTGCTGGAATGCGAGCCTACGGTCAAGGAATGGGCGCAATTGTTCGCAGCCAAGCAAAACGCGCTGTTCCTGGGGCGCGGCGTGCACTTTCCGATTGCCATGGAAGGCGCGCTCAAGCTCAAGGAGATCACCTACATCCATGCCGAGGCCTATGCCGCCGGCGAGCTCAAGCACGGCCCCCTCGCTTTGGTCGATGCGTCCATGCCAGTGGTCGTCGTCGCACCCAATGATGCGCTGATTGAAAAGCTCAAGAGCAATCTGCAGGAAGTGCGCGCACGGGGGGGCGAGCTCTTCGTCTTTGCGGACCGCGATACACATATCGACCCTGCAGACGGCGTGCATGTCATCAATCTGGGCGATCACGCCGGGCCGCTGTCGCCCATTCTGCACGTGGTGCCGCTGCAATTGCTCTCGTACCACGCCGCCCTCGCCCGCGGCACGGATGTGGACAAACCAAGAAATTTGGCCAAATCAGTTACGGTCGAATAGGCAGGCGCTTCGCGGCCAAATTTCTTGGTTTGCGGCGCAGGCTAACCTGACCCGAAGGGGCAGGTTAAGGCCCAACGGGCCGGCCGTAGCCACAAACCACTCCTGGCCAAGTCCGTCACCGTGGAATAGCCAATCGTTGTGCGGCCAAATTTCTTGGTTTGCGGCGCAGGCTCACCTGACCCGAAGGGGCAGGTTAAGGCCCAATCGGCCGGCCGAAGCCCCGTGCCATACTTTCCTTCATGCGGTCTCACGCCCTGTTCGTGCACGCGAGGCGAGCGAAGATGGCCAGGTCCGAGGTCCTCCACGCTACTAGAGAGCCCCTAAAATGATCATCGAACCAGCGCGCGAAACCCCCGTCCTGGCCGAGGTAGATGTCCTGGTCGCAGGCGGCGGCATGGCCGGCATCGGCGCTGCGGTGGCGGCGGCGCGTGGCGGCGCCTCAGTGCTGCTGCTGGAGCGGCTTGCCTTTCTGGGGGGCACCGCCACCGCTGTGACGCTAGGCGGCTTGTGCGGCTTCCTTCGTGCTGACAATGGGCAGATGCATCCGATCATCGGAGGCTTGTGGTCCGAGCTGGAGGAGCGCGCTCGACGGATGGACGCGCTGGGCACGGTTCGAGTCCACCCCACGGTGCGCGGCGTGCACGGCCTGCCCTACGATTCTGAGCGGATGAAGCTTGTCCTCGATGCATGGCTGGAGGATGCCGGGGTGCGGATCCTGACCGAGGCCACCGTGGTGGGGGTGGCGCGCGAGGGGCGCCGCGTCAGCGCGGTGTTCATCGAGAGCAAGGGCGGGCGCCATGCGATCCGTGCCCGCAACTTTGTGGATGCCACTGGCGACGCCGATCTGGCGGCCCGTGCCGGCTGCGGATTCGCGTTAGGTGAGGCGGGACAGACCCAGCATGCCAGCGCCATGTTCCGCATGGCGCCGGTGGATCGCGCGGTCTTCGCCAGCGTCAGTCGGGCCGAGCAGGATGCCCGGATGGAAGCGGCGGTGGACGCAGGGATCGATTTGCCGCGGACCACCTTGGCGATCTATCCCGGGCTGGATGGGGTTGGCGTGCACCTCAATGCGACCCGGGTGGGACAGCCGAACGGCAGCAGCTTTGACTGGACCGACCCGTGGCAGCGGGCGGCGGCAGAACGTGAGGGGCGGCGGCAGGTGGCGCTTTACGAACGTGCAGCGCGTGAGCACCTGCCAGGCTTTGCAGGCGCGCGCATCAGCAGCATTGGCGCTCAGCTTGGCATCCGGGAAAGCCGGCTGGTCGAGGGCGATGACACCCTGACCGAGGCGGATGTGATGGGTGGCGTGCGCGGCGACACCCGCATCGCCTGCACCGCCTGGCCAGTGGAGGACCATGCGCCGGGCCGCGCCACCATCTGGCGGCCGCTGCCCGATGGGTTTTCCTACGGCATCCCCTTCGGCAGCCTGGTGCCTCGGGCGCTCGACAATGTGCTGGTGGCCGGGCGCTGTCTGTCTGCCACCCACATCGCGCAGGCCAGCGCCAGAGTCACGGCGCCATGCCTTGCCATGGGCCAGGCAGCGGGCACGGCAGCGGCGATGGCCCACGATAGCGGAGTGCGGGTCGATATTGCCGGCCTGCAGGCGCGGCTACGCTCGGATGGTGCCTTGCTCGATCCGTGAGCTCCGAGCCCAGCCTGCCCTAAGCCACCGCCTGCCGGTAAGGGGCTGCGACCCGAGCAGGTTTTCAATCCCAGGCGAGATACCGTCTGAAATGACATGCAGCGTGTTGCCCTTGGGCGGATCGACACGGATCATTTCAATGATCCGAACCAGCATGTTGACTCCCTGATCGTCCGATGATTGAAGGGCCAGAGACCTGACCCGCGAGTCCGACGCCCAGCGTCCTGTCATCATTGGCACACCACACACGCCGCTCGGTGCAAACGACTCGCCGCGGCAGGGAGACACCATGAATGACGCATCACGGCCTTTCGAGGGCCTCAAGGTCATCGACTGCGCCAGCTTCATCGCAGCACCGGCCGCCGCCACCGCCCTGGCCGATTTCGGCGCCGATGTCATCAAGATCGAATCACCCGAAGGCGATCCGTACCGCGCCACGTTTCAGGCCGCGGGTTTGCCGGTCACCGATCGCAACTACCCCTGGGAACTCGACAACCGCAGCAAGCGCAGCCTGTGCCTCGACCTCAAACGGCCCGAGGGCCTCGAGGTGCTGTACACGCTGGTGCGCACAGCCGATGTCTTCATCACCAACTTGCCCCTGCCGGTGCGTGCCCGACTGAAAGTCGACTACGACACCATCAGCGCACTCAATCCGCGCCTTGTCTATGGGTCGTTCACGGCCTACGGCGAAACCGGCCCTGAGGCCGGGAAGACCGGGTTCGATGCCACCGCATTCTGGGCGCGCTCAGGGCTGATGGATCTGGTCAAACCCGATCACAGCGCACCACCCAGCAGGCCTACGATGGGGATGGGCGATCATCCGAGTGCCATGGCCTTCTACGGCGCCATCGTCACGGCGCTCTTTGCGCGCGAAAGAACGGGGCGCGGGGCGCAGGTGCGCTCATCGCTGCTAGCCAACGGGCTATGGTCCAACGGCATCATGGTGCAGGGGCAGTTGAACGGTCTGCAGTTCCTGCCGCGCCAGCCGCGCGAACTCGCGCCCAATCCGTTTGCCAACATCTATCGATGCGGGGACGGCCGCTGGCTGAACCTCACCCTGTCTAGCGAAGCGAAGCAGTTCGGCCTGCTGATGGACGCGCTGGAAATCGGCGACTGGGTATCCGATCCTCAGTTGTCCACCCCCCAAAGCTGCCGCGACCATCATGTGGAGGTCATCGCCCTCTTTGATCGGCAGTTCGCAAGCCATGATCTCGCCCACTGGCGTCGTCGCCTCGATCAGGCTGGTCTCACCTTTGGCGTCATCGGCTCGCTCGCCGACATCGATACCGATGAGCAAATGCATGCATCCGGCTCACTCGTCCCCTTTGCGGATGGCAGCGGCCACACCGTGAGCAGCCCATTCGAAGTGGTGGGCGTCAGCAAATCCCCCGCACGCATCGCGCCTGGCCTGGGCGAGCACAGCGCGCAGGTGCTGCGCGAGGCGGGTTACACCGAAGACGACATCGCGCGGCTGCGCACAGACGGCGTGGTGAGTTGAATCGCGCCAAGCGCATGCGCACCAGGGACGCGGTGCGCCAAGCCCTTGTGCATCTCCCGTTCTGATTTTCGCTGTGCAACCCCAGTGATACCCTGCCGCGAGCAAAGCAGGGGGCGCCAGTTGACGATCCTCTGCATGCCCTCAAGCCACTGACTGGAGCGAGACCCATGAGCCGAATGAGCCACCTTCGACGACACCTGAGTGCCCTCCTGCTGTTAGCACTGACTGCAGCCCTGACCCTGCCCGCCGCACCGGCCGCAGCCCAGAGCGACTTCCCCAACAAGCCCGTGCGGCTCATCGTGCCGTTTCCTCCGGGCGGCGTGACCGACATCGTGGCCCGTGCCGTAGCGGTGAAGCTGGCCAGCGAATGAGGTCAACAGGTCATTGTGGATAACAAGCCCGGTGCCAGTGGTGCGATCGGTGCCGAGCTGGGCGCCAAGGCAGCGCCCGACGGTTACACGCTCATCATGGGCAACATCAGTACGCTGGCCATCAACGCGGTCACGTTCGCCAAGCTGCCCTACGATCCCATCACCAGCTTCGAGCCGATCGGCATGGTGGCCATTCAGCCCCTGCTGGTCGCGGTACACCCCTCGGTGCCAGCCAAATCCCTGGCGGAGTTCGTGCAGCTGGCACGCACCCAGCCTGGTCAGATCAGCTACGGCACTGCCGGCAGCTCGATCCACCTGGCCGTGGAGCAGTTCAGTTCGGCAGCCGGCATCAAATTGAACCACGTGCCCTACAAAGGCAGCTCACCTGCCATTGCCGATCTGGTGGGTGGTCAGATCCAGCTACTGTTTGATCCGTTCTCCAGCCTGTATCCGCAGGTCAGCTCGGGCAAGGTGCGCGGGCTGGCCATCACCACCGACAAGCGCTCAAGCGTCGCGCCCACCATCCCCACGGTGGCTGAACAGGGCTACGCAGGGTTCGATGTCAGTTCCTGGCAGGGCATCGTGGTGCCGGCGGGCACGCCCAGGCCGATCGTGCAGCGCCTGCATCGTGATCTGTCGAAGGTGCTTGCCTCGGCCGACATCCAGGAGAGGTTTGCGCAGTACAGCGCCGTCCCCGGGTCCGGCAGTCCTGAACAGTTCGGTCAGTACATTCGCCAGGAAATCGCCCGTTGGCAAGGCGTTGCCAAGACCGCGGGCGTCAAACCAGAGTAAGGGCGCAAGGCACCCAGGGCCATCCACCTCTGTGGCTGAACGCGTGGCCCTGACCGCCCCACGGCACTGATCCGCCACGAACGGCCACCCCTGCGGTGCAGGGTGGCCCTGTCGTCCCGCATCACCCCAGCGCCTGCGCTGCGACCGACGGAATCGCCCGCCCACACCTTTTTAGTGCAGCGCATCCGGATCGCGCACCACAACGCAGTGCGCGCACCGTGTTTGCGCAACGCCCGCCCCATTCAAGCGCCATTGGCGCCAACCCCTGAGGTAGACATGCCGCCAGACGGTGCACAGGCTGGATGGCACGGCCTTTGCATTGGTCCTGGACATCCCCTGACTCCGTTTCGTGAGGCGTGTCATGACCACACCCAATGCCCCTGGCGCCATCGCTGCGCGCACCTACGACGCTTACGACGCCGATCGCCCCCTGATGCTGCGCTGCGCCTGCGGGCAGGACCATGCGCCGGACGCGCACGCCCAGGCCAGGGTTCACTCCGAATCCGATCTGTCTCATGACTTCATCGAAGCGGCTCTGGTCAAGGCGCTGTTCCCGGTCGAGCGCGTGCGCCGCGGCTTCTTGAAAGCGGTTGGAGCCACCACCGCACGCGCGGCCATCGCGTCGGTGCTGCCAGTGGGGGCCATGCAGGCCATGGCGCAAGAGCGTGGCGCCCTGGAGAAGAAAGATCTGAAGATCGGCTTCATCGCCATCACCTGCGCGAGCCCACTGATCATGGCCGATCCGCTCGGCTTTTATCGCCGCGAAGGCCTCAACGTCCAGCTCAACAAGACCGCAGGCTGGGCCTTGATTCGCGACAAGATGATCAACAAGGAGCATGACGCGAGCCACTTCCTGTCACCTATGCCGATCGCCATGAGCATGGGCTTAGGCAGCAATCAGGTGCCCATGAATGTCGCGAGTATTCAAAACACCAACGGCCAAGCCATCACGCTGCACGTCAAACACAAGGACAAGCGCGACCCCAAGCAATGGAAGGGATTCAAATTTGCGGTGCCGTTCGAGTACAGCATGCACAACTTCCTGCTGCGCTACTACCTGGCCGAAAACGGCTTGAACCCGGATACCGATGTCCAAATCCGCGTGACCCCACCACCCGAGATGGTGGCCAATCTGCGTGCCGGCAACATCGATGGCTTCCTCGGTCCGGATCCGTTCAACCAGCGCGCGGTCTACGACGAAGTCGGCTTCATCCATATCCTGTCCAAGGAGATCTGGGACGGGCATCCCTGCTGCGCATTCGGCATGAGCGACGAGTTCATCCGGCAAAACCCCAATACCTTCGCGGCCCTGTATCGATCGGTGCTGACCGCCAGCTACATGGCCAGCCAGTCGAAAGACCGCGAACTGATTGCGAAAGTGATTTCGCCGGCGCAATACCTCAATCAGCCTGAAACCGTGGTCGCCCAGGTGCTGACCGGAAAATTTGCAGACGGACTCGGGGGCATCAAGAACGTACCCGATCGGGCCAACTTCGATCCGGTGCCCTGGCAGAGCATGGCCGTGTGGATGCTCACGCAGATGAAGCGGTGGGGCTATGTGAAGGGCGACATCAACTACAAGCAGATTGCGGAAAAGGTGTTCATGCTGACCGACGCCAAGAAATACATGGCGCAAGCCGGCTTCAAGCCGCCCGAGGGGGCGTACCGCAAGTTCAAGGTGATGGGCAAGGAGTTCGACCC
>JBIKKG010000078.1:0-12890 GCA_044360485.1 Burkholderiaceae bacterium | reverse complement strand
GCGCGACTACGACCCCTCACCGGGCTTAGGACGCATCGAGGCGCACCTGATGGCCATCAACTCGTCTGATGATGAGCGCAACCCGCCCGAGCTGGGCGTGATGGAGCGCGAGATGGCCCGCATCCGCCACGCCCGCCTGCTGGTGGTGCCGGGCAGTGCCCAGACCGCCGGGCACGGCACCACGGCGCAGGCGAGGTGGTGGAAGGAACCATTCCGGACCTGGCTGCAGGGGGTGCCTCGCGGTACGGCGCGTTGATATTCGCTCGTCATCGATTAATGAGCAGCGTTGTAGGCCAAGTCAAAGCGCCCTTCCAAAGAGAGTGACGTGTTCGATGCATCTTGCAGTCGAGCATGACCGGAGCGCTTGAGACCGATGAATTCCTGCGCGCCTGGAGGCTCGACTTTCAGCGACTTTCCAGGCCCAGCCAGATTTTCAAAGTGTGAGGGCATCCTCGCCTCCGATGATCCAAAGTTTTGGTTTGGACATCACCCTGGTCAGAAACGATTCATTTGCTTTCATCCGCTTCTTGAGCTGCTGCCTGCTTAGGAGGGTCGGGTTAATCGTTCGACCAAGGGTCTGATGCGCAGTTTCAAGCGCCTCGAATACCTCTGCGTAGGTCAGCGCGTTGGTCAGAATCAGTACATCAATGTCGCTCGCTGCGGTGTCGGATTGCGTTGCCACAGACCCGTAGACGAATGCAGCATCAATCTGCTGGGCCAACGGGGACAAAGCCTGGCGCAGCGGCTCTGCGAGACCGACCGTTTTTCGCACGATGCCACACAGCTCGTTGTAGATCGGGGCGTTGGCGTTTGCCTGGAAATGCCTCTGGTTGCCCACCATTTTCGTGGTGACGAGCCCGCTTTGGGAAAGTTGAGCAAGCTCGCGTTGAACTGCGCCGGAACCGCTTTGCGTCAAGCCGATGAGTTCGTTTGAGTAGAAGCTGCGGTGGGGCTGGCCGAACAACCAGGCCAGCAGACGTTGCCGCGTTCCAGAGAACAGGGCGTCTGCTGGGCTCGTGTAGGTTGATGAAGGTGATGTGGTGGTCTTGCCCATGTTGGGTTCGATCATGCCCAATTTGGGCATGCATGTCCAGGCCAGACGATTCCCGGTCCGCGTGGCGCCGGCCTGATTCCAGCGATCAGCCCTGCGACTTCACCCACGCCGCATAGCGCGCCTGGTTCTCGGCATTGGGCGGATAGAGGCCAGGCAATGCGGCACCGGCCTGCACCTGGCTCATGATCCAGGTCTCCTGGCGTTCCTGCTCGAAGGCGGCAGCAGTGATTGCGTCGAGCATGGCGGCCGGGATGAGCACCGCACCGTCCTGATCGACCACGATCACATCGTTGGGGAACACCGCTACACCGCCGCAGTCGATCGGCTCTTGCCAGCCCACAAAGGTGAGGCCCGCCACGGAAGGCGGGGCGGCGGTGCCCTGACACCACACCGGCAGCCCGGTGCCCAGCACGCCTGCGACATCGCGCACCACGCCATCGCTCACCAGCGCAGCGACGCCGCGCTTTTGCATGCGGGCGCACAGGATGTCGCCGAAGATGCCGGCGTCGGTGCAGCCCATGGCACCCACCACCGCGATGCAGCCCTCGGGCATGGCCTCGATGGCCGCGCGCGTGGAAATGGGTGAGCCCCACGAGGCAGGTGTGGCCAGGTCTTCGCGAGCGGGCACAAAGCGAAGCGTGAAGGCGCGCCCCGCGATGCGCGGTAGACCCGGTGCGAGCGGGCGGGTGCCGCGCAGCCACACATTGCGAAGACCGTGCTTGAGCAGCACGGTGGTGAGGGTGGCGGTGGAGATGCCGAGCAGGATTTGCCGCGTGGTGGTATCGAGCGGAGCGGGTGTCGGTGTCATGAAATGAATCTTACGTCACGCCTGCCACACCCCGAACCCCGCTTCCCGCAGGCCGATGGCCAGCTCCACTTCCATCTCGCGGGCGGCCTCGTAGGGCATGGGGTTGTAGACCTCGTAGAGCTTAGGCACCAGGTGCAGGCCGTACAGCGTGACAAAGCGGTTGGCCTGCACGCCAGCCTTGTGGCGATCGAAGCGCAGGTCCGGGTCGAGGCCGGTCATGCCCACGTACACGAAGGGCTTGCCCAGCACATAGTCGGGGTTGGCCTTGCGAAAGGCGGGCTCGTTCCAGACTTCATCCGACAGGGCCACCACGTAGACGTGATGGTGGTGTGCCCGTCGGCTGCGACGCGGCTGAGTCCGGCTCAGATGCTCAGGTCCATCAGGTTGTAGTCGCGGATGGACGCGCGCACCGACTCGTTCCATTCGTAGCGCTCACCCGCTTGGGCATGCGGCAGATACACGAATGGCGTTTCCTGCGGAAAGCGCTGGCGGCGTGCATCGATGCCATAGCCGATCATGCGCGAGCGCTCCTGGATGCGCGCTGCATCGTAGACGCCCTTGCGTCCGTGCAGGCTGCCGCCACTGACCACGCCCAGCACCGAACGGCGCCGGTGAAAACCCATGTTGATCGTGACGCGCCAGTCGGTGCTGGTGTTGGCAAACGAGCCGTGCACCGCCTGGCGGTTGGTCATGGCCACGTCGCCCGGGGCACAGATGATGGGCACTGCATCGGGCAGGCGGTCGGAGCCGGCTGCCGTCGCCATGGCTTTGATGTCGGCACGCCCGAGCTTGTGCGAACCGGGCACCACCCACACGCCGTTGGCCGCGGTACAGCCATAGAGCTGGGCCATGAAATTGAAGCCGTGTGTGCCTTCGTCCCAGTCGGGTTTGCCCCAGTGGGTGACGCCGTCCTGATGCCAGGCCACCGAGGCACCCAGCCCCGGCTGCTTGATGAAAAACGCTTCGTTGAAGGGGACGAAGTCGTCGCCATTGACGGCGGCGGCCACAGCGAGCAAACCGGGGTGCCCGTACACCCGCAGCGCTGCGTCGGAAAACTGTAGCGTGCCCAGCATGAGGTAGACCACGTCCTTGGGCGCGTCGACCGTGGCCGTGGGTTCGAACATCTTCACCGGATGGCGGCCGTTAGCAAAGTCGGTGCCGCCGGCCGGGTCGCCCAGGGGCTTGGACCAGTACAGGTTCGGACTCTTGCAGTCGGACGACAGCGCGGGGCGGCCGTGGCGGTCGACTGGCGAGTTTTTCTCGGCGGGCAGGCGGTCGAGAATGACCTGGATGTCGGCTTCGATGTCGGCCAACTCTTCAGCCTTGATCACGCCTTCGAAAATGTAGAAGCCGCAGCGCCAGTAAGCCTCCAGGATGTCCGGGTGCAACGTGCCATCGGTGGTGAAGCGGATCGGTCCGCGATTGCCCAGTGCATAGGCCCGTGCCTCGCCAGCCTTCAGGTAAGCCTGCATCGCGGCTTCTTCAACGCCGTAGTCCACAGCACCCATTGAGGTCTCCCGGTGGCTTGATCGATGTGAAACACGATGCTGGACCGAAACCGCGCGCGGCGTCAATGTGGCTGGGTGGTTGGCATGGCATGATCGTCGACGGGCTAACGGGATCTGCGCCATGTTTGCAGCATCCGACAGCGCCTGCACAAGGAGACGCGATGAGCCAGATGATGCAGGCAGTGTGCACGGTGCCCGGTGCGTCCGGCGGGCGAGTGGAAGCACGCAACGTACCGGTGCCGGTGGCCGGACCTGGCCAGGTCTTGGTGCGGGTGCGCGCTGCGGGAGTGAACCGCGGCGAGATCACCGCCCTGCAGGGGCTGCGCTCGGGTTCGGGCGGTATCGGTGGCGTGGAGTGCTCGGGAGAGGTGGCTGCGCTGGGCGAAGGCGTGAACAGCTTCAAGCTGGGCGATGCGGTCATGGTGCATGGTCGCGGCTCGCAGGCGGCCTTCGTGGCGGTGGATGCGCGCACAGTCATGCCTAAGCCCGCGCATCTCGATTGGCAGCAGGCTGCGGCCTTTCCCAATGTCTTCACCACGGCGCACGATGCGCTCATCACCAACGGTGGATTGCAACGCGGCGAGGTAGCCCTGATCAACGCAGCCTCTTCGGGGATCGGCATGGCGGCGATCCAGGTGGCGCGCTGGGCGGGTGCATCGCAGGTGGTGGCCACGTCGCGTTCGGCAGACAAGCTGCGCCAGCTTATGCCGCTGGGCATTACCGATGCGGTGGTTGCGCAGGACGATGCTTGGGTCGATCAGGTGCTGGCTGTCACGGGACAGCGCGGTGTGAATGTGCTGGCCGACAGCATTGGCGCGTCGGCGTTCGAGCCCAGCCTGCGGTGCCTGGCGCTGGAGGGGCGGCTGGTGAACATTGGCCGGCTGGGCGGCAAGAATGCGCAGATCGACCTGGACTATGTGGCGCTGCGCCGCCTGCGCATCATCGGCGTGACGTTCCGTACCCGCACGGTCGAGCAAACGGTGGCCTGCGTACAGGCTTGCGCACGCGACTTGCTTGGGCCGCTGCAGCAGGGTGTGCTGCAGCCGATCGTGGACCGTGCCTTTCCCTTGCAGGATGTGCTGCAGGCGCATGCCTACATGCAAAGCAATGCCCAGGTCGGCAAGATTGTGCTGACGGTGGACTGAGTCGGAACAGATTCAGCCGCGACGTCCCAACGTATTGCGCGCTACCACCCACTTGTGTACCTCGGTCGGTCCTTCGTAGATGCGCATCAGGCGCGACTCATTGGCCATCATCTGCAGCGGCAGCTCCTTGGTCATACCCATGGCGCCGAAGGTCTGCATGGCGCGGTCGATCACCTCCCAGGCCATCTCGGTGGCGTAGGCCTTGATGATCGAGAGCTGGGTGCGGGCGTCCATGCCGCGGTCCAGGCGCCAGGCGGCTTCATAGGTCATGAGACGGGCCGCATGGATGCGGGTGGCGGCATCGGCGATCCACCATTGGATAGCCTGCCGATCGGAGAGATACGCGCCGAAGGTCTTACGCTGCGGGGCGTACTCGACCATCATGTCCAGGGCCCGCTGTGCGCGGCCCACGCACCAGGCGGCCATCTGAACCCGGCGGGCACCCAGGCGCTCTTGCATCGGCGCAAAGCCCTGCCCCTCCACGCCCAACAATTGGCCGGCGGGCACGCGGCAGTCATCGAACGTGACTTCAGCGGTAAACACGCCGCCCAGCATCGGAATGCGGCGGGCCACTTCGAACCCTGGCGTGCCCTTGTCGACGATGAAGGCGGAGATGCCGCCGCGATCGCCGCCCGAGCCTTCGGTGCGTGCCATGACGATGCCGAAGTCGGCACGGTCCATGTTGCTGATCCAGATCTTGCGGCCGTTGATGACCCAGTCGGAGCCGTCACGCACGGCACGCGTGGTCATGCCCGAAGGGTCACCACCCGCACCCGGCTCGGAGATCACGATGGCCGAACTCAGCTCACCGCGCACATAGGGTTCGAGGTATTTGCGCTTTTGTTCCGGCGTGGCCGTGCGCCTGAGCATGAGCAGGTTGGGGGTGTCGGGCGGCAGATAGTAGTGAACGATGGTGCGGCCCATCTCTTCGTTCACCCCCACCATGGCGCTTACCGGCAGATCGTGGCCACCGATGTCCTCGGGTGCATCCAGACCCCACAGGCCGAGTTCCTGAGACCGACTGTCGATCTTGGCGCGTTCGGTTGCGGTGAGGCTGCTGCCCTCGCCTGCCGCTTCGCGTTTGAGGATCGCCGGCTCGAGTGGGATCAGCTCCTCGCGCACGAAGCGTGCGACCAGGTCCTTGATCATGCGGTGCTCTTCGGGGATTTCGAAGTCCATGGTGATTCCTCCTGAGTGGCGGCGTGCGGCCAGGGCCTCACCGCTTGTGATGGGTTGTGCTGCGGGCACTGTGTGTGAGGGCACGGGTGCCGTCGTGTGACGCTGCGGTATTGTCCCTCACTCGCACGTGTGACAGACGCGTACGTGGCCCTTGAACCGAAACGACGCTCTCGATTGCATCCATCAGCCATGAACGAACTTGGAAAACTCAGTGATCTGCCGCAGTCCTATCGGGATGCGCTGGCCGATCAGAACCTCGTCCCGCTATGGCCGAGTCTGCGCAGCCTCTTGCCGCCCACGATTCCGGCGCGCCAGACGCAGCCCACGATGTGGCCCTATGCGGCGATCCGCCCCCTGCTGATGCAGGCTGGTGCACTGACGCCGATCGAGAAGGCGGAGCGGCGGGTGCTGGTGCTGGCGAATCCGGGGCACGGTCTTGAGCGCATGCAGGCGAGCCCGGCGATCTATCTGGGCATGCAGCTGCTGCTGCCCGGTGAGTGGGCACCATCGCACCGTCACACTCCGAACGCGGTGCGCATGGTGGTCGAGGGTGAGGGTGCGTGGACGACCGTGGAAGGTGAAAAGCTGCCGATGTCGCGTGGCGATCTGATCCTCACGCCGACCGGGCTGTGGCATGAACACGGGCATGACGGCGCCGACCCTGTGGTGTGGCTGGACGTACTGGACCTGCCGCTTGTTTATTACCTGGAGGCTTCGTATCACGTGAATGGCTCACGCCAGTCGGTGACGGTTGAACGTGTCGAACCGACGCACCCACGGGGCGGTTTGTTGCCTTCAGCAGGTTTTCAGGCGTCCCCCAGCCCGTATCCGATGCTGCGTTACGCATGGCGGGATACGCGTGCGGCGCTTGAGCAGCAGGCGCGCACGCAGACAGGTGATGCGCCAGTGCAGGTGACATTTGTGAACCCGACGACGGGTGCCGATGCGCAGAATGTCCTGGGATTTCATGCCCTGATGCTGCGCCCCGGGGAGGCTTGTAGCCTGCCTGGCCGGTCGCCGGCTTCGGTGTGGCATGTGATCGAGGGTGGAGTGGAGGTCTCGGTCGCGGGCGAATCGTTTGAGATGGGCGAGGCGGATACGTGTTGCGCGCCCGGGTATGTGTCGATCGGGCTGCGCAATCGCTATGCGGATCGGCCGAGTTTTTTATTTGTTGCGGATGAGTCGCCGCTGCACCGCAAGCTCGGGATCTATGAAGTGAGGGAGTGAGGACAGGGGCTCGCCGTTCGCTGCGTGGCCCGATCAGTGATCGGGCCACGCAGCCGCCTGCCGCAGGCAGGCTCTGCGCGAATGCTTTTTGCTCGCGCAAGCGTGCGCTCGCTGTGATCGCTGTGCCCCGAGCAGTGCTCGGGTCTGCCGAGCGGCTATGCCGCTCGGACAGCGATCACTTACCTCGCAGTTTGCGGATGGCGGCGATTTGGGCCATGGCTTCCATGAGCTCTGCTTGTGCCTTGGCGTAATCGATATCGGCGCTGCGATTAGCCAGCGCTTCTTCAGCTTTCTTACGCGCTTCCTCGGCCTTGGCCTCGTCCAGGTCGTGACCGCGGATGGCGGTGTCGGCCAGCACGGTGACCCGGTTGGGTTGCACTTCCAGGATGCCGCCTGCGACGAAGACCAGCTCTTCTTCGGCCTTACCGGCGATTTTGATGCGGACCGCACCCGGGCGGATGCGGGTGATGAGAGGGGTGTGCTGGGGGTAGATGCCCAGTTCCCCTGATTCGCCCGGGAGTGCGACGAACTCGGCTTCGCCTTCGAAGATGCTTTCTTCTGCGCTGACGACGTCGACGTGAATGGTGCTCATGCTTGGGCTCCGATCACTTCAGTGTCTTGGCTTTCTCGAAGGCCTCGTCGATGGTGCCGACCATGTAGAAGGCCTGCTCGGGCAGTGCATCGCATTCGCCGTCGACGATCATCTTGAAGCCCCGCAGCGTCTCGTTCAGAGGCACGAACTTGCCGGGCGACCCGGTGAACACTTCGGCCACGTGGAAGGGCTGCGACAGGAAGCGCTGGATTTTCCGGGCGCGCGCCACGGCCAGTTTGTCGTCAGGAGACAGCTCGTCCATCCCCAGAATGGCGATGATGTCGCGCAGTTCCTTGTAACGCTGCAGGGTGGCCTGAACGCGGCGGGTGATGCTGTAGTGCTCTTCGCCGATGATGTACGGATCGACCTGGCGCGACGTGGAGTCCAGTGGGTCCACGGCGGGGTAGATCCCCAGCGCGGCGATGTCCCGTGACAGCACAACGGTGGCGTCCAGGTGAGCGAAGGTGGTGGCAGGCGACGGGTCGGTCAGGTCGTCTGCGGGCACATACACGGCTTGAATGGAAGTGATCGAACCGGTCTTGGTGGAGGTGATGCGTTCCTGCAGACGGCCCATTTCCTCGGCGAGCGTGGGCTGGTAACCCACGGCAGACGGCATACGACCGAGCAGCGCGGACACCTCGGTACCGGCCAGCGTGTAGCGGTAGATGTTGTCGACGAAGAACAGGATGTCTTTGCCTTCATCGCGGAAGCGCTCGGCCATGGTCAGGCCGGTCAGCGCCACGCGCAGGCGGTTGCCCGGGGGCTCGTTCATCTGACCGAACACCATGGCCACTTTGTCGAGTACGTTGGACTCTTCCATCTCGTGGTAGAAGTCGTTGCCCTCGCGGGTACGCTCCCCCACGCCGGCAAACACGGAGTAGCCCGAGTATTGCTTGGCGATGTTGTTGATGAGTTCCATCATGTTGACGGTTTTGCCCACGCCGGCGCCACCGAACAGACCGATCTTGCCGCCCTTGGCAAACGGGCAAACCAGGTCGATCACCTTGATGCCGGTGGGCAGCAGTTCGACCGAAGGTGAGAGGTCGGCGAACTTCGGGGCTGGCTGGTGAATGGCGCGACGCTCTTCGGTCTTGATCGGGCCGGCTTCGTCGATGGGGCGGCCCAGCACGTCCATGATGCGACCGAGAGTGGCCTCGCCGACCGGGACCGAGATTGGCTTGCCGGTGTTGGTAATGGACATGCCGCGGCGCAGGCCGTCGGAAGATCCCAGGGCAATGGTGCGCACCACGCCGTCGCCCAGCTGCTGCTGGACTTCGAAGGTGAGGCCCACTTCGGCCAGGCTGTTGCCGGCGTCCTGGAGCACCAGTGCGTCGTAGACTCGGGGCATCGAGTCACGCGGGAACTGGATGTCGACCACCGCGCCGATGCACTGAACGATCTGGCCTTGTTGCATGTCGGGACCTCGTTGATTCTTTGAAATGTTGAATGCGTTGTGTCAGGTCGTGGGGAAGGGCCTCAGACGGCCGCAGCTCCGCTCACGATCTCGGACAGTTCTTTGGTAATGGCTGCCTGCCGTGCCTTGTTGTAGGACAGCTGCAGTTCGCCAATCACCTTCTTTGCGTTATCGGAGGCCGATTTCATGGCGACCATCCGAGCCGATTGCTCGGAGGCCATGTTTTCGGCAACCGCCTGGTAGATCAGTGCTTCGACGTATCGCAGGAGCAGTTCGTCGAGCACGGTTTGCGCATCAGGCTCGTAGAGATAATCCCATGAGTACTCACGCGTGTTTTCGGTCAGACGAGACGGGTCGAGCGGAAGCAGCTGTTCGATGACGGGCTCTTGCTTCATCGTGTTGATGAAGCGGTTGTAGGCCAGATACACCGCGTCGATTTCGCCGGCTGCATAAGCGTCGAGCTGAACTTTGACCGGGCCGATCAGCTTTTCCATGTGCGGGGTGTCGCCCATCTGCACCAGCTGCGAGACGACTTTCGCGTTGATGCGCTGCATGAACCCCAGACCCTTGTTGCCGATGGCGGTTACCTGAAGCTTGGTGCCCTGGGTGTCCATGTCGCGCATGCGCGTGGTGACCATGCGCAGCACGTTGGTGTTCAGTCCGCCGCACAGGCCCTTGTCGGTAGTCACCAGAATCAGGCCTGCCGCCTTGATGGTGTCGCGCTTGACCAGGAAGGGATGACGATATTCCGGGTTGGCATTGGCAAGATGGGCTGCGATGTTGCGCAGCTTGTCGCCGAAGGGACGGGCGTGCCGCATCCGGTCCTGCGCCTTGCGCATTTTGGAGGCGGCGACCATTTCCATCGCCTTGGTGATCTTGCGCGTGTTTTGCACGCTCTTGATCTTGTTGCGGATCTCTCTGGAGCCAGCCATGGCAGCCTATGTCCTTGGGGAGGTCGGTCGCGGTGGGGCGATCAGAATGCGCCGGTCTTCTTGAACGACTCGATCACGCTGATCAGCGCTTTCTCGTCGTCTGCGGACATGTCCTTGGTCGACTCGATGCGCTCGACCCACGCCGCATGCTGATTCTTCATGTGGTCGTGCAGGGCGCTCTCGAAGGACAGTGCTTTCTCGACCGGCAGTTCATCCATGTAGCCACGGGTGACGGCAAAGAGCGACACCGCCAGCTGCCACACTTGCAGCGGCTGATATTGCGGCTGCTTGAGGACTTCCACCGTGCGACGGCCGCGCTCTAGCTGACGACGGGTGGAGTCGTCGAGGTCGGAGGCGAACTGCGCGAAGGCGGCCAGCTCACGGTACTGGGCAAGGTCGGTTCGGATACCGCCGGACAGCTTCTTGATGACCTTGGTCTGGGCTGCGCCACCGACTCGCGACACCGAGATACCCGCATTGATGGCGGGGCGGATGCCGGAGTTGAACAGGTCGGTTTCCAGGAAGATCTGGCCGTCGGTAATGGAAATGACGTTGGTCGGCACGAATGCGGACACGTCGCCGGCCTGGGTTTCAATGATCGGCAGCGCGGTCAGCGAGCCGGTCTTGCCCTTGACGGCGCCATTCGTGAACTTCTCGACGTAATCCTCGTTCACGCGGGCAGCGCGCTCGAGCAGACGCGAGTGGAGATAGAACACGTCGCCGGGATAGGCTTCGCGACCCGGCGGGCGGCGCAGCAGCAGCGACACCTGACGGTAGGCCACGGCCTGCTTGGAGAGGTCGTCATAGATGATGAGTGCGTCTTCGCCGCGGTCGCGGAAGTACTCACCCATGGTGCAGCCCGAATAGGCGGCGATGTACTGCATCGCGGCGGACTCGGAGGCGGTCGAGGCGACCACGATCGTGTAGGCCAGTGCGCCGGTTTCTTCGAGCTTGCGCACGACGTTGGCGACCGTGGAGGCTTTCTGGCCGATGGCCACATACACGCAGAAGACGCCCTTGCCCTTCTGGTTGATGATGGTGTCGACCGCCACCGCAGTCTTGCCGGTCTGGCGGTCGCCAATGATCAGTTCGCGCTGACCGCGACCGATCGGGACCATGGAGTCGATGGCCTTCAGGCCGGTCTGGACCGGCTGCGACACCGATTTTCGTGCGATGACGCCAGGGGCGACTTTCTCGATGATGTCGCTCAGCTTGGCGTTGATCGGGCCTTTGCCGTCGATCGGTTCGCCCAGCGAGTTGACCACGCGCCCGAGGAGCTCGGGGCCCACGGGCACGGACAGAATCTTGCCGGTGGCCTTGACGACCTGGCCTTCGGAGATGTGCTCGTACTCACCCAGCACCACGGCGCCGACCGAGTCGCGCTCGAGGTTCAGTGCCAGGCCGAAGGTGTTGCCGGGGAACTCGATCATCTCGCCCTGCATCACGTCCGACAGGCCGTGAATGCGGCAGATGCCGTCGGTCACCGACACCACTGTGCCCTGGTTGCGGGCGTCGGCGCCCACGTTCAGGTTCTGGATCTTGGATTTCAGCAGTTCGCTGATTTCTGCCGGATTGAGTTGCATGTGTAGCGCTCCTAAGTCTTCAGCGACACTTATTTCATCAGTGCGTCGGCAAGTTGCGCGAGCTTGCCGCGCACCGAGGTGTCATGCACCTCGTCACCGATGCGAATGGAGATACCGCCGATCAGTTCCGGGTCTACGTGGACATCGGCTTTGACCTTGCGGCCGTACTTGGCCTGGAGGGTGGCGATCACGTCGGCAAGCTGCTGTTCGGACAGCGGGTAGGCGGAATCGATGTGCGCATCGATCACGCCCTCCGAGCCGTTCTTGAGCGCCTCGAAGTGTCCGACGATTTCGGGGAGCACGGTGAGGCGTTCGTTTTCGGCCAGGAGCTGTACAAAGTTGCGCTGCTCGGGCGACAGGCTGCCCGCGACGTCGGCGACCAGCGCGGCCAGCTGATCGTCGGTCACCCGCGGGTTGCCGATCAGGTCGTGCGCGACGCGGTTGCCGGCCACGGCAGCCAGACGCGACAAGGCGTCGGACCACTGCGGCAAGCTGTTGGCGTCGCGGGCCAGCTTGAAGGCGGCCTCGGCATAAGGCCGGGCAATGGTGAGCGATTCGGCCATGGCGTGTCAGGTCCTAGTGCAGCTCGGCCTTCAGGCCGGTGAGCAGCTCGGCGTGGCGGTTCGCGTCGATTTCGCGACGCAAAATCCGCTCGGCCCCTGCCACAGCCAGCGTGGCCACCTGCTCGCGCAGCTGGTCCTTGGCGCGCTGGGCCGCCAGAGCCGCTTCGGACTCGGCAGCCTTGCGTGCATCAGACACGATGCGAGCGGCTTCAGCACGGGCCTCTTCGACCAGCTGTGCTGCCTGCTTCTCGCCCGAGGCGCGAACCTCGGCTGCGCTGGCGCGGGCCTGCTTGATCTCGGCTGCCACGCGTTGCTCTGCAGCGGCCAGATCGGACTTCGCCTTGTCGGCGGCGGCCAGGCCGTCGGCGATGCGCTTGCTGCGCTCGTCAAGCGCCTTGACGATCGGCGGCCAGACGAACTTGGCGGTGAACCACCAGAGCGCTACAAAGACGGCGATCTGGACGAAAAGCGTCGCGTTGATGTTCACGACCGATTACCTCCGAAGTGGACCGGGAACTGCGTCCCGGGACAGGACGATGCGTGCCAGAGCGTCCCGGATCACTTGAAGGGGTTGGCGAAGGCAAACATCATGGCGATACCGACGCCGATCAGGAAGGCGGCGTCGATCAGACCAGCCAGCAGGAACATCTTGGTCTGCAGCTTGTCCATCAGCTCGGGCTGACGCGCGCTGGCTTCGAGGTATTTGCCGCCCATCATGGCAATACCGATACACGCACCGAGGGCTCCGAGGCCAATGATGAGGCCGGCGGCGATCGCGACTAATGCTGCGTTGGTCATGACGACTCCTTGAGGTTGGACCGTTGGTCAGTTGGAAAGTGAATGTAGGAAGGAAAACGGGTCAGTGATGTTCGTGAGCCTGACCGA
>JBIKKG010000319.1:0-3624 GCA_044360485.1 Burkholderiaceae bacterium | reverse complement strand
GTTTGCTGGGCGCGGCGAGGGCATCGAAGCTCACGCCGTGGTGATGCTGGTGCGCGCAGTTCAAGCGGGATAATCAGGCTGGCTGATGACGCGAGGTCATCACGCGGGGTCATTCAGCAAAGTCATGCTCGGCATCGCGCGCGCTTGCGGGCGCACGACGCCGCATGCAGGCTGCGCTTAGCGCAGATCAGCCACCAGTGCGCTGCGAATCTCGAGCGGCACGGGCGACAAACTGGCCGAGTAGTTGGGATGATCGACCCCAATTGACAGCGACACGCCGTACTTCAATGCAGCCGCCATCTCTTCGGTGAGTTCCCAGCGCATGAAATGCACGGCCGAGGTTTTCTCGTCGTTTTCGCGCTCCATGTCTTCGTCCGCAATCGGGTACACACGGGGCGAGCCCTCGACCTGCACCCAGACGCGCTGCTCGACCCCTTTGAGTCGGCCCAGGGCCGCGCGGCGCACGGTGGCGTCCTCGTATTCGATGAGCATGGTGGCCTTGAGGTTGCGGCCATCCGGAATCAGCGGATCGTAGGACTCAAGTTCGTGCCGAATGCCATCTTCTTCGAAGATTTTCTCGATACGCAGCATTTCCTGAATCTGGTAACGCACGGTCAGTTCGTCTTCGAAGAGCAGGGTGACATGGTCGCCCAGCGGCACGGTTCTGCGTTTCTTGTGGGCGATGACCTGCTTGCGAAAGTCCGGACGGGCCTTTGAATAGGCCTCCAGGGTCATCAGCGAATCGCGGGTGATGTGAGGCATGTGAATCTCCAGATGAAAAAAGTCAGCCGGGCAGGCCATAAGCCATGCGCAACAAGCTCAGGGGATGGGCGAGTTTTCCGTCGGCCTTGCCTTGCATGCCCTGTGCAATGTGATGGCCGGCGAGTTGGCAGTCAGAAGCCACCCAGTCGGGTTCGCCCCCGACGGGGTGCTCCGCCATCTGACGAAAGACCGGACGGCCGATTTTCATCGCGGTGGCGTGAAATTCTTTTTTTACTCCCCAGGTTCCGGCGTGCCCCGAGCAGCGCTCGACCGTGTGCACGGAGGTTTGCGGCAGCATTGACAGTAGCTCACGGGTCTTTTGACCGACGTTTTGCACGCGCAGGTGACAAGCCACGTGGTAAGACACCTTGCCCAGGCCGTCGGGCTGGAAGTCGGTCTTGAGCAAGCCATCCTTGTGGCGGGCGACCAGATATTCAAACGGATCGAACATCGCTTTTTGCACGGCCTTGACGTCCTCGTCATCGGGGAACATCAGCGGCAGCTCCTGCTTGAACATCAGGCCGCAGGATGGGATGGGCGCAAGAATGGCGTAGCCGGCGCGGGCCAGCGCTGCCAGCTTCGGGATATTGGCCTGCTTGAGTTCGGCCACGCCTTCAAGGTCGCCCAGTTCCAGCTTGGGCATGCCGCAGCAGGCTTCCTTTTCGACGCGCACATGGGGAATGGCGTTGTGGTCCAGGACCTTGATCAGGTCGTGCCCGATGCCGGGTTCGTTGTAGTTGACGTAGCAGGTGGCAAAGATCGCAACCTTGCCCGGAGTGCGGTCGCCGTTGCGCACCGGGTGAGGCGCTGAATCCTTGGCCGTGCGGGCAAAGGTCTTGGCAGTGAAGTCGGGCACCCAGGCGTCCTTGTGCACGCCCAGCTTGTCTTCGAGCATGTTGCGGAAGGTGGGGTTGTGATTGAGCTTGTTGACGAGCTGAACCACTACCGGAATGCCGGCCAGCTTGCCGTTGCGATCGGTGGAAGCGAGCGTGGTATCGCGAAATTTCGTGGGTGTGCCTTCGCGGAACTGGATCGCTTTGCCCCGCAGCATCAGGTGCGGGAAATCCAGATTCCAGGGGTGCGGCGGCACGTAAGGGCATTTGGTCAGGTAACAGACATCGCACAGATAGCACTGGTCAACCACCTTCCAGTAATCCTTGCGATCGACGCCATCAACCTCGCCGGTCTTGCTTTCATCGACCAGGTCAAAGAGGGTGGGAAATGCGTTGCATAGGCTGACGCAGCGGCGACAGCCGTGGCAGATGTCGAACACCCGCTCCATTTCGTCGAGTGCAGCGGTCTCGTCGTAGAACTTGGGGTTGCGCCAGTCGATGGGATGCCGGGTGGGCGCTTCGAGGGAACCTTCGCGTGCAGACATGGCGGCCGTATTCGAGAGAAATTAGGTTGAAAAAGAGGTCGCGGGACAGCGTCCTGACCAATGCAGGGCAGTAAAAAGGGAGCCCGAAGGCTCCCCGCACACCGCGGACTGTCCGCAAGCGGACAGTCCATGGCGGGTCCGTCAGGCCAGGACTTCGAGGGCCTTGGCGAACTTGTTGGCGTGCGAACGCTCAGCCTTGGCCAGCGTCTCGAACCAGTCGGCGATTTCGTCGAAACCTTCATCGCGCGCGGTCTTGGCCATGCCCGGGTACATGTCGGTGTACTCGTGCGTTTCGCCTGCGACTGCAGCTTTCAGGTTGTTCGACGACGAGCCGATCGGCAGGTCGGTGGCCGGGTCGCCCACTTCGGCGAGGTAGTCGAGGTGGCCGTGTGCATGGCCGGTCTCGCCTTCTGCGGTCGAGCGGAACAGGGCTGCCACTTCGGTCTGGCCTTCCACGTCGGCCTTGTTTGCGAAGTAGAGGTAGCGGCGGTTGGCTTGGCTTTCGCCAGCAAAAGCGGCTTTCAGGTTGTCGTGCGTCTTGGTGCCTTTCAGGGCGGGCATCGTACTCTCCGGTTGCTTCGTGCGTCGTCAGCCGACGGTGATGGTTTGTCCTGAACAACGGACGGACGAAGTGTATCGGGGAGTCGGTGATTTATCCAATTGAACGTCAATATCCCTTCAATTGATAAAAGCTATGATGAACGCAGGGCTGACTCCGGAATCTGCGCATCGTCATCGAACGTCAGGTTGGAGGCGAGGCCGCGTCCTGCAGCTGCACCCGTGCCAGCAGTCCGCCCCCGGCAGGCAGCTCGAGCTGGAGTGATCCGCCATGGCGGCGCGCCAGGCGCCCGACGATCGCTAGGCCCAGCCCCGAACCGCCAAAGCGGTTGCGTTCGGCATCTGCCCTGGCAAAGGGGCGCTGCAGGCGTTCGAGCTGTTCCACGGGCACTCCTGGACCATGATCGCGCACACACAGCTCAATGCCACGGCCCAGGCGTTGTGCGCTCAGGTCGATGCGAATGTGACCTGCGGCATTGGCACCATAGCGGCGAGCGTTTTCAAGCAGGTTGCTCAGGATGCGGGCAAGCGATGTCTGGGACCCATGCCAGTGCGTGCCGGGTCGGATGCTGCGTTGCAAGCTCAGCTGTGCCGCGTCAGGCCCATGGGTCAAGCTCGCCACGACCGAATCGATCGCCTCGGTCAGGTCAATATCCGACATGGATTCCAGTTCGACCGGCTGTGCAAAGTCCACAAACTGCCGAACGATGGCATCGATGCGATCGATTTCATCGGCCATCGAGGCGCGCGCAGTCGCGTCGATCGGTGCCAGCTCAATCTCCATGCGCAGCCGGGTGAGCGGCGTTCGGATGTCATGCGAGATGCCGGCTAAGGCTTCGGCCCGGTCTTGCTCCAGTGCATGCAGGTCATGGGCCATGCGATTGAAGCGTCGGTTCACCTCTGCCAGTTCCGTTGGACCTTCTTCT
>JBIKKG010000318.1:0-3635 GCA_044360485.1 Burkholderiaceae bacterium | reverse complement strand
ATGCGTCCAATGCCCCGGATCTCAGCGTCTCGGAGCTGGTTGAGCATTCCGCGGAGGTGATCGGGCTGCACTGGGTCTGCGGTGCTTCGCAGGGTCATCGCGCAGCGGGCATCCGGGCGCCCGACCCGGTCGATCAGGTCGGCTACCTCAATCTGATTCACCCGCATCGCATCCAGGTGATCGGCGTTGCCGAGGTCGCTTATTTCGAGCGTCTGAGCCCCTCACGGCGCGAGCATGTCCTGGAAGAAATCCGTCACGCCCAGCCGCCTGCGCTGGTGCTGGCCGAAGGCGTGCAGGCACCCGAGGCGCTGCTTGCCGCCTGCCTTCAGCACGACCAGCCCTTGCTCGCCTGCGACCTGCCCAGTCCTCGGGTCATCGAGTTGTTGCGCAGTCAGCTCGGCAAGGCCATGGCGATCAGCTGTACGATGCACGGGGTGCTGATGGACGTGCTGGGGATCGGCGTATTGATTTCCGGTGAGTCGGGTCTGGGCAAGAGCGAACTGGGCCTGGAGCTGATCAGCCGCGGCCACGGGCTGGTCGCCGACGATGTGGTCGAACTGCGCCGGGTAGCCCACAGCACCATCGAGGGCCGCTGTCCGCCGCTCTTGCAGGGTCTGCTGGAAGTGCGCGGTCTGGGTCTGCTCGACATCAAGACCGTGTTCGGCGAAACCGCGGTGCGCCGCAAGATGCGCCTGAAACTCATCGTGCACCTGGTCAGGCGCAGCACCCACGAAGATGAATACGAACGGCTGCCGCTCGAGGCCATGACCCAGGAAGTGCTGGGGATGGCGATCCGCAAGGTGGTGATTCCCGTGGCGGCCGGTCGCAATCTGGCCGTGCTGGCCGAGGCTGCGGTACGCAACACCATCTTGCAGTTGCGCGGTATCGACACGATGCGCGAGTTCATCGCCCGCCAGCAACAGGCCATCGACGACGCGGCGCACTGAGACCCTGACCCCCATGGACATCATCCTCGTCACCGGCATTTCCGGTTCCGGCAAATCCATCGCAGTCAATGTGCTGGAAGACGACGGCTTTTACTGCATCGACAACCTGCCCGCGCCGTTCCTGTTCGATGTCATCGGTTCACTGGGCGAGGCCGGGCATCGACGCGTCGCAGTCTCGATCGACGTGCGTACCGGCGACTCGGTCGGTGGTCTGCGCGACGTGATTCAGCGCCTGACGCAAGCCAATCATCAGGTGAAGGTGCTCTTTCTGAACGCGCGCACCGACATCCTCGTGCAGCGGTTCTCTGAAACCCGACGCAGGCATCCGCTCACGCTACAGCCCGCCGGCTCTCAGGAAGCGCCGCCGACGCTCATGGAATCGATCGATCGCGAACGCGAGATGATGAGCGTGGTCGAGGACCTGGGACTGTCGATCGATACCAGCGACCTGCATCCCAATGTGCTGCGCCAGTGGGTGCGCGATGTGGTCGGGCTGCAGCGCTCGGGCATCGGCCTGCTGTTCGAGTCGTTTGCTTTCAAGCACGGCGTACCGCTCGATGCCGATCTGGTCTTCGATGTGCGCTGTCTGCCCAATCCCTATTACACGCCCGCGCTGCGCGCCCTCAACGGGCTGGATGCGCCCGTTGCGCAGTTTCTGGCCGAAGTGCCGGCGGTCGAGCGCATGATCGAGCATATTGCCCATTTCCTGCAGAGCTGGTTGCCGGCCTACGTCCAGGAGAACCGCAGCTATCTCACCGTCGCGGTCGGTTGCACGGGCGGGCAGCACCGATCGGTCTACGTGGTGGAGCAGTTGTCCAAGCGGTTTCGCGACGCCGAGCGCGTGCTGGTTCGGCATCGCGGGTTGGCACACCGCACGCTGGTCGGCTAAGCCAGGACCACTGTCTTGTCCGACCCCACACTGAGCACATCAGACGGGCAGCAGGCGCTGCCGATCTTTCCGCTGTCCACCGTCCTGTTCCCGGACGGCATCCTGCCCTTGCGCATCTTCGAAGCACGGTATGTCGACATGGTGCGCGCCTGCATGCGGCACGACACACCCTTCGGCGTGTGCCGACTCATCAAGGGTTCCGAGGTCGGTGCGCCGGCTGAACATGAAGCCATCGGCTGTCTGGCGCATCTGCGGGACTGGGACATGCAGCCCGGGGGCCTGCTGCATGTGCGTGCCCAAGGTGGGCGCCGGTTTCACATCACTGCACGTCGCGTCGCTCCCGATGGCCTGATTCTGGCCGATGTCCAACTGATCGACGCGGATCCGCTGGTGTCGGTGCCACCCGAGCACGCCGCCTGTACCGACCTGATTCGGCGCATCGTCGATACGCTGCGCCGTGAAGGACCCGAAGCGGATCAGGGGCTGATCGCCGAGCCCTGCGCCTTCGAATCAGCGGCCTGGGTTGCCAATCGGCTCAGCGAATTTCTGCCGATCGCAGCACCCGCCAAACACCAACTGATGGCACTGGACGACCCGCTCGCCCGGCTGGCCATCGTGCATCGCTGGCTGCTGCAGAACAAGGTCATCTGATGCGCTCAAGCGGCGCATCCGACTGCGCTGTGAACTGAGCGAGCAAGGTCTTCACCGGCTGAGGCAGCGGAGCGCGCGGCGTATCGCACAGTGCGAGCCACTCATGTCCTGCCATTGGCGTGCGGCCTGCCTTGGGCAGATCCATTCGCCAGACGTCTGCCGCCAACCGGAAATGGGTGAAGACATGGCGAACGGGCGCCAGCTTCGACGGCACCGGACCTGCGATCCCGAAGCGATCACGCACCGCATCGGCCACCTGCGCAGCCGTCATGGGCGCCAAAGCCGTGGTCTGCGGCGCCCGCAATTCGGGCAGACTCCACAAGCCGCCCCACAGGCCCGCAGGCGCTCGGCGCTCAAGAAGCACAGCATCGTCGGCCACCAGCACCACCCAGGCCGCATCGCGCTGTTCAATCCTGCGCGCGGGTCGCCGCGTGGGCAGCAGCGCGACACGCTGGGTGTGGTACGCGTCGCACTGCGCAGACAACGGACAACGTGCGCAGGCCGGGCGCGCGCGCGTGCACACGGTAGCGCCCAGGTCCATGAGGCCTTGGGTGTAGGCCTCGATCCCGCCTTCACCATTGGCGGGCAGATGCGCCCGGGCCATCGACCACAGCCGTGCCTCGACTGTTCGCTCTCCAGGAAAGCCTTCGATGCCGAATCGACGGCACAAGACGCGTTTGACGTTGCCATCCAGAATGGCCGCACGCACACCCCAGGCGAAGGCGGCGATGGCGGCCGCTGTGGACGGTCCAATACCGGGCAGGGCCTGCAAGGCTTCGGGGTTTTGCGGAAACGTGCCGCCGTGTTGCGACACCACCAGCGCGGCACAGGCATGCAGGTTGCGCGCGCGGCTGTAATAGCCCAGCCCGCTCCAGCAGGCCAGCACATCGTCAATCGGGGCGGCCGCAAGCGACCGCACATCCGGAAAGCGGGCCATGAATCGGGCGTAATAGCCGATCACCGCAGCCACCTGCGTCTGCTGCAGCATGATCTCAGAGACCCAGATGCGATACGGATCGCGGGTGCCCTGCCAGGGCAGATCGTGCCGACCGTGCCGGCGTTGCCAATCGATCACGGTCTGGGCGAAACCTGCGTCAGCAGGCGCGTCGCCCACGGGCAGTGCAGCCTGCGGCTGGCGAGGTGCGCGC
>JBIKKG010000317.1:0-3639 GCA_044360485.1 Burkholderiaceae bacterium | reverse complement strand
GGAGGAGGGCAGATCGCTCTGGGTCGATCGGTCTGGTTCCCCATTGCTCGAGCGCTTCGAGGATGTCTCGATTGCAGTCATCCCAGAGCGTTTCAACACACCCTTTGCCTTCGTGGGCAGCCAGGGCGATCGGGCCTTTCCTGGCGCCGTCCGGGTGCTGTCCGATCTGGCCGGGCCGGGTCGGTTCGGACTGCCTCTCGATGGAGGTCTGATCCGTGCGCAGGTGCAGACCGAGGTCTCGCGCAATGCGCGTGCAGACGGCTGGGTCCGTCGCCTGGCCGGCATGCCGCTGGTGCTGCGCGCGCATCTGGTGCTGCTGACGGATGCATGGAATGCCTCGGGCCCTCAGGGGCCAGCTGCCGATTCAGCGCAGACCCGCGTCGAGGCGGGCGCTCGGGTGCCGGGGATTGAACCGGCCTTGCGTGCAGCCTGGCTGCCCATGCGTGCGCTGCTGGGTGCGGGTGGATTGCTTGGCTTCGAATCCAGTGCCCGTGCCTTTGAGCCCTATGCCATCGATATGGATGTGGTGCCACCCGACCGGCTTGGAGAAGCCGTGGCGTCCGATCCGGTTCCGACAGACAACGACGCTGTGCCGACCACGGGTGGCTAAGTCGAACCAGCCCTTCAGACGCAACGCTTTTCGACACAACACCTTTCAACCCAGCGCCTCTCACTCATCCCCGATCACAGAACCCAACAGGAGATGCCTCACATGGATGCCTTGCCCCAGGAAGTCAGACAGGAAGTGGTCATGCGTGCTGCGCAAATCGACGGACAGTCGTTGACCGCTTACCGGTTTCAGAGTCGTGAGTCGTCTCAGGCCATGCGTGAGAACGTGAACCGACACTTTCGCGATGCTGGGCGGCAGGTGGTCGAAGTCACACGTGGGGAGTGGCAAATCGTTTCGGCCAGAGGGCAGGACGGTCTGGACAGTGTGCAGTTGCGCGCCACCGCCATCGGCACAGAAGGCATGGCCACGCAATGGCGTTGGCGGGCGGCGGCGCATCCAGGTGGAAGGATCCATGGATCGCACACGCTGGCTTCCGATGGCGTGGCACTGCCTGTGTTGCAGTGGTTACCCGCTGGCGCGCGGATCGTGCGTCAAATCATCCATGACGATCCGTCTCGCGCAGCGGCCACTGTGGTGGCCTTGGTGGACGACCCGCCGGATGCAGCCGCCCGTCATGTCCGACAACGCGCACGTGGCGATGGCTTTCAGATCGATCCCACCCTGGGCATGCCGGCACAGGGTGCGGCCTGGTATCGGGGCAGCGCCAGTGCTCATGAGGCCAGTTCAGGTGAGGCGATCGCCTTGCGCCGTCGCGAGGAAGAAGTCATCTGCACCGTATCCCGCCACCGGGAGGCCACCGCGGTGGTCATGCACTGGAGCCGGCCGCAATGATTCAGCCATTTGATCGTCGCATGGCAACCAGGCGTTTATCCAGTGGTCAGAGTGCCATTGAAGTGGTGCTGGTGCTCGCCCTCGTGGGGTTGGTGTTCGTGATGGCGCCTGGCTCTCCTCTGGCGCAACTCGCAAGCGCGTTCGATACCCACTATCAGCGCTACACCTGGGCGCTTTCGCAACCATGAGGGCCGCTTTCACAACGCGCATGGCAGAGCGCATCGGGCGTCTGCGGGCTGCCGTCCTCGCCAGACGTGGCCTGTTCATGGCCCTGGGTGCGGTGGGCTTTGGTGCTCTCGCAGTCCTGGGTGCACGCAATTACATCGGCGAGCGTCTGGCCATCGAGAAGGCTCGGCTTGCGCCCCGTCCCGACATGGTGGAGGTGGTCGTGGCTCGCCAGGAGCTCAAGCGTGGCGAAGTCGCCAGCGCGCAGACCATGGCCGTGCGCTCCATTCCCCGCGAGTACGCCCCGGGTGGCGCTGTCACGCCGGCTCGCTTTGACGAGGTCGCAGGTGCGCGCCTGCAAGTGCCGATGAAGCCCGGCGAGCCCCTGTTGCAGTCTGCCCTGGTAGCGGCCGACAGCGGTGCCATCTCCGCGCGCCTGCAACCCGGTGTGCGGGCCATGACCATTGCAGTCGACGAAGTGAACTCGCTCTCGGGCATGTTGCAGCCAGGCGACCGCATCGACCTGCTGCTCACGGTCCGGCCTCTGCCTGTTCAGGGGCAGCTACAGCCCGAGTTCACCCGCACGGTCATTCAAGACGTACCTGTGCTCGCCACGGGTCGCCAGCGTGCACCGCAGGCTGAGGACACACCCACATCGCGCAGCTATACCGCCATCACGGTCGAAGTCGATCCCGAGCGCGCGCAAAAGCTGGTCGTGGCGCAACGCAGCGGCAAGCTCACAGCAGTTCTCAGGCATCCCAATGATCGGGAAGCGGTGGTCGACAAGCGCCTGGATGTGAACACGCTGCTGGGCCTACCGCCGCCTTCGCCTGTACCTGCTCCCGTGCTTGCTGCGCCCGCTTCGCCGGCACCACAGGCACCGATGGTCCCTGCGCCTGCGCCCGGGCCACAGATCATCGTGGGAGGGCGCGGGCCTTTGGGCCCGCAGGGCAGTGCTCCGGGCGGCGCGTCACAGGGTGTTGCAACGTCAGGGACTGGGGCATCTGGCGAGAAAGCGAATGGCCTGGGGAGCGCTGCACCGACTGCGCCGGTTGGACAGGCCGCCTCGACCACGCCGGCTGCATCGCCCGGATCTGCTGCAGCCATGGCCTCGAGTGCATCGACTTCCCCAGCAACCGACCCATTCACCGCCAATGGGCTGCTCTCTGCCCCCACCAGCGTGCCGCTGTTCCGCTGAACCCAGCGTGCATGCACCACACCAAAGCGTATTCCAGACCATGACATCTGCCACGACACCACGCCTTCACCGACGACGGACCTGCACGCAAGGGCTTGCCCTGAGCATCGTGATGCTCAGCTTAGGCATGGCCATGGTCTGCATGAGCCCGGGCGTTGCTCTCGCGCAGACGCAATCTCCAGCGAGTGCAACACCGGCTCCCATCTCGTTGTATGTCGGTCAGGCGCACGTTCTCAATGAACGCGATGTGCGGCGCATTGCAGTGGGCAACGGCAAGGTCATTCAGGCCACTGCGCTGGACGATCGCCAAGTGCTGGTACTGCCCGAAGCACCAGGCCAGAGCACGCTGATGGTCTGGGGCAAGTCCGGGACCGAGCGCACCTATGTGTTCAACGTCATGGCGGCCGATACCGCGCGCTTGTTGACTGAAGTGCAGGCCATGCTGGGGACTGTCCATGGCGTCACGGCACGCGTCATTGGCGACAAGGTGCTGGTCGAAGGCAGCGATATCGGCGAAGAGCAGTCCGCACGCATCGCGGAAATCGCCAGGCGCTATCCGCAAGTCATGAATCTGGTGCCGCGTATTGGCATGGAACGCATGATCGCCATGGACGTGAAGTTCGTGGAGGTACGCCGCGAACTGCTGGAAGACCTGGGCGTGAAGTGGGCAGGCTCCGCACAGGGGCCGAGTTTTCAGGTGATTGGCGATGCGTTTCGCACCAAGGCTTTGCAGCCTGGTGGAGCAGCCCAAGGCACGCAGCTGGAGGTACGCCCCCGCATCTGGCCCTTTGCGGGCAGCCTGTCCATTGCATCGTCCCTGGCATCGCGGCTGAATTTTCTCGTGCAGCAGGGCGACGCGGTCATCCTGGCCGAG
>JBIKKG010000316.1:0-3659 GCA_044360485.1 Burkholderiaceae bacterium | reverse complement strand
TACCGGTTGTGAGGGGCCGCCATGTCGTGGGGATCGTCACGAACCGCGATCTGCGCTTCGAAACCCGCCTGGATGAGCCGGTGTCGTCCATCATGACCCCGCGTGAACGGCTCGTGACCGTGCGTGAAGGCGCCTCGCTGGAAGAAGCCAAAGCGCTCATGCATCAGCACCGGCTTGAGCGTGTACTGGTGATCGATGCCGATTTCGCCTTGCGCGGTCTGATCACCGTCAAGGACATTCTCAAGAGCACCGAGCATCCGCATGCCAGCAAAGACGAATTCGGCAAGTTGCGTGTGGGCGCCGCCGTGGGCGTGGGTCCCGATTCCGACGAGCGCATCGAAGCACTGGTGAAGGCCGGTGTCGATGTGGTGGTGGTCGATACCGCCCATGGTCATTCCCAAGGCGTACTGGATCGTATTCGCTGGATCAAACTCAATTTTCCTCGCGTTGAGATCATCGGCGGCAACATCGCCACAGCCGATGCCGCGCGTGCCCTGACCGAGGCCGGCGCTGACGGCGTCAAGGTAGGGATCGGTCCTGGTTCAATCTGCACCACCCGCATCGTGGCCGGTGTCGGTGTGCCGCAAATCACCGCCATCAGCGAAGTGGCCCAAGCGCTGGCCGGCACGGGTGTGCCGCTGATCGCCGATGGCGGCATCCGCTATTCGGGCGACGTGGCCAAGGCGCTGGCTGCCGGCGCCTACAGCGTCATGATGGGCTCGATGTTTGCTGGCACCGAAGAAGCGCCCGGCGAAGTCATCCTGTACCAAGGGCGCTCCTACAAGAGCTACCGTGGCATGGGTTCACTGGGCGCCATGGCCGATGGTGCAGCCGATCGCTATTTTCAGGACTCTTCTGCGAACGTGGACAAGCTGGTACCTGAGGGCATCGAAGGCCGTGTGCCCTACAAGGGCTCGGTGCTGTCCATCGTGTATCAGTTGTGCGGTGGGGTGCGGGCGAGCATGGGCTATTGCGGTTGCCGCAATGTCGACGAGATGCGCACGCGGCCGAGCTTCGTGGAAATTACATCGGCAGGCATTCGCGAATCGCATGTGCACGATGTTCAGATCACCAAAGAAGCTCCCAACTACCACATCGACTGAGGTCAGCTATGACGCAACGTGGTTATGACGTCCTGGCAGCAGCCATTGCGGCGCTGCTGGTGGCGGCCGGCCTGGTGGGTCTGGGTACCGCCTTGTCGGGCGGCCTGCAAAAGTTCAAGGCCACCGAGCGTACGGTCGATGTCAAAGGCCTGGCCGAACGTGAAGTGCCGGCCAATCTGGCGATTTGGGGCATTCAACATACCGATGCCGACAACGACCTGCCTGCCCTTTATGCGCGCTTTGAGACTAAGAACGCAGCCATTCAGGCGTTTCTGAAGGCTCAAGGGTTTGATGAGGCTGAGGTCACTGTTGCACCGCCTGCGGTCACCGATCGCCAGGCCCGCGACTATGGCGATCAGAATGTGAAGCTGCGGTACTCCGGGCGTTCCTCGGTCACCGTCTACACACCCAAGGTCGATGCGGTGCGCAAGGCGCTGGGCGCTTTGGGCGAACTCGGCAAGCAGGGGGTGGCGGTGTCAGGTGAAGGCCCGAGCGTGCAGTATGTGTTCAATGGGCTCAACGAGATCAAACCCGTGATGATCGAGCAGGCTGTCAAAAACGCCCGTGAGTCCGCTGGCAAATTCGCAATCGACACCGGCAGCGAATTAGGCAAGCTCAAGCGCGCGTCACAGGGTCAGTTTTCGATCGAGGACCGCGATGCCAGCACACCGCATATCAAGCGCGTGCGGGTAGTCTCCACACTCGAGTACTACCTGCAGAACTGATCCCGGCCTCTCGCCTGGGCGCGGCGCGCTGCGCCGGCTCTGCAGCATTCCTGCCCGCTGTGCGTTTCCCACTGTTTGTTTCCCGCTGTTTTTTTCCATCACTCAGGCTGGCCGCTGCCGCGGTTGGCAAGACACCGCCATGCACGACCGGATCCTCATTCTCGACTTCGGCTCGCAAGTCACGCAGCTGATTGCACGCCGCGTGCGCGAAGCGCATGTCTACTGCGAGATTCACCCTAACGATGTGAGCGACGCGTTCATTCGCCAGTTCGCACCCAAGGGCATCATCCTGTCGGGCAGTCACGGCAGTACGTATGAAGACCATGCCCTGCGGGCGCCGCAAGCGGTGTGGGACTTAGGCGTACCGGTGCTGGGCATTTGCTATGGCATGCAGACCATGGCGCAGCAACTGGGCGGCGAAGTGAGCTTCAGCGATCACCGCGAATTCGGCTATGCCGAAGTGCGCGCGCGCGGGCATACGAGGCTGCTGCAGGGCATCGAGGACTTCGCCACGCCCGAGGGTCACGGCATGCTCAAGGTCTGGATGAGCCATGGCGACAAGGTCACGTCTTTGCCGCCTGGCTTTAAGCTCATGGCCAGCACGCCGAGCTGCCCGATTGCGGGCATGGCCGATGAGGTGCGTGGCTATTACGGCGTGCAATTTCACCCGGAAGTGACGCATACCGTGCAGGGCAGGGCGCTGATCGAGCGATTCGTCCTGCAGATTGCCAGCGCGCGTCCCGACTGGGTGATGCGCGACCATATCGACGAGGCCGTGGCGCTCATTCGCGAGCAAGTGGGGAGCGAGGAAGTCATTCTGGGTTTATCCGGCGGTGTGGATTCCAGCGTGGCTGCGGCGCTCATTCACCGCGCCATTGGCGATCAGCTCACCTGTGTGTTTGTCGATCATGGTCTGTTGCGGCTGAACGAGGCGCAAATGGTCATGGAGATGTTTGTGGGCCGTCTGCAGACACGCGTGGTGCATGTCGATGCGACCACCGAATTCATGGGCGCACTCAAAGGCGTGAGCGACCCTGAAGCCAAGCGCAAGATCATTGGGCGCGAGTTCGTGGAGGTGTTTCAGCGCGAAGCCGCGAAGCTCAAGAACGCCAAGTGGTTGGCCCAGGGCACCATCTACCCCGACGTCATTGAGTCGGGTGGGGCCAAGACCAAGAAGGCCACCACCATCAAGAGCCACCACAACGTAGGTGGCCTGCCTGAAACCTTGGGCTTGAAGCTGCTTGAGCCGCTGCGCGACCTCTTCAAAGACGAGGTCCGCGAGCTGGGTGTGGCCTTAGGACTGCCCCCCGAGATGGTCTACCGCCATCCGTTTCCTGGGCCAGGTCTGGGCGTGCGCATCCTGGGGGAGATTCACCCCGAATATGTGCGCCTGCTGCAGCGGGCCGATGCGATCTTCATCGATGAGTTGCGCGCGGCCATCGATCCATCAGACGGACGCAGCTGGTATGACAAGACCAGTCAGGCCTTTGCGGTCTTCCTGCCCGTCAAGAGCGTGGGGGTGATGGGCGACGGCCGCACCTACGACTATGTGGTGGCGCTGCGCGCCGTGCAGACCAGCGACTTCATGACCGCCGACTGGGCCGAGTTGCCGTATTCGTTGCTGAAGAAGGTGTCGGGGCGAATCATCAATGAGGTCCGGGGCATCAACAGGGTGGCGTACGACGTGAGCAGTAAGCCGCCTGCGACGATCGAGTGGGAGTAGGTTTCGGGAACTATCTCGGGACTGGCTCCTGGTCTGCATTGCTGAGCCGGACTTAGTCCACGGCTGCTGCGTGTCGAATGTCCGCAACGCGCTGGGCAAGGGTCGCAC
>JBIKKG010000315.1:0-3666 GCA_044360485.1 Burkholderiaceae bacterium | reverse complement strand
CCGGCGCACGGTCTGATACGCCATATCGCGGGCAGGCGCTCGCGATGCGATCGGCAGCGTCGAGGCATGACGCTGCAGGGCATCGGGCAAACGCTCGCCCCCCGCCATGTCGGCCAGCGCCCTGGCTGCAGCGCACATTTCATCGGCGAGCGCTGCGCGCGCGGCCGCAGCCGGGGGGCGCATCGACGAAGGCGTAGGAGCTTGCAGCGCGGGCTCGCGAGAAACGAAAGGCGCAAAAACGCGAGGACGGGCCGGGGGCGGCGTCAGCGACTCAGCGCCGCGCGCCCTCTGAAGCGCTCTGCCTGCCGGCCGAGCTGGCCATGCGCATGAGCCGCTCAACACGCTCTTCAGTCGGCGGATGCGTGGAGAACAACCCGCTCAAGCCGCCGCCCGACAGCGGGTTCATGATCATCATCTGTGCCGTTTCAGGATGACGCTGCGCCGCTTCCATCGGGATGCCCTGCGCATAGCGGTGGATTTTGTCGAGCGCACTGGCCAGCGCCTGCGGATCTCCCGCGATCTCGGCCCCCAGTCGGTCGGCCTCGAATTCGCGTGCCCGCGAAATGGCCATCTGGATCAGCATGGCGGCAAACGGGGCCAGCATCGCCACGGCGATGCTGGCAATCGGATTGGTCGGTCGGCCCTCGCTGTCGCGGCTGCTGAAGAACATCGCGAAATTCGCGAGTGCTGAAATGGCTCCCGCCATGGTGGCCGAGACGGTGGAGATCAGGATATCGCGGTGCTTCACGTGAGCCAGTTCATGGGCCATCACGCCACGCAACTCGCGGGCGCTGAGCGCACGCAGGATGCCCGTGGTGGCCGCGACCGCTGCATGCTGCGGGTTGCGCCCGGTGGCAAACGCATTGGGCGCGTCTTCGTCGATGAGATAGACCCGCGGCATCGGCAGATCTGCCCGCTCGGCCAGTTCACGGACCATGCCGTAGTACTGCGGTGCACTGGTCTCGTCGACTTCGCGCGCGTTGTACATGCGCAGCACCATGCGGTCCGAAAACCAGTAGGCAAAGAAATTGGTCAGCAGCGCAAACCCCAGGGCCATCAGCATCCCCTGCTGGCCGCCGATCATGCCGCCCAAGGCACCGAACAAGGCCGTGATGCCCGCCATCAGCAGCGCCGTCTTCATCCAGCTGAACATTCACTTCTCCAGGTTGAGGGCAAACGCCCCGATACGGCGAACCATCTCGATTCACCGCAGTCTGAGCATATTGGCGCGATGCCGGCCGAAATCAAGCGATCCCACACCGATCGAGTGCGCGATGCGGCCCGGCGGCTCAAGACGGGTGCCGTGACGCCGGCGGCGCGCACAAGCGGTCGCCTGGCTGGATCGCAAAGCCGCCCAGGAAGGCTCGCACCGGCATGCGTCGCCCGCCGGGGCGTTGCAGTTCCAGCAGGGACACCGCCTGCGGGGCATGTGCCGGGCCGCATGCAACGGTCAGCGCATCAGGGCTGACGGCAAGCACGGTGCCGCTGGCAACCGGTGCATCAGGTGGAGTCGCGGGCGCTGCCCTCCAGACCTTAAGCGGCTGCTCGGGGGCGCGTTCGAGCACAGTGACGCAGCCAGGCGCGGGATCGAAGGCACGCACGCGATTGACGATGGCCTGGGCCGGTTCGATCCAGTCGATGATCGCGTCTGCGCGTTCGATCTTGGCGGCATAGGTGACACCGGTTGGCGGTTGAGGCTGGCGGGGGAGCGCATCGCGGGCCAGGTCATCCAGTGCCTGAACGATGGCCTGTGCGCCCAGTTCAGCCAGCCGATCGTGCACGCTGCCGCCCGTATCCTCAGACCCGATCGGCAGCGTGCGCACCAGTCGCATATCGCCGGTGTCGAGCCCTGCATCCATCTGCATGATCGTGATGCCGGTTTCAGGGTCGCCCGCCTGCACCGCACGCTGGATCGGGGCGGCGCCGCGCCAACGGGGCAGCAACGAGGCATGGATGTTCAGGCAGCCCCAGCGCGGCAGATCAAGCACCTGTTGCGGCAGGATCAGCCCATAGGCAGCCACCACCATCAGATCGGGCTGAACCGTGCGCAGCCGCTCGCAAGCCTGCGGATCTTTGAGCGTACTCGGCTGAAACACTTCGATGCCGTGTTCTTGCGCCCAGCGCTTGACGGGGCTGGAGACAAGCTTGTGGCCACGCTGGGCCGGCTTGTCAGGCCGGGTGAGCACCAGTTCGATGACATGGCCCGCGGCATGCAGGGCCGCCAGCGCCTGTTCGGCAAAGACCGGGGTTCCGGCGAACACCAGTCTCATGGCAGGTTCGAAAACAGTGGCGGCGCGCAGCGTCGGCCGTCAGGCGGCCTGCCGGTCGAGTTTGGCCATCTTGCCGCGAATACGGCTTTGCTTCAGGCGCGAGAGGTATTGCACGAACACCTTGCCCTTCAGATGGTCCATCTCATGCTGGATGCACACGGCGAGCAGGCCGCTGGCTTGCAGCTCGAAGGGTTGGCCGTCCAGATTCAGCGCGCGCACCGTGATGCGGGCAAACCGCTCGACTTCATCGTAAATGCCGGGCACCGAGAGGCAACCCTCTTCGCCGTCGGCCCGCTCATCTGAGTGCGCGATGATGTCTGGGTTGATGAACACCTGCAGATGGTCACGCGCGTCGGACAGGTCGATGACGATGACCTGCTCGTGCACATCGACCTGCGTGGCCGCCAAGCCAATGCCAGGGGCTGCGTACATGGTTTGCGCCATGTCGGCCACCAGCGTGCGCACGCGCTCATCGACCTGCTTCACGGGTTTGGCCACCGTGTGCAGGCGGGTATCGGGGTAACGAAGAATGTCAAGTACGGCCATCGGACTAGAACAACCGTTGAACTTCAGTGGGGGTAAGTGGCCATCGGATCGACGTACCATCGACTGCATCACGGAACCGTTGGCCGCCAGGCAGTCTCAAATGATCAAGAATTTTACCATGGGGGTTTTCGGCTGCGCGCTCTGGCTTGCCGCTGCGCTGTCTCAAGCCGCTCCGCCTGGCCCCACGCCACCCGTCGCGCTCTCGCCCGATGCGCCTGACACCTACACCGTGGTGAAGGGCGACACGCTCTGGGATATCTCAGCGCGCTTCCTGAAGTCGCCCTGGCAATGGCCGCAAATTTGGCAGCTCAACCGCGAGCAAATCGCCAACCCGCATCTGATCTACCCTGGCGACATCGTCTACCTCGACCGCTCCGGGGCCCAACCACGCCTGCGATTGGGCCGAGTCGTCGGCACCGGCAGCTCGGGCGCGCCGTCAGGCACGGAACCGACTGTTCGGCTGCAGCCGCGTGTGCGGCCCGGCGAATTGCGCGGCGAATCCGTGCCCACGCTGAATCTGACAGCGGTCCAGCATTTCCTGAACCGCCCGCTGATTGTCGAGGCACTCGGTCTGCGCGATCACCCCCGCATCGTGGCCACGCAGGACGGTCGGCTGTACCTGGGTCGCGGCGATCTGGCATACGTGCGCGGCGTGCCCGATGCCTCGGTTTCCGACTGGCACGTCTATCGTCCGGCGCGCCCACTGCTCGATCCGGTGACCCGCCAACCAATCGCCTGGGAGACCCTTTTCGTGGGCAGCGCCCAGATGATTCGCGATGGCGATCCGTCCACCTTCCGCATCCTGGCCAACAACGAGGAAGTCGGGGAGGGCGACCGCCTGATGCCGGCC
>JBIKKG010000314.1:0-3674 GCA_044360485.1 Burkholderiaceae bacterium | reverse complement strand
GGCTCGATGATCATGCCGGCGATCCTGCCGCTGGTGGAGGCGGCAATGGTGCGTTTCAGCTCGTCAAGGTAGGGCGTGACGCCTGCACCGAACACGCCCTTGTATTGATCCGGGTGGATAGCATGCACAAATCCTTGCACGCTGGCCGTGGTAAACCGGTTGCCGTTGAATGAAGTGCTACCAGCTGCGCCAAATTGCAGGCCGTGATACGCGTTGCGCAGGGCCACCATCTCGAAGCACCCGGTATGCACTCTGGCCATCATGTAGGCCAGATCGATGGCTTCTGCGCCGCTGTTGACCAGATGCACCACCCAATCGGTCCCGGCGGGCATGCGGGCGACCAGCTCCTGTGCGTAGCGAATGGGATGCTCGCTATGGAACAGCGTGGTGGTGTGCGGCAGGCGGTGCATCTGTTCGCCCGCCATGGCCATGGTGACCGGATGGCAGAACCCGATGCTGATGCACAGGTTCTGGGCCGTGCAGTCCAGGTAGCGCTTGCCGGCTTCATCGAACACATATTGCCCCTCGCCGCGCACCAGCAGCAGAGGGTCATCCGGGTAGATGCTGGCCGTCGCCAGAGAAGGACTGAGAAAGCGCTTTCTGCCGGCGATCAGCGACTCTCGCAACGCCTTCTGATCGGCCGGTGTGGGGCCTGGTGCATGCGGCGCATTCATGGTCGTCTCCTATGGGTTGGACGTTCACGGTGACCACTGCCAGTGAACGCGTGACAACAGCGCCCTGATCCTAGCATTCAGCCCTCAACAAAGAAAAAAAGTTTTCTCATTGCGCTACTTTTTGGAAATGCAGGCTTTTCGGGCAAGTGGTTTGGGTGGTTCCTGGGGGTATGTGGCGACCTGGCGAGCCGATCGGCGACAATTGTCGATTCTCTTCGTGTGTACCCATGTCTGCCGTTCCCTCCATGCCCACTGCCAGGCCGCTAACGGCCTACCGACCCCACTGGGCCAAGCGTCTGGGGGTCGCGCCATTCCTGCCCATGAGCCGCGAAGAAATGAATGAGCTCGGCTGGGATGCCTGCGACGTCATCATCGTGACCGGCGATGCGTATGTGGACCATCCCAGCTTCGGCATGGCGATCGTCGGGCGCACGCTTGAGGCGCAGGGTTTCAGGGTTGGCATCATTGCCCAGCCCGATTGGCACAGCGCCGACCCGTTCAAGGTCCTGGGTGTACCCAAGCTGTTTTTTGGGGTCACGGCCGGAAACATGGACTCCATGATCAACCGGTACACCGCCGACCGGAAGGCGCGCAGCGACGATGCCTACACCCCCGGCAGCGCCGGTGGTCGGCGCCCGGATCGAGCGGCCCTGGTGTATGCCCAGCGTTGTCGCGAGGCCTACAAGGACGTGCCGATCATCATGGGCGGCATTGAAGGGTCATTGCGCAGGATTGCCCATTACGACTACTGGCAGGACAAGGTCCGCCGTTCGATCGTGGTCGATTCGCGCTGTGATCTGCTGTTGTATGGCAACGCTGAACGCGCGATCGTGGAAATCGCCCATCGACTGGCGGCTGGCGAAGCGGTTCAGCACATCACTGATGTGCGCGGCACGGCCTTCATGCGTCGCACGGATGACGACACCGCCCGTGGCTGGATGCAGCTGGATTCCACCGAGGTGGACCGCCCAGGTCGAATCGATGCGCATCTGAATCCCTATCTGGGCATGGAGGAGCAAGCCGCAGAGCAGGGCGAAGCCTGCGTGCGTGATGGAGCCTCGCAGACTGATGGGCGCAGCGCCGACGCAGAGCAGCCCATTCGGATTGTGCGTACGCCCCGGCCCGATCGGCTGGTCATGCCGCCTCGGGAGCGTACCGTCATCCGTTTACCCAGTTACGAACAGGTGCGCAGTGATCCGGTGTTGTATGCCCATGCCAGTCGGGTGCTGCATCTGGAGACCAATCCAGGCAATGCGCGCGCGCTGGTCCAGGCTCACGGGGATCGGGATGTCTGGATCAATCCACCGCCGATTCCGCTGACCACTGCCGAGATGGATGCGGTTTTTGATCTGCCTTATGCGCGCAGCCCGCATCCGGTCTATGCCGATGCGCAGGGCCGCCACGATGGTCCGACCAAGATTCCAGCCTGGGAGATGATCCGCTTCAGCGTGAACATCATGCGAGGCTGTTTTGGTGGCTGTACCTTTTGCTCCATCACGGAACACGAGGGGCGCATCATCCAGAGTCGCAGCGAAGATTCGATCGTTCGCGAGATCGAAGCGATGCGCGATTCGGTGCAGGGATTCACTGGCGTGGTGTCCGACCTGGGCGGCCCGACCGCCAACATGTATCGCATCGGCTGCAAGTCGCCGCAGATCGAGGCGGCCTGTCGCAAGCCGAGCTGCGTCTACCCTGGCATCTGTCCCAATTTGCGGACCGATCACGGGCCGCTCATCGATCTGTATCGACGCGCCCGCAAACTGCCGGGCATCAAGAAGATCCTGATCGGTTCTGGGGTGCGCTACGACCTGGCGGTCGAGTCGCCGGAGTACATCCGCGAACTGGTGACGCACCATGTGGGCGGTTATTTGAAGATCGCCCCGGAACACACCGAAAGCGGTCCGCTTTCAAAGATGATGAAACCGGGGATTGGCACCTACGACCGGTTCAAGGCGCTGTTCGACAAGTTCAGCGAACAGGCGGGCAAGAAGCAGTATCTGATTCCGTATTTCATCGCGGCGCACCCGGGTACTCGCGACGAGGACATGATGCACCTCGCACTTTGGCTCAAGCGCAATGGCTTTCGGGCCGATCAGGTGCAGACCTTTTATCCCAGCCCGATGGCCACCGCCACGGCGATGTACCACAGCGGGCGCAACCCCCTCAAAGGCATCAGCCGTGATCCGCGCAAGTCGGAAAGTGTGGACGTCATTCGTGGCGACCGTCGCCGCAGGCTGCACAAGGCGTTTTTGCGCTGGCATGACCCGGACAACTGGCCCTTGTTGCGTCAGGCGCTCAAGGACATGGGCCGTGCCGATCTGATCGGCAACGGCAAGCAACACCTGATTCCGTTGTATCAGCCCGCAAAAGGTGCGGGCGACCCTTTTCGCGGCAAGGCCTCCGGTTTGCGTCCGGGCCGGGCATTGACCCAGCACACAGGCTTGCCGCCCCGCTCGCCTGGCAAGCGCACCCGAGGCTGACGTATCTCGCAGTGGTCGGCGCCGGTGCCGGCTCAGCGATCGACCTCCAGCACAGCTTGTTTTAGGCCAGGCTGCCGTTTGCGGGCACGGACCAACCGGAGTGCATCAGGATGCAGCCCGGTCACGTTCAGGTCGGGCCATCGGTCACCAGCCGCCAATCGAACCAGGACTTCGCCTGACCCGGGCAACAGTACGTCGCCACGGCGTCCAGTGAGCTCTCCGCTCACCACTTCGACTCGATCTCCAGGGGCAAATGTACGATGCTGCTGAGTAGTCGTGGGGCTCATGATGCGTTCCACAGGTGAAGAGGCCTGCTGGGTATCGCTACCCACAGGCGGTGAATGATGGAAACAGTGTGCCGTGATTGTATCTTTAGTGTGATGACTTTTTTATTGCATGCCTTGATCCTCGTGGCTACCGCCCCGTGCTGAGCCTAGCCAGTGTCAGCTGGGTGCTGATGACTTCAGGATGAAGCGATGACAGATCCGCGACGGGCCGCTGACCAGGCTGATTTCGACTC
>JBIKKG010000313.1:0-3697 GCA_044360485.1 Burkholderiaceae bacterium | reverse complement strand
ACGAAGCGCAGCGCCGCTCGATAGCCGCCCACCAGGCCATTGAGACCTGCCTCGATCGTATTGCCGACGATATTGCCCTTGCCGTGCGGTTTGAGCAGGCGCGAGCACATCATCGGAGACAAGGTGAGCGCAACGAAACCGGACACCAGGACCGTACCCGCCAGCGTCAGGGCGAACTCCACAAACAGCCGCCCTGTACGACCCGGTGTAAAGGCCACCGGCGCATAGACTGCTGCGAGGGTGAGCGTCATGGCCACGACCGCAAAACCGACTTCTTTTGCGCCCTTGAACGAGGCAGCCATCGGAGACATACCCTCTTCGATATGCCGATAGATGTTTTCCAGAACGACGATCGCGTCATCCACCACCAGGCCGATGGCCAGCACCATCGCCAGCAGCGTGAGCGTATTGATCGAGAACCCGGCCGCGTACATCAGTGCGAACGAGGTGATGAGACACACGGGAATGGTGATGAGCGGGATGATGCTCGCGCGAAGCGAGTGCAGAAACAACAGGATGACAAGCGCGACCAGCGCCACGGCTTCGGCGATCGTCTTGTAGACCGACTTGATCGACCGGTCGATGAACACCGAGTTGTCGTTCGCCACCTGCACCGTTAAACCAGGCGGCAACTCGCGTTGAATGTTTGGCAGTTGCTCACGCACCGCAGCCGAGAGCGTCAGCGGGTTGGCGGTGGCTTGCTTGATGACACCTACCGAAATGGCGACCTTTCCGTTGAGGCGAGTGACCGAGCGCTCAACCTGCGGGGCGACGCCCACTTTCGCGATATCGCGAATGCGCACTGCATACCCGTTGATCACCTTGACGATGACGTCTTCGAATTCCTGGGTGCGCTGCAAGTCCGACTGGGACACCACTGTAAATTCACGTTGCGTACTCTCGATGCGACCCGAGGGAATCTCGACGTTCTGGCGGCGCAGCGCGTCCTCCACATCCTGCGACGTCAGCTTGAACGCGTTCAGCCGCTCGGGGTCGATCCAGATACGCATGGAGTAGCGGCGCTCACCGAAGATCCGAACATCGGCCGCACCCGGCAGGGTCTGAATTTTGGGCTTGATGTTGCGACTGACGAAATCCGTGATGTCGAGCGGGCTCATCGAATCACTTTGAAAAGCCAGCCAGATCACCGGCGTGGCATCGGCTTCAACTTTTGCAATGACCGGTTCATCGGCGTCCTGCGGCAGGCGCTGTCGCACGCGGGATACCCTGTCACGTACATCAGCCGCCGCAGAATCGGGGTCACGGTCGAGCTTGAAGCGCACGGTAATCTGGCTTTGCTCGGGGCGAGAAATGGACGTGAGCACATCCACGCCCTCGATGCCTGAGATGGAATCTTCCATCGGCTTGGTGACCTGCGACTCGATGATGTCCGCGGAGGCGCCCAGGTAACGGGTGTCCACATTGACCACTGGCAGATCGATCTTGGGATACTCGCGCACGGTGAGCCGGTCGAAGCTGACCGCGCCCAGCAGCATGAGCACGAGCGAGAGGACGGTGGCGAACACCGGCCGGCGGATGCAGATCTCGGACAGGGACATCGTGGCTCTCCCGGAAGCGGGCCTGGGCTGCGGGTGAAAGGGGCTACTTGGCGGGAGCCTGGGGAGCGGCAGGCGCTGGGGCAGGCGCTCCGGGGCTGGCCGCCGGGGCCGCTGCACCGGGCGCTGCTGCGGCTGGCGTCGGCGCGCCCACGCCTGCACCACCTGATGCCGGGGCTTGTCCCGCGGACGGCCCAGCGCCTTGGCCTGGCCCTGTGGGCGCACCACCGGGCGCACCACCGGCCGGACCTGCACCCGCACCCGGACCGCGCCGGCTTGGATCGATCACGCGGACCTCCATGCCGTCGCGCGGCAAACGCAGCTGGCCGGCGGACACCACCTGATCGCCCGGCTGCAGACCTGAGGTGACCTCCACCTTGCCATCGCGTCGGATGCCGGTCTGAATTTTGGTGCGCATCGCCTTGCCGCCATCGATGCGATAGACGAACACATCTGCCCCCACCGGGGTGATCGCCTCCTCGGGGATCAGCATGGCCTGGGGGTTCTCGCGCAGCAGCACGCGTGCCCGGGCATACATGCCGGTGCGCAGCGCCCCACCCGGGTTGGCCAATTCGCCTCGCAGGAGCAGCGAGCGGCCGTTGGCATCGACCTGCGCATCGACCGCCTTGAGCGTGGCGGTGAAGGTCTTTCCGGGCATCGAGTCGAAGGACAGCATGATCGGCTGACCCGGCTTGATACGCCCGAAGTAGCGTTCAGGTAACCGCACATCGACCTTCATCTTGGAAATATCTTCGATCAGGGCGAGGTCGGCCCCATCTTTGACGAAGTCACCGGGACTGATGTTGCGCAGCCCCATGACCCCGTTGAACGGCGCGCGGATTTCGCTCCGGGCCAGTCTCGCTTCAGCGAGCTTGAGCTTGGCCTCAAGCACTTTCTGATTAGCGGCGGCGGTGTCCTTGGCACTCTCGGACACAAAATTGCGCCGTGCAAGTTCGGCAGTACGCTCGAAGTTGGCCTTGGCCAAAGCGAGCTCTGCACGCGCCTGTTCAACCTCGGCGGCCGACAACGACGCATCGAGCGCAAAAAGCGTGGTGCCGCGGGTCACCCGTGCACCATCGGTGAAGCCCACTTGTGTAATGCGGCCGGCCACCTCCGAGCGCACCGTGACGCTCTCGTTGGCACGCAAAGAACCCGCCGCCACGGCCTCTTCAGCAATGGACTCCACGACGACCTTGGCGGCCTCGACGCCCACCGGTCGGGGCGGCCCCCCTGGCCCGGGCGCAGCGCCACCGCTGCCCGGAGCCCCCTTGCCCGCGCCGTCACCCTTGGCGCCGTCACCCTTGGCGCCATCACCCTTGGCGCCATCCCCTTTGGCAGCGCCTTCCGCCGACTTGCCGAGACTGCCCAGCTCGAATCCGAATGAGCCTGTAGCCCGCTGTTTCGTGTAGCCGAACCAGCCAAGTCCACCCAGACCCAGCGCGGCAACAAGCAGATAGATCAGTTTCTTCATGGGAGCAGGTCACAATGCGACCGGTCAATCTAGCACAGCGACCGTCAGTCCCGCCGCCCTCCGACGCTAGAATCGGCCTCCCTCTTGTGGTGCTCCGGTCGGCCGACATGCCTCATCCAGCCCTTGCGCGCAGTGCCCTGCAGCAGATTCCGGCCTCGCGCATCCGCGAAGTGGCCAACGCCGCCATGGGCGCATCCGATGTCCTGGCATTCTGGTTCGGCGAACCCGATGTGCCCACGCCGGCATGCATCGTGCAGGCAGCCCATGCGGCCCTGGAGGCCCGCGACCTCTTTTATTTGCCCAATCTGGGCTTGCCCGCCCTGCGCGAGGCACTGGCGAGCTATGTCGGTGCACTGCATCCGGCCACTGGGCGCCACCCTGATCGGATCGCCGTGACCAGCTCGGGCGTCAGCGCGCTCATGCTGGCCGCTCAGGCGCTGATTTCACCAGGCGACCGGGTGGTCGCGGTCGAGCCCCTGTGGCCCAACCTGACCGCCATCGCCGCGGTGCTGGGCGCGCAGGTGCACACCGTGGCGCTGGAGGTTGACGCGCGCTCGGGACGCTGGCACCTGGACGTTGACAGGCTGCTCGCAGCGCTTACCCCCGAGACTCGCATGCTGATGATCAACTCGCCGGGCAACCCGACGGGATGGGTGATGCCTGCCCAGGC
>JBIKKG010000312.1:0-3708 GCA_044360485.1 Burkholderiaceae bacterium | reverse complement strand
CCGCTGGCGCTCAATGAATCTCCGATGCCTATGCCAGTGATGCCGGGTGACGCAACCCATCGAGCAAAGCTGCCTGTCCCGAGCGTCGTGGGCGTCCCACCAAAGGCCTGTTGAGTCGCGGATGGGCCTCCTGCCGTCGAAAAGTCGTAGCTCATGGTGATTGCCTGAGCAGACGCCGCTGCGCCCATGAGGCATGCAAAGAACATCGCGCCTTTGAGAAATGTATTCGAGATTGACTTCACGGCTGATCGTCCCACGGGTGAACTGGTTGACATGGCATTTCACCCAGATGGGGCTCTTGGGTGCGACGAGTCTTATGCTTAAACCGTGCCAGATCGAACAACCCAATGATTAGTAAGCGGAAATGTTTTCGTCGTTTCGGCGTCGAGTCCGTTTGAGAGGAAGCGCAGAGTGCTGACGTCACATTTCCCGTTGTGCGAATATTGTTGTCAGCAAGCACGAACGCCAGTGTTTTGGATACTTAGGCGGCGCGTGACGCGACCAATGCATCATTCTTTGCAGCGATCCGATGCACATGGTCGCTCTTCAACCGATCGTTTCGGACGCCCTGATGGCTCGTTGGCTCTTCTTGATATGGATACTGGGCGTTGCCCTGATCGTGGCGCTGATCGTCGTGCGCCGCCGCATGCCGCCGCTGTCGCGGCGTCGCTGGGGGCCACTCGAAAAGACGATTGCGGGCCTGCTCTGCGCGCTCGTGATCAGCGCGCTGTTAGCCGGCGCGCCCCTGGGCATCATTGAGTTTCTGAAAAGCCGCAGTGCGCCGCCCTGAGGGGCGCATAAGTCTTATGCCATCGGATGATCCGACGGACTCAGGCGATGGCGCCGCGGTGGCCGCGTCCTGAGCCGGCATAGGCCGAGCGTTGCCCGGCAGCGCCGTATACGGCCGCCGGCGCGGCACCCAAGGCCGACAAGCCCCTGCGGGCATGGGCATCACCGCGTGCCGCCAGGTCCGCGTTCACCGCCACGGCCTGCAAGCCTGCTCGCAAGCGATCGGCCGAGCGGGTGCGTGCCGCATCCTTCTGCCAGGCGGGGTTGATGAGCAGCGCGTGCAGGCGCGCCTGCGTGGCCTGCATGGCGGGCACATCACCCTCCACCAAGGCGGTCCGTTGCTGCGCGAGCAGGCCTTCCAGCGCTCCGATAGCGCGATCGGCGGCAGCTTCCTGGGCAGAGAGGGTCGTGGGCGCTGTGCTCATGCAAAGGTTCTGTTCAAACGATTCGATCAGGGTTTCGCGGCCCCTTGGCCGGTACCGAGCAGGTCGCGGGCATCGGCCAACAACTGGTCTGCCACCTTGCGGGCATCCACCGGAAAGCGGCCTTCCTGAATGGCACGGCGCACTTCCTCGACCTTTTTCTCATCAAACGGCACCGTGCCTGTAGCCAGCGCAGGGGCGGCACCCGACAACGAAATCCGGTCGACAGAACCTGCGCCAGCGGGTGTAGTGGCCTCTGCGCTCGGGCGAACGCTGACGGCACGTTCCGCTTGAGTGCTTTTGGCTTCGGCGCGAAGGTTGTCTGGTTGACTAGGTCCGATCTTCATTTCACTCTCCTGCGGGGACGGAAATCATGACCCCATGGGCTCATTATCGTCCCGGCTGCGTCCGACTTGAGGGCCCCATGAGAAAAATCCGTCACGGATGCTGAGGTCGCTTTGCCGCTCAGATTCGAATTTCCACCGCCCGTCCTCTGAGCGTGCCCGAGACAATCCGCCCGGACTCCGTACGCACCCGCAGCGGCTGGCCTTCAGCCCCCGCCGACAGCGCCTGTCCTTCAGACTGGATGACAAATCCCTTGCCCACCATGTCGATGCGCACTGGGTCGCCCGCCACGACGGTCGGTGTGGCGCGCAGCGTTTCAAGCCGCAACACCTGGCCCACCCCGACGCTTCGGGTGAAGGTCTTGCCCATGAGCTGTTCGGGGTCAGTGACGGGAGTCCCGGGGTCACGGGTGAGATCGACTTCCTCGATCCGCACCGCCACGGCGGTAGCCGGGCTGCCCGCGGTAATCGGCTCGGCTGCCACCACCGCAGGCCCGCGCACCGTGACCGTCACCGGCAGCGAGACCGTCCAGGTGGCGCCTTCCAGGCAGCGCACCCCAATCGATGTGCGCCCCCATAGACGGGTGCCTGGCAGCAGATAGGGCTCGATACGCTGACACGGTGCCAGTTGCAGGCGCGGATCTAGCGAGCCCACCGTGATTTCGACGCGTCCGCCGGCTGCTGTGTTGCGGGCGGGCATGTTGCGTTCGATAAAGGTCTGGATCGGGTCGAGGCTGTCGGTTGTGGCCGGTTGAGCTGCTCGCGACGGGGCCTGGGCACCGGTGATGCCCGCAGCCCACACGGTGCTGGCGAGTAAGGCGGCCTGTGCCAAGCGCAGCCCAGCAGGCCGCTTGCGCAGGATGAAGCCAAGGACCGTTCGAAGGTGAGCGCTGTCCATGATGCGACCCATCCCACGATCCATCACGCGGACCACTGCGCAGGCTATCGAGGATCGCTGCGCCTGCGAGCAATGAGCGTTGGGCATGGGAAGAGGTCGCGATGTGAAGGTCATGACTGAAGCTTAGTGCGACGGGCAGGCGCAAGAGGGTGGAATGAAAGGGTGAATGGCCCCGCTTATCCGTGCTTAAGTTTTCGCGCCGCGGGCGAGGATCGGCTTCATGGATATCGGCTGGAGCCGCCTGCGATGAACCCCCGGATGACCGACTCGCTCGACTTTCACAGCAATGCGCTGCTGCTGCGCGCTGAGCGCCAGAAGGTGCTCGCCGGCAACATCGCCAATGCCGACACACCGAATTACGCCGCTCGCGACTTCGATTTTCGCGCCGCACTGAGTGCCGCTACCGGCGGTCAGGCAGGCGCATCGGTGGGTGGCGCGCTGCCTGCCGCGACTTCGCATGCAGCCCATGTCCAGAGTGGCGCAGTTCAGGCCGCAGGCGGCGCCCGGATCGATTCCACCGTCCTCAAGTACCGCACGACCGAGCAGCCCAGCCTGGATGGCAACAGCGTCGACCTTGATCGTGAGCGCGCCAACTTCGCCGACAACGCGCTGCGCTACGAAGCCTCGCTGCGGTTCATCAACGGTTCGGTGCGGACGATGTTGTCCGCCATTCGCGGCGAATAAGCCCGCCAGCTACAGGAGCCTGCGCCATGTCGCTGATGAAGGTCTTCAATATTTCCGGCGGTGCCGTGTCGGCACAAAGCCAGCGCCTGAACGTGGTGGCAAGCAACCTTGCCAACGCCGAGTCGGTGGCCGGCCCCGATGGCCAGTCCTACAAATCGCGTCAGGTGGTCTTTCAGACCCAGCCCACCACCGACGGCAGCGCCGGCGTGAAAGTGTCCTCGGTCATTGAAGACAGCGCGCCCGCCAAGCGGGTGTACGAACCGGGCCATCCGATGGCGGACCAACAGGGCTACGTGACCCAGTCCAACGTGAACGTGGTGGAGGAGATGGTCAACATGATCTCGGCCTCGCGCTCGTATCAGAACAACGTCGAAGTGATGAATACCGCCCGCCAGTTGCTGCAAAAAACGCTGCAGCTCGGTCAGGGCTGATTCCACCCCTACCCAACGGACGTCAAACCATGACCATTTCTTCTGTCAGCCAGACAGGCAGCGCCGCTGCCGTGGCGCCCAAGGCCGCGGCCAGCGCGTCACCTTCCGCATCGGCCTCTTTCGATTCGCTCGTGGCCTCG
>JBIKKG010000077.1:0-13258 GCA_044360485.1 Burkholderiaceae bacterium | reverse complement strand
TCGGTCGCCGCATGGTGCTGCCTGTGCGCTACTGGAACTGGCTCAAGCTGCCGATCGACCGCGAAGCCGACCGTATGGTCGCGCGCATCACCGAGCGCGTGCAGGGCTTTATCGCCCAATCGCGCGCGCGCCTGGCAGCCAACCCGGCCCTGCGCGTGCGGCCTTCGAACATGCTCGAAGCAATGGTCGTTGCGCGCGACGAACCTGGCTCGGGGTTTACTGACGAGGATGTGATCGGCAATGCCATCACACTGGTCTTCGCGGGCGAAGACACCGCAGCCACCACCCTGGGCTGGCTGCTCTATTTCCTGTCCACGCATCCAGACACCACCGCGGCGGCGCGCGCCGAGACCGATGCGGTGCTGGGCAACGCGGCCATGGCCGAGCGCTTCGACCTGCTGGGCGGCCTGAACTACATCGAGGCGGCGGCAATGGAGGCCATGCGCATCAAGCCCGTCGCGCCGCTCGCCGGATTCGAAGTCTTGCGAGACCGGGTGATCGCAGACGTCTCGGTGCCTGCAGGCTCGCGGGTGTTCGGGCTGATGCGCAGCGCCGGTCTGGACGATGCGCACTTCCCCGACGCGCAGCGCTTCGATCCGCAGCGCTGGCTGGCCTCGAACCATGCCGACCCCCTCCAGCGACCCGAAGGGCTGGAATCACAGGGGCGCAAGATCTTCCCGTTTGGTGCAGGCCCGCGCCTGTGCCCGGGCCGTTATCTCGCCCTGTGCGAAATTCGCATGGCGACCTCGATGATCGTGAAAAACTTTGAGCTGTCTTTTGAAGACGATCCGTCGAGCGTCGAGGAAATTTTTGCGCTCACCATGAACCCCAGCCATCTGCCCGTCCGACTGGCCAGACGCACAAGCGCCTGACGCCGTGGATCCGCTCATCGAAGGTCATCTGCGTTTTCGCGCCAATACCTGGCCCGCCGAGCGCGACCGCTATGCGGCGCTGGCGCAGCGCGGCCAGAATCCCGAGACGATGGTGATCGCCTGCTCCGATTCGCGCGTCGATCCGCAGACCATTTTCGGAGCTGGTCCGGGCGAACTGTTCGTGGTGCGCAATGTGGCAGGCCTGGTGCCCACTTACACCCCTGATGCCGGCTATCACGGCACCAGCGCCGCGCTGGAGTTCGGTGTGCGGGTGCTGAAGGTGGCACGCATTGCCGTGCTGGGCCATGCCTTGTGCGGAGGCATCCGCGCCATGGTGGAAGGCGTGCCCGGCGTGGCCCGTGACTTCGTCGAGCCCTGGATGCGCATTGCAGAACCTGCGCTCGACGCTGTGCCACGCCAGCTCAGCATTGACGACATGCTGCACAGTTGCGAATTGGAGGTGGTGCGCCTGTCATTGGCGAACCTGGCCACCTTCCCCTGGATTGCCGAAGCAGTTTCGGCCGGTCAGCTCACACTGCAGGGCTTTCGCTTCGACATCCGCAGCGGTGTACTCACCACTTTGGTGAACGACCGCTTCGTGCCCGTGAGCTGAAGCGGGCCGTGCGCGAAGGTTAGTGTCGGGGAGCGGCAGATGTCGCGGCGGCTGCGGACGTCAGCTTGCGCCGGCGCTGGGCCAACCAGCCCCCGCCCAGCACCCCGCCCACCACGACCGCATAGGCCAGCGGTGCGATCCAGCCATGCTGCTCAAGCACCGGTTTCACGAGCGGTTCGCTGGTCATCATCTTGACCGCCGTCCAGGCCAGCACGCCTGCACCCACATACACGATGGCCGGATAGCGCTCCACCCACTTCAAAATCAAGGTGGAACCCCAGATGACGATGGGGATACTGATGAGCAGCCCGAGCACCACGAGCAGATAACTGCCCTGGGCTGCCCCAGCCACCGCCAGGACATTGTCCAGCCCCATGACCGCATCGGCGATCACGATGGTCTTCATTGCGCCAAAAAATGTCGTCGCCCCTGCGCCATGCTCTGAGTCATCACCACCGTCGTCGGTCAGCAATTTGTAGGCGATCCAGACGAGCAGCGCGCCGCCCGCAAGCATGAGCCCGGGGATCTTCAACAGCCAAACGACTGCAACCGTCATGAGGCTGCGCACAATGATGGCACCCATGGTGCCCCAGACGATGGCGCGCTTTTGAAGATCGGGCGGCAGGTTGCGGGCAGCCAGCGCAATCACGATGGCGTTGTCTCCAGCCAGCACGAGGTCAATGACGACGATGGCCAGCAGGGCCGACAAAAACTCAGAAGACAACACGACATCCACGGCGACTCCCTCACCTCATTCAATGAGCGGATTGTTTTCGACCTGATGGCATCGCGTACAGTCTTATTTTGCGATGCTTGGCATACCAACCTGTAATTGTATTACGGATTACCGGGATTTCAGGCGCTATGGGCGATGTTGAGGACCCCAGTCTCCGATCATGGCATAGGGGTTTAGCGTGAACAGCGGCCGCGTTGCGCCTAGTATCCGCGTCGTAGCAAAGCGGGAGTAGCTCCGGGTCGCCACGACCTGTGCCACGGGATCGTCAATACGGGTTCGCCCCGGTCCCCTGGGCCCCTTACCGGATCGGTCGGTGTCTGGGCGAGCAAGACCTTTGTCTCACCGCGAAGGCGTTCTGTGCCCTACAGCCATATCCGCAAATTGCTTCGCCACGGCATGCTGCCCCAGCTGGCGGTCTTTGAAGCAGCGGCCCGCCTGGGCAGCTTCACGCGCGCAGGCGAGTCTTTGCAGATGGCGCAACCCACGGTCTCGACACAGATCAAGAAGCTGTCCGATACCTTAGGGCTGGCCCTTTTTGAGCAGGTGGGCAAACGCATTCACCTGACAGCCGCCGGCCGGGTGCTCTATGACGGCTGTACTGAAATCTTTGACACGCTTTCCAAGATCGACAACAACCTGGCGCACCTGCGCGGATTGGAGAGTGGGCGGCTGAAGCTCGCGGTGAGCACCACCGGCAAGTATTTTGCACCCCGACTGCTGGCCCGTTTCATCACACAGCATCCGGGCGTGGAAATTTCCATGCAGATCCACAACCGTCAGGCTCTGATCGAGCGACTCGCACGCAACGAAGACGATCTGTACATTTTCGCCAATCCACCCGCTGACCAGGAAGTGGTCTGCCAGCCGATCCTGAACAACCCGTTGGTGGTTTTTGCGCGGGCGGACCACCCACTCGCTGGCCAGCGGGGGCTGCCGATTGAATCGCTGATCGATGAACCCTTCCTGATGCGGGAAGTCGGATCAGGTACCCGCATGGTTGCCTGGGAAGTCTTTGACCGAGCGGGTTTCGAGCCCAATGTGCGCATGGAGCTCTCGACCAATGAAGCGGTGCGACAGGCCATCCTGGCCGGTCTGGGTATATCGATCCTGTCGCGCTACACGCTTGGTCTGGACACCGAAAATCCCCATCTGGCCGTGTTGGACATCCGCGGTTTTCCCATCGAGCGGCCCTGGCAATTCGTCTACCCGGTGGGCAAGCAGCTCTCGCCTTCGGCACGGGCATTCATGGACATGGTGCGCATCGAAGCCAAGCATCTGGTGCAAGAGCATCTCGGGCACGAAGCCAAGTTATCCGCCCCAAACATTGGACGCTCCTAGAGCCCCTGGGCACACAGCCAGCGCTCAATAAGCTCGGCGATCAGCAGGCTGTTGTCTTCGATCATGAGCAGATGGCCATTGCCATCGATGCCCAGGTCAGGCAGCCACATGAATTCACCGCCAAAGAGCCTCGCCACCGCTTCATCGGCAACGCGTGGATGGCGCGGATCGAGCGGGCCAGTGATCACCAGCAGCGGGCGTTCGCCCACCCGCTCGGGGCGTTCGATCCGCAGGGCCGTGCCGCCGATGTTGAAGCGCTCGTTGACCAGCCGAGCACTCTCGGCCACCACCGATCGGGCGTAGGCCTGGAACGCCGCGTGCGGAAAACGCGGTGCATTCGCCCAGAAGCTGCGCATGAACTCGGGACCGACCTGCACGGGTCGATCGAGCGGGCTGTACATCGGGCAACCCAGCGACTCGTCGTGGCTCAGTGCTGCAATGCGCAGCGGATCATCCGGCAACTCGGGCAATAAGTTCCCGGGCGCTCCGGGCGCCACCCCCACCACGGCCGCCACCGATGTGCGGTGCTGCTCGGCGAGCCACCAGGCCATCGGCCCGGACGCCGAATGCGCCATCACCACCGGCGCGGCTTCATCTCGCGTCACCTGCTGCACCAGCACCGCGATCGATTCGGCCATCGTGCGTCCGGACAGCTGCGCGAAATCATCGCGCCGAGGCGAGCGACCATGGCCTGGCCAGTCAACGACATAGACGGTCCGTCCCTGCCGTGCGAACCACGGCGCCCAGCCTTCACGTCCATCGGGCGTAGTGAGGTAGCAGGCGCCGGTGTGAAACGCACCATGCAGCATCACGATCGGTGCAGCGCCCGGCGCGTTCGGCACGGTATCGGTGCGGCGCAAACGGTCGACATAGATCGGATGGGCGTCCGTGCCGCTGAACAAGCAGGCATGCGACAAGGCAGGCGCAAGGTCAGTGCTGCGGGTCGGTGGCATCGTGAGCAGGCCAGGGGTCGGATGACGACGAGGCTAACATCGGTCTGCGCTGGGGCAGCGATGCGAATGGCCTGCGCGTGAGTTGGGCATGTCGGCGCGCCTGGCTCAGCGCCTCATTCCACCGGAATCGGGCGCAACACGTTCACCGCCCGCACCTCAACGCCCGATGCGCGATGCCCCCAGGCATTGCGCACATAACTCACCACCGCGCCCACCTCACGGTCGGTGAGCTGCTGCGCGAAGGGGGGCATACCCGGTGGTCGTGGCGCGTGGCGCGTGTCGGGCGAAAAACCGCCATGCAGAACGACGCGCAGCGTGTTGGTGGGCGAGGACTGCATCAGCGTTCGATTGCCCGCCAGCGCGATACCGCGTGATGACACCCCTTCGCCGTCGCGACCGTGGCAATCGGCGCAGTGCCGGCCATAGAGTTGCTCGCCCTGGGCCAGATACGTGGCGTCGATGCGGCTGACGGTGTTGCGCGTGGTCGATGCCGCTGGGGTCTTCGCAGCAGTTTGCAGGGACTGCAGATAGGTGGCCATGGCCTGCAGGTCGGCGGGGTCGAGGTGCTGCAGACTGCCGCTCACCACTCTGGCCATGGGGCCGGTGGCGACCGCCTGCTCCGTGCGCCCACCAGCTAACCAGGCCACCGTTCGGTCAAGCGGCCAGGCGCCGACGCCACCTGCATCGCCGCGCGTGAGCGAGGGCGCATGCCAGCCCAGGCCGGGCAGATCGGCGCCCCCAAACGGCTCACCCGTGGATGCCCCCAGCGCATTGCGCGCTGTGTGACACGCGCCGCAGTGCCCAAGCCCCTGCACGAGATACGCGCCGCGGTTCCATGTCGCATCACGTGACGGGTCGGGCGCGAATGTTTTTGCGCGGAAGTACACCAGCCGCCATGCCTCGACAGCCAGTGGCATGTTGAACGGAAAGCGCAGCGCATGCTCGCGATTGGCCTGCTTGACTGGCGCAAGTGTGCGCAGCCAAGCAAAGAGCGCGTCCGAGTCGGCGCGCGTGAGGCGCGTGAACTCGGTATAGGGGAAGGCCGGGTTAAGCGCGCGGCCATCGCGGGATCGGCCTTCGTGCATGGCGCGCCAAAAGTCCCCTGCACTCCAGGCGCCGATACCCGTGCCAGGATCGGGCGTGAGGTTGGTGGCGTACACCTCGCCAAAGGGCGTCGCAATGGCACGTCCGCCCGCGTACGGCTCGCCGCCGCGCACGGTATGGCAGCCCGCGCAATGACCCGCCTGTGCCAGATACGCGCCGCGTGCCGCCGGGTCTTTCGAGCGGGCATCCGGCACGACGGTCTGCTCCTGACGCTGAGACGCACTGAGCGCTGGCCCCCCGCACGACAAGGGTCTGGGCATATCGGGCTGAGGAGCCTGCGCGCGGGCCTGTGACGGCACCGGTTGCAAGGCGAGCCAGGCCGTGACCGATGCAATGTCCTCTGGGGCCATGCGACGGGCGACCTCGCCCATGCAATCGGGCGCATGGGCCCGGCGTGTCCCGTTGCGCCAGGCACCGAACTGCGCATTGAGGTAGTCGCGGGGCAAACCAAGCAGCGCCGGCACATCAGGCTCGACACCCATCAGCGCCTCGCCATGACATTGCGCGCAGGCGGGCAGGCGGCGACCTGGATCGCCCACTTTCACCAACAGCCTGCCACGCTCAAGGGTGCGCGCATCCGCCGCAGCCGCCGGGGGCGGCGGGTAAGGTGGGTGCTGAGCCGAGAAATGCGCCGCCATCTCGCGCAAATAGTCGTCACTCAATCCATCCACCATCCAGGCCATGGTGGGCGCGCTTCGCCGACCATCACGAAAATGCGTGAGCTGGTTGAACAGATAACCGGCAGGCTTGCCGGCAATGCGCGGGTAGTAACCATCCGGGCCCGCGCGACCCTGCGGCCCATGACAAGCGGTGCAGGCCTTCAGGCGATCGGCCATCCGATCATCGGATGCGGTCGGCGATGTCGGCGATGGCAGTGAAGACACCCGTGAGGTCGCAGGTGTCGACACGATCAGGCCGGGGGAGCGCTGTGCATCCTGACTCGGCTGACCCGCGCGCGCGCCTGACGCTTGCGCCGCTGCGTCGATGGGCTGGCAGACCAGTCCACACAGCAGCGGTCCGGTCACGGCCCACACGAACCGTGAGGCTCTCACACGGGGTAACCAATCACGGGACACGAATTCAGCGCCGGGCAAGAGTTGAGGGCGGCCGAAGTATGAATCATCAGCATGCGATGTACCTGGCGAGCCTGCATCGGTTATCGTTGACGCTCACGCCTTCAAGAAACTGACCATCCCGGGTTCACCCGGATCGGGAGAGACACTATGGATCGCACTGAGCAACGTCGCCGCACCATCGCCGAGGCAGTGGCCGACATTCGAGCCATCGAGGCACGTGAGGGCGTCACGCGCGAGGGCTTGGCGCGCATCCGCGAGCGGCTGATTACGCTGGCCGCGCACACGGAACTCTTCGGACCAGACGACTTTCCACCGCCTGGTGCCGGCGATTCGCGCCGCTCTGCGCTCTATCGGCTATCGGAAGATGCAGACCACCGCTTTGCACTCTATGCCAATGCCTCGCATGGCGGCTATGGCACGCCCGCGCATGACCACACCACTTGGGCCGTGATCGTGGGCATCACCGGTGAAGAGCTGAACAAGTTCTATGAGCCGACCCAAGATGGGGGAGTACGCGAAAAGGGCGCGTTCACTGTGCGCGCCGGCAGTGGTGTGGCCTTCATGCCAACCGACCTGCACTCGATCCATATCGAGGCGCCTCTCGTCAACTTTCATATGTACGGCCTGGGCTTGGAACAGCTGCATCAGCGGCGTTATTACAAACCCACGGAAAACGCCTGGGCGATTTTCCCGCCGCATGCCGACATACGCGAAGCGCGCTGACCTGCTCCGCAGATGGCCTACGCCCAGCGGATTGGTGCGCAACGCCATGTCTTTGCAGACCTGAAAGCCTTGCTGGCCTGCGCCAGTCCGATGCGATCGGGCGATGCGCTGGCCGGTATTGCGGCGGAATCAGAAGCGCAACGCATGGCTGCGCGACTGGCACTGGCCGATGTGCCGCTGACCGATTTCCTGCAGCACGCACTGATTGACCCGGCAGACGATGAAGTCTCGCAGCTGATCGTCGATCAGCACGATGCACACGCGTTTGCGACGGTGTCCCACCTGACGGTCGGCGGGTTTCGAGACTGGTTGCTCTCTGACGCAGCAGACCACGCGGCCGTCTCGGCGCTGGCCTGGGGGCTGACGCCCGAGATGGTGGCGGCGGTGAGCAAGCTGATGCGCAATCAGGACCTGATTGTGGCCGCGCGCAAGTGCCAGGTGGTCACGCGCTTTCGCTCTACGATCGGATTGCCGGGTCATCTTGCCGTCCGTCTGCAGCCCAATCACGGGACCGACGATGCCCGCGGCATCTTGGCCTCGATCATCGACGGGCTGATGTATGGATGCGGCGATGCGGTGATCGGCATCAACCCGGTGAGCGACCGGCTGACCACGATCATCGATCTGCTCAAGGTGATCGACGACATTCGCCAGCGCTTCGATATCCCCACACAGAGTTGCGTGCTCACGCATGTGACGCAGACCATTCGTGCGATTGAGCAAGGTGCGCCGGTCGACCTGGTGTTCCAGTCGATTGGCGGCACGCAGAGGACCAATGAGGGCTTCGGTATTTCACTGGCGCTGCTCGATGAAGCCCATGATGCGGTGCAAAGTCTGGCGCGCGGCACGGTGGGTCGCAACGCGATGTACTTCGAAACCGGCCAGGGCAGTGCCCTGTCGGCCAATGCTCACCATGGCGTGGACCAGCAGACCTGCGAGGCGCGGGCCTATGCGGTGGCGCGCCGCTATGCACCCCTGCTCACCAATACGGTGGTCGGCTTCATCGGCCCTGAGTATCTGTACGACGGCAAGCAGATCGTGCGAGCCGGGCTCGAGGACCACTTCTGCGGCAAGCTGCTGGGCGTGCCCATGGGCTGCGACGTGTGCTACACCAACCATGCTGAAGCGGACCAGGACGACATGGATGGCTTGCTCACACTGTTGGGCGTGGCAGGGGTGAATTTCGTGATGGGCGTGCCGGGAGCGGACGACATCATGCTCAATTACCAGAGCACCTCATTTCATGATGCGCTGTATGTGCGCCGCGTACTGGGCCTCAAGCGCGCCCCGGAATTCGAAGCCTGGCTGGCACGCATGCAGATCACGGACGGCGCGGGGCAGTTGTTGCCCCGCCCGCGCGCCGATCATCCTTTGCTGGACCTGGCACGGCGCTGATCAGCTGACGCGCACCATGCGCTTGCCGAAGTTTTCGCCGGCGAGCAAACCGATCAGGCCTCCTGGTGCGGCCTCCAGGCCATCCAGTACGTCTTCGGGCACCTTGATCTGACCGGACTTCACCCAGTCTTCAAGCTCGTTGAGCGCACGGTCTCGCTGTGCAGAAAAGTCGTAAAGAATGAAACCCTGCATGCGCAGCCGCTTAGTGACGATGAGGCCAGGGATGCCACGAGGGCCATGGCGCGGCGGAGCGCCGTCGTACTGTGACACGGCGCCACAGCAGGCAATACGACCGCCCTGGTTCATGCGAAAGAGGCACGCTTCGAGGATGTCGCCCCCGACATTGTCAAAGTAGACATCGATCCCTTTGGGTGCCGCCTCCTTGAGGGCTGCAGCCAAACCACCGGCCTTGTAGTCGATTGCGGCATCGAAGCCGAGCTCATCCTTGAGCCACTGGCATTTGCGAGCGCCCCCTGCGATGCCCACCACCCGACACCCCTTGATTTTTGCGATCTGGCCGACGAAAACACCCACAGAGCCCGCGGCCGCAGAGACCACCACGGTGTCGCCTGGCTTGGGTTCGCCCACATTGAGCAGACCGAAGTAGGCGGTCAACCCGGCCACGCCATAAATGCTCAGCAGATGGCTCAGTGGTTCACGAGCCTGCACCTTTTGCACCGCGCTCGCCTTCACGACCGCAAACGATTGCCACCCCGTGTCGCCAAAAATGAGATCGCCCGCGGCGAACCCTGGTGCGTGCGAGGTCACGACCTCGGCGAGTGCGCCACCGGCCATGACCTGCCCGGCCTCCAGTGCGGAGCGGTAGGTGGCGCCTTGCATCCATGCACGATTGGCGGCATCCAGAGAAATGATTCTGATTTTCACCAGCAACTCTCCTTCGCCAGGGGAGGGCATGGGCACTTGAGCCAGACGAAAATGCGATGGGGCCAGCTTTTCGGTGGGAAGGGAGGCAAGCTGGATCTGATGATTCATGACGGTCACGGCGGGGGCTCCTGGCTCTTGGGAATGTTTCATCATAGCCGCCACGCGCGGGTATTCGAGCACGTCGCACTCACCTTCGCCTTAGTCCGTCGGTCTGATTGCCCGCGGAGTGCGAGCTTGTTACTCTGTGTCGATGGGATCTCTCTCGCTCGCTCTAGTGGAAGTGTTGCTGTCGGTCGGCGTGCCGCCAGACCGGGCGCGTGCGATTGTCCAAGCGATCGATGTGTCCATTTCAGAACGCATCGGTCTTCAGTCCATCCAGCATGCTTCACGCGCAGAGGTGGGCGAACTACGCCACGAGGGTCAGGCGGGGCTGTCTCAGGTGCGCGTCGAGCTGGCCGGACTGCGTGCCGATCTGGCCGAGGTACGCACTGAGTTGCGCTCGCAGATTGCGGATGTGCGCACCGAGATTGCGGATGTACGCGCCGAGATTGCGGATGTACGCACCGAGATTGCTCAGGTACGCACTGAGATCGCCGAACTGCGAACGGAAGTCCGAGGAGAGATCGCCGAGTTGCGAACCGAGATCGCGCGAGTCAAGCTCGACCTCACACGCTGGATGCTGGGGGCGATGACCGCGCAGGCCGCCTTGCTGCTTGGTGCAATGAAGCTGATGCAGTCGGTGTAATGCCTGGCTTGAACGCTTCGATCCTTTCTTTGCGGCCGCTTCAATGTCCGACACCCCCGAGTCCATCAGCCTGACAGCGCAAGGCACTGCCCGCCTTGTCGCCACGCAGCCAGATGCCTGGGCCAGTCTGCGTGCCTTCACGCCTGCACGCATCGGCTTGGGCCGAAGCGGCGTTAGTCAACCGACTGGCGCGCTGCTTGAGTTTTCTCTGGCGCATGCGCAGGCCCGAGACGCCGTCCATACGGCGCTTGATACCGCCTCGCTCGCGGTCGAGCTCGCGCTGGCGGGGTTTGAGCCCTTGCATGTCCATAGCCAGGCCACCGATCGCTCGCACTATCTGCGCAGGCCCGATCTCGGCCGTCGGCTCGACTCACTCAGCCAGGAGCGGTTGCGTGCGGCAAACCCCGGGGTAAGCGCGCGCGCCGATCTGGTCTTCGTGCTGGCCGACGGATTGTCGGCGCTGGCCATCACTCGCCATGCCCTGCCCGTGCTGCTCGCGGCCCGCGAGCAGCTGCAAGGCTGGTCAATCGGGCCGGTGGTCGTCGCCGAGCAGTCCCGCGTCGCCCTGGGCGATGAGGTCGGCGAGCTGCTGGGTGCGCGGGCGGTGGCCCTGCTCGTGGGTGAGCGCCCGGGCTTGAGTGCTCCCGACAGCCTGGGCATTTACCTGACCTGGTCACCTAAAGTGGGCCGCACCGACGCCGAGCGCAATTGCATCTCAAACATCCGCCCGGAAGGCCTGTCTTACGAGCAGGCCGCGCAAACTTTAGTAGGTCTTTTGCAGGGCGCGCGCCGGCTCGGTAGCACGGGTATCGGCCTGAAAGACGAGCAGCCGAACGCTCGTCTGACCGAGTGAAAAACGGAGCGATTCAATTCAGCGGAGCCTGACCGCACATCGCCGGCAGCAGCTCGCCGATCGATCCTTGCATCACCGCATGGGCCAGATCATCGCAGGCCGTGGGCTGTGCATTCAGGATGATGACCCGCGCACCGGCGCGCCGAGCCGCGGGCACCACGCCCGCGACAGGCTGCACCTGCAGTGTGCTGCCAATAGCAATCAGCAGATCAGCCTCTTCGGCCACCTGAAACGCCCGTTCGATCACCTCGGGCACCAGCGCCTGACCGAAGGAGATCGTGTCGCTCTTCATGATGCCGTTGCACACTTCGCAGCGTGGATCGAGTTCGCCTGCTCGCACCCGCTCAAGCACGGTGGTCATCGGCTGGCGGCGCTGACAGTCCCAGCACATGACGCGGCGGATGGTGCCGTGCACCTCGATCACTTTGTCAGGCGAGTTACCAGCAATCTGGTGCAACTCGTCCACGTTTTGCGTGATGAGTGCATGCAGCTTGCCGCGCCGCTCCAAGGTCACCAGGGCGCGATGCCCGGCATTGGGCTGCGCAGTCCAGGCGGCATGGTGCAGCCGACCCTGCCAGGCTGCCCGCCGCACCTCGGCGTCAGCCAGATAGTTCTGCAGCGTGGACTGTTTTTCGGCCTGAGGATGGCGGGTCCAGACACCCTGCGGGCCCCGAAAGTCGGGAATGCCTGAATCGGTGGAAATGCCCGCGCCCGTGAGGGCGACGATGCGTTGTGCCTCATCGATCCAGCGGGCTACCGTGGCCAGCGCGTGGGCGGGGTCATGTTCGGGCGTTGGGTTCATGAAATCCTCCGCTGCGGGTCTGTGTGGTGAAGGGCTCGCGAGGTGAAAGGCATGTCGAGATGAAGAACGTCATCGATGAAGGACTGATTCGACGAAGCGCACGCTCGGCAAAAGACGCGTGCGACGAAATGCGTGATGGATGAATCACCCATTGGTTCAGCCCACGGCGCCCGCCTCGCGCAGCGCGGCAATGCGTGAGGCGTCATAACCCAGTCCGCTCAGCAGGGCGTCGGTGTGTTCGCCGCGCTGGGGCGGGTTCAGCCTGACGCCCAGGCGCTCACCGCCCAGCGTGAACGGCAGCAGCGTTGCCTGCACGGTCTGACCTGCACGCTCGCCGTCCGGAAGCACCACATCGGCCAGGCCGCCTGTGGCCTGAAGGTGCGGATCATCAAAAAGCTGTTCGGGCCGGCTGATCGGCGCAAATGGCAGGCCTGCCGCTTCCATGCGTGTGGCCACATCCGCTGCAGACTGCGTGGCAAGCCGCTCACGCAGGATCGGCAAGATGCGATCGCGGGCCAGCACACGGGCATTGTTGGTCGACAGCGTCGGGTCGGCCTTGAGCTCCGGAAAGCCCAGGGCATCACAAAAGAGCGGCCACTGCCCATCGCTGACCGCCGCCAGGAAGATCTGCTCGCCGTCCTTCACAGTGAAGACGTCGTAGATCGCCCAGGCACTCTGGCGATTGGGCATGGGCGATGCCGGCTTGCCGGTCATGGCGTATTGCAGCATGTGCTGGCCGACCAGAAACACGTTGTTCTCGAAGAGGGCCGATTGCACATCCATGCCGCGCCCCGTAATGCCTCGCTGCACGAGCGCACCCAGCGTGCCGATGGCGCCGAACATGCCGCCCATGATGTCGTTGACGCTCGACCCTGCGCGCAGCGGATCGCCAGGGCGGCCGGTCATGTAGGCCAGGCCCCCCATCATCTGCACGACCTCATCCAGGGCCGTGCGGTGTTCGTAGGGTCCGGGCAGAAAGCCCTTATGGCTCACGTAGATGACCTTTGGATTCACGGCCGACAGGCTCGGGTAATCCAGTTCGTACTTGGCCATCGTGCCCGGCTTGAAGTTTTCCAGCACCACATCGGCACTGTGGGCAAGGGACCGCGCCACAGCGGCACCTGCTGCATCATGCAGATTGATCTCGATGCTCTTCTTGTTGC
>JBIKKG010000311.1:0-3733 GCA_044360485.1 Burkholderiaceae bacterium | reverse complement strand
CCACCGACCAGACCGAGCCATGTGGCAATCAGCATGTAGCCTTCCGAGTAATTGCCGATATTCACAGGTCGTTTCTCGCGGCGGGCGACCGCGACCAGATCCGCCACCGAGCGGATCGGTGAGTCGGGTCTCACCAGAATGGCGGCGGGGCCTGCGAGCATGCCGTGTACAGCCCGAAAGTCTTTGAGCGGGTCGTAGGGCAGGCTCTTGGAGAGCACGAAGTTCACGGCCATCGGCGAATTGCTGCCGATGAAGAGCGTATGCCCGTCGGCCGGTGCGGCCTTGACGGCCAGAGCCGCCACAGCGCCGCTGGCGCCAGGGCGGTTGTCGACCACGACCGACTGACCGAGGTGCCGACCGATGCCCTCTGCATAGGCGCGTGCGCCACTGTCTGAGCCGCTGCCCGCCAGGAACGGCACGATGATGCGCAAGGGTCGCGACGGAAACGCAGCCGCTTGCGCTCGGGCTTGTCGCACGGCCATGGGCAGAATCAATGGGGCCGCCAGGGTTGCTGCGGTCAAGGTCAGGAGTCGTCGTCTCACGTGGTGTCTCTCAGTGGATGGATCAAACAGTGAGTGGGTGCTCGTTGGACCAATGGAAGCGTTGTTGGTCGTGGCGAATGCAAAGCAAGGAAGGGGCAGCTTACTTAGGCTGAATGCCAGCGGCTTCGGCCACCTTCTTGAAGCGCTCGAATTCCTTGCGCTGGAATTCGCCGAGTTCCTTCGTGTGAAGCATCATGGGCGCCCCCGCGTTAGCGCTTTGGTACACCTTGCCCTCGGGCGAGAGCAGGGCGGCGCGCACGGCATCGGCCAGTTTGTTCGTCACATCGTCGGGCGTTTCAGCGCGTGCGAACAATGAAGCGAAGACATAGGTTTCGAAGTCGGCGTAGCCCAGCTCTTTCATCGTGGGCAAGTCGGGGTACTTCGGGTCACGCTTGTCGCTGGTAATGGCCATGGGCTTAATCCGACCGTCCTTGGCCAGCGCGGCAATGCCGCTCGAATCATTCATGCCCAGATCGAGCTGGCCGGCTGCCACATCGGTTTGCATCTGCACACCGCCCTTGTAGGGCACATGATTGATCGGCACGCCGTTGACTGCGCCCATCCAGGTGGCCACCAGCATGTAGCCGTCGGAATAGTTGCCGACGTTCAGCGTCTTTTTCTCGCGGCGCGCGGCAGCCATGAGGTCGGGCAGTGTCTTATACGGGGTATCGCCCTTGGCGATGATCGTGGCGCCGCCATAGGACAGACCATGCACCGGTCGGAAGTCCTTGAACGCATCGTAAGGCAGGCCTTTCGTGATGACAGGCATCACACACATCGGCGATGTGCTGCCCAGCAGTAGCGTGTGCCCATCGGCGGGCGCCTGCTTCACCAGTTGAATGGCCAGCAGTCCGCTGCCACCCGGACGGTTTTCGATGATCACCGGTTGACCCAATACTCGGCTCATGACCTCGCCATAGGCACGCGAGGCGCTGTCCGAGCCGCTGCCGGCGTTGAACGGCACGATGATGCGGATCGGTTTGGAAGGGAACGTGGACTGTGCGTGTGCGCGGTGTGCGATCAGCGGTGATGCCAGGGCTGCGGCACTGAATCCAAGAATGCGGCGGCGTGAAACGGTGTTCATGTAGATCTCCTGAGCCTGCGAGCCGAGTTGCGATTGCGCTTCGGTTCGGTTGTGTTGTCGTGGTGTGTGCCATGCGCTTGAATGCATGCCAGTCTGCGGGGCCATGGTGCATGCCGTGCATCTGGACTGGTTTCGTATCATGGCATAGCAAAGCATGCCACGATGCCGCGCGACGACATCTCAGCAATGGCTTTGCCGTCGTAGCCGGCCTCGCGCAGCAATTCCTCTGTGTGCTGGCCGATATGCGGCGCAGGCCGAGGTGTCTGCGCCGGCGTCGCGCCAAAAAGCGTGGGGGTGCGCACGCTGCGAATCGGGCCTTCCGTGGGATGCTCCACGTGCTCGAAGAAATCGACGGCCTTCAGATGCGGGTGATTCGGTAGATCCTGAATCGACCAAAGGCGGGTGGCTGGAATATCGAGCCGATCACACAAGGCCATGCATGCATCGGTTGTCATCTGGCGCGTTACATCGTGCATGGCGGCATACAGCTCTTTGACCTTCGCATTGCGCTCGTGTTTGTCCTTGAGGTCGAATTCCCGCGCCAGATCATCGCGACCTGCTTCCTTGAAGAAGTTCACCCAGTCGTCGCCTGAGTAAGGCAGCAAGGCCACATAGCCGTCACGGGTAGGGGCTGGTTTGCGGCCGCCGGCGAGCAAGCGTGCGTAACCCGCGGGGGCGTTGGGCGCATCAGGACCTTCGAAGGTCAGGCCGCCCAGGTGCTCGGCCATGTTGAAGGCGACCATGGTCTCCAGCATGGGCACTTCAATCTGCTGGCCTGCTCCGGTGCGCGCCCGGTGCAGCAGGCCCGCCAGCACCGCGTTGCACAGAGCCATGCCGCAGGTCTTGTCGGCCAGCAAGGTGGGCGCATAGTCGGGCTTGCCATCTTCCTGGCCGATCAGCGCGGCCAGGCCGCTGGCCGCCTGGATCACATCGTCGAATGCCGGCTTGCCTGCATCGGGGCCCGATTCGCCAAAGCCGGTGGCGACGCAGTACACCAGATCGGGCTTCATCGCAGCCAGCGCCTTGTAGCCCAGTCCAAGGCGCTCCATGGCGGGTACCCGCATGTTGTGCACCAGCACGTCGATCGTGGGTAACAGGCGATGAATGATCTCGATGCCCTCTTTCGATTTGAGGTCGATGGCCAGCGAGCGCTTGTTGCGGTTGATCGCCAAAAAAATGGAACTCATCCCGCGATGCTTCGACACGCCGTTGGCGCGCATCTGATCGCCCGTCAGCGGCTCGACCTTGATCACATCGGCACCGTAGTCGCCCAGGATCTGTGTGGCCAGTGGCCCGAGCACTACAGCGGTGAGATCGAGCACACGGTAGCCTGCAAGCGGCCCGGTGCGTTGAGCAGTCGTGGTCTCCATCTTCTTGTCTGCGCCTCCTGGGGCGTCGTGATGTCTCTGTCGACGAGCATAAATTGTTTGTTGCCTGAGTCACAACTTTCGATTCAGAATCCATGAGTTTGGTTGCGCATCGCGCTCCCGACACCGACATCACAAATAAAACGACGAACAGGGACGCCGTTCATGCAGGAACTCAACATCATTCCTGGCACGCTGCCGCCGCATTGCGAGGCGCTGCGCCAGGAGGTGCGCGATTTTGTCGCCGAGCACCTGCGAGACTTCCCCCTGGCACGCCGCGTGCGCAACTGGACCGGGGGTGATGCCGAATTCAGTCGCAAGCTGGGCAGCAAGGGCTGGATTGGCATGACCTGGCCTAAGGCATATGGCGGGCATGAACGCACTTCGCTGGAGCGCTACGTGGTGCTCGAGGAACTGCTGCAGGCGGGTGCCCCAGTCGGGATGCATTGGGTCGCAGATCGGCAGAGCGGGCCTTTGCTCATGCGCTATTCACCCAAGGTGCTCGCACCGCGCCTGGTGCCGCAAATTGCGCGCGGTGAGCTCTTTTTTTGCATTGGCATGAGCGAGCCCGACTCAGGTTCCGATCTGGCCTCCATTCGCACGCGCGCGACCCGCATGGCCGATGGCTGGTCCATCACCGGACGCAAGGTCTGGACATCCGGCGCGCACAACAAGCACTACATGATCGCGCTGGTGCGCACCGGCGAAGGCTCGCAACGCCACGGAGGCGTTTCCCAGAT
>JBIKKG010000310.1:0-3748 GCA_044360485.1 Burkholderiaceae bacterium | reverse complement strand
AGAGGTGGTGGCGCGGCTGGATGATTTCAATGCGATCCTCGACGTACGCAGTCCCTTGGAATATGCGCTGGACCATGTGCCTGGCGCTATCAATGCACCGGTACTGGACGATGCGCAACGGGCCGAAGTGGGCACCGTCAACGCCGAGCAAGGCGCCTTCGAAGCCAAGCGGCTGGGTGCAGGCCTGGTCGCACAAAACATCGGTCAACTGATTGCCACGCGCTTTGCGCACCAGGGCCGGGACTGGAAGCCCCTGGTCTACTGCTGGCGTGGCGGTCAGCGATCGGGGTCGCTTGCCACGGTCATGGCCCGCATCGGTTGGCACACCACCATGATCGATGGCGGCTATCGCGCCTTTCGCCGATACGTCATCGACGATCTGTCCGCACGCGCCCCCGCCCAATCCTGGCTGGTGGTGGCCGGGCGCACAGGAAGCGCCAAGAGCCGACTGCTGCAGGCGCTCGCGCAGGCGGGTGAGCAGGTCCTTGACCTGGAGCACCTGGCCCGACATCGCGGCTCGGTGCTGGGCGCATGGCCTGGCGACCCGCAACCCTCGCAGAAGCACTTCGAGACCTGCATCTGGGATGCGCTGCGCCGCTTCGACGTGCGCCGCCCGGTGTTCGTCGAGTCCGAGAGCCGCAAGATCGGCCAGTGCCAGGTGCCCGAGCCGCTGATTCACGCCATGCGGGCGTCGCAGGTTGTGGTCATCGAAGCCGACGTGGCCGTACGCAGCCGTTTCCTGTTGGACGAATACGCGCATTTCCGCAGCGACCCACCGAGCCTGCTGCATAGGCTCGATAAGCTCATCGCCCTGCACGGCGCCGAGCGCGTGGCGCAATGGCGCACGCTGATCGAGCAAGACCATTGGGATACGCTGGTGGAGCGGCTGCTGCTTGAACACTATGACCCGAGTTACGACCGCTCGATGCGTCGCAACTTCACGCGCCTGGAGCAGGCCACCACGGTCACGCTCCTGGGTGCCGACGCGCAGGGCATTGCCGAGGCCGTGGAATCGCTCAGGGTACTGGCTGCTGCCCACGCCTGCGCCTGAGCGGCTCGCCGCCCGAACGGGCCGTCAGGGCGCGTCGGCCTTGCGCACCAGCCGCTCGGGATGTCGCACGATGTCCGTGCGTGCCTTCACGGCTTCCATGAAGCTCGCCACATCCTGTTGCGCCAGCAGCCGCGTGCCTTGCTCGTCGATCGCGGGCGCGCGCTTGGCCACGGTCTCGGCGCCAGGCGCTTCCACCGTCAGCAGCTGCGCAATCAGATATCCCTGATTGCCCAGTTCCACACCGGTCACGCCGGGCAAAGGCTGCGCCGACATTTTGAAAATGGCCTGTATGGCAGCCGGATCCAAACCGCCCGGGTCTGAGCGATTGACACGCCGGGCCGCAGCAAACCCCGTGAGATCGCCCTTGCCGGCCTTCAACTCGGCCAGCCGTGCCTCGCCCGCCTGACGGGCGAGCTTCGCCGCTTCCTGCGCCATCACGGCCTCTTTGACCTGCGGCATGACATCGGCCAGCGGCTTGCGGCGGGCCGGCTGAAAATCAACCACCCGGGCAGAAGCCAACTGACCAGGCGCTATCTCAATCGCCTCGGTATTGCGCTTATTGCGCGCCACATCGGTGCCGAACACGGCGCCCAGCAGGCGCGCACTGGCCAGCGCGCTACCGCGCGGCGCATTGGGCGCAGGTTGACGAGTGACGCCTTCAGCCGTTCGAATGGTGAGGCCATATTTGTCGGCCACCGGCTTGAGCGAGTCGGACTGCTCATACACCGTGTTGGTGAAATTCTCGGCCGCTTCAGCATATTTCTGGCCAGCCTGCTGCAGGCGAACATCGCGCTCGATCTCGGCGCGCACGGCTTCAAACGGCTTTTCTGCGCCAGGCTTCACGTCAGTCAGCAAGATGATGTGCTGGCCGAATTCAGACTCCACCGGCCCTTTCAACTCACCCTTCTGCATACCGAACACCGCATCTGCAAAAGGCTTCACCATCAAGCCCCGACTGAAGAACCCTAAGTCACCCTCTTGTGCTGCGGACCCCGGATCGTCCGATGCGGTGCGGGCCAGGCTCTTGAACTGAGAGGGGTCGGCATTGAGTTTGGCCATCAGCTGCTCGGCCTTGGCGCGGGCATCAGGCCCGGCCTTGATCAGGATGTGGCTGGCGCGACGCTCTTCAGGCGATCCAAAACGCGCCTTGTTTTGCTCGTAATAAGCCTTGAGGTCATCCGCGCCAACCGTCACCTGCGCGGCGAGCGCCTCACGCGACAACACCACGTATTCAATCTTGGCCGACTCCGGGATTTCGAAGGCGGTGGGGTTGGCGTCGTAGTAGGCCTTCAAGGCGGCCTCATCCGGGTTCACCTTGGCGCGGTAGTCCAACGCAGGAAACGCCAGCACTCTGACCTCGCGGGACTCGTCTTGCAGGGCGGCCAGACGATCACGCAAAGCACGCGGCATGATGGCCGAGCTTTGCACGGCCTCAGGCAGCATCTGCATCGACAATTCGCTGCGCAGGCGGGCCTCGAACGCAGCCGGCGTGAGGTTTTGCGCCGACAGCAGCGCTTTGTACCGGGCGTCATCAAAGGATCCGTCTGGACGGGTCAGACCTGGAATGGACAGCACGGTCTGGCGCAGCCGATCATCGCTGACTGCCACCTGGCGGGCAGCGGCCTGCGCGGCCATCGCCCGCTGCGAAATCAGCCCTTCCAGGAGCTCGGTGCGTGCGGCAGGTGTATCGAGCATGGCCGGATCGACCGCATCGCCCAGCATCTGACGCATCTGTGCCAGTCGCTCGCGCTGGGCTTCGTCGAAGTCTTGCTGGGTGATCGGGCGACCCGCGACCGAGCCCACACCTGCATCCGGGGACATCATGCCCTGGTACCCCGATAACCCGAAGAAGACGAAGGCCGGCAAAATCAGCAGCAGCAACACGAATTGCAGCAGGCGCTGATGCTTGCGGATGACGTCGAACATAGCGCAGCTCCCTGTGGTGCATCGGCCCGGTCAAGCAGGCCGCGAATCACGGATCAATCTTGCCTAAGCAAAAAGGGGCGAACTCACGTTCGCCCCTGCTTTGCGTCATCGTTTTGGCGGAGTGGACGGGACTCGAACCCGCGACCCCCGGCGTGACAGGCCGGTATTCTAACCGACTGAACTACCACTCCTGAGAACAACTCATGGTTCAGCCCGTCCTGCTCTGAACCACCGTCACCGTGTTGTGCATGCAGTGACAAGACCGCGACTATACCAAAATTTTCGGACACTTGCTCGACACCGGTCAGTTCGGGGTGCCCCAGACCTTCTCCCCGAATGGCGCCTTCCACCGCAAGGCGATCTACAAAGAGAGGCAACAGCAATCTGAAAGTGAAAGGGGCGATGTCGGGTTGCTGCAATCACGGCAGGCGCCTGCCGATCAAAACCGGCCGCGTGCCCGTCACGTCCTGACGCCGACACTGAGCATCGAAAGTGATCAGTACGATGGGTTGGGTGGGTGCTGTGGGGCTCGAACCCCCGATCTGCATCGTTGGGTCCAGACTGATCGCAAGGCATCGCGCATCGTCGATTTCGTGACAAAAGTCAGGTCGGCAATTCATACACCACCCTACAAAATAGCCTAACCCCTAAGGATGAGTTGCCAGCAATGATGCGGGTTACGGGGTGATGGCACGCATCTTGCGTGATGTTTCGCACGCTTAACTCACCCCGGACACGAACAATGAACACCAAGAAAGCCTTAGCCGCAGC
>JBIKKG010000076.1:0-13340 GCA_044360485.1 Burkholderiaceae bacterium | reverse complement strand
GCGTGCATCGGTGTACAGCGACTTTGCAGGAAGCGCTCGTACAATTCGCCGAAATGTCATTTCAAACTGAAGGCGATTGCTCATGACTTCCATGCCCCTGTCCAAGGTCTCACGCCTGTATGCATGGGGCCTTGCAACGTTGTGCCCGATGATTCTGCTGGCGACTTCAGCACCGGTGCTCGCTCAGTCGATGTCGAGCTCAACACAAACCTCGTTCGGTCAGACCAGCACATCCAGCACGGCTGCCCCGGCATCCGGATGGCGCTTCAGATTGACGCCTTACGTGTGGCTGCCGACCATCAATGCGCGGATCGACTATCCGGTGTCTGGGCTGCCTGGCGGCGGCACAGGGGGAGGCGGAGGCATTGGTGGCGGGGGAAGCGGCGGCAACGGGGACAGTGGCGGTCTGCTGGACGGTGTGATCGAGTCCGAAATTGGCCCCAACAAGTACCTCACCAAGCTCAATTTCGCGCTGATGCTCAACGCGGAAGCACGACGTGGGCCCTGGGTGCTGATGGGCGACTTCATCGGCATCCGGGCCTCCGGTGTGGTGAGCGGTGTCAGCGGTTTCAAGCCCAACCTCGGCATCCTTCCGGACACTGCGCTGGGGGCCACCCTCAGCGCAGGCACTGAGACCCGCATCACGACCGGACTGGCCACGCTCATGGGCGGCTATCAGTGGATCGCCACACCGCAGTGGGACCTGGACCTGCTGGGTGGCGTGCGCACAGGACGGCTGTCGGCCGAGATGGACTGGACCCTGAATGCGGCGCTCACGCTGCCCAACGGCACGCCAGCGTTGGAGCGCACCGGCACCGCCAGTGCCTCCAAAACGCCTGTCGATGCCGTGGTTGGCATCAAGGGGCACTACCGGATCAATGAGCGCTGGTCGATTCCTTACTATCTCGACATCGGCGCCGGCACGTCCAATCTCACCTGGCAAGCATTTGGAGGCGTGAGCTATGCGTTCGACTGGGGCAATGTGGTGCTGGCCTATCGCCATCTCTACATGGAGAACGACACACGGGACATCTTCAAGCGCTATTCGCTGAGCGGTCCGACGATCGGGGCATCGTTCAGGTTCTGAGGCTGCCGGTCTGACGCGGCCGGTCTGACGCGGCCGGTCTGACGCGGCCGGCCTGAAGCCCTCACGCTGCGGGCATGCATCCTGCCCCTTAACCGGTGTCGGGGGCAGAGCGTCTGCGGTCCGACCCGTTCTGTCGCCCGGCTGGCGACTGTTTGGCCCGTCGATCAGAGGGGCCGAGTGGGAGGACTATCCGTGAATCGAACCATCACCCTTGCTGCCCTGATCACCGTGTTGCTGGCCGGGTGCGCCGGCACTGCCGCGCCGCCGGCAGCCACAAATCCCACTGACGTGTTTCAAGGAGGTCCGAGCAGTTGCGCTGACTGTCGCAAGTAAGCCGTATCGAGTGTTTGCGTCACGCTGCCAGTCGAGCGCTCTTCAGGTGCGGGCGTTCGATTGACTCGAGCCACTGGCCGAGTTGATTGAACGCCGCGCGGCGGTGCTCAGTCAGCGCACCGTTCTCAGTGGTCATCAACGTGTGGCCGGTTCTTGTGCCATGGTCAAGACAGGCACTGATGACATGATCGGGCACCCCCACGTCACGCATCAATGCCGCGGCGGTGCGACGCAGGTCCAGGGGCGTCCAGGCGCCGCCTGACAGCAGCAGTTCCCTGGTGGCGGCAGAGCGGCCCCTGATCTGGATGCCGCGCTGGCGGTCGCGAATCTGTTTGCCTAAAGCCTTCGGCGACAGCGGCTCTGCGCCGTTGCGGCCCGGGAACACCCAATCCGAGCCGCTGCGAAGGCCGGTGTCGGATTGCAGGATGCGCAGCGCAAAGGGCGAGAGCGGAACCAGATGCGCATGCCCACTGTGACTGAACTCAGCGGGAATCGTCCAGTTGCCGGCGTGCAGATCGATGTCACGCCAGCGCGCCGTGGCCAGCTCACCAATGCGCGCTCCCGTGGCCAGCATCAGCCAGGTGGCACGGCGGATATGCTTGGCTAGCCCTGCAGCGCCCATGCGTTCAGACAACTCTTTGATTTCATCATGGCTGAGTGTGCGAGAGCGCGGCTGCTGCACGCCGCACAATTCGACCTTGCGCAATGGCGAGGTGGGATCATCATCGATCCAGCCTTCATCCAGCGCCCAGCGGAACATTTGTCTGAGGTCGGAGAGGACGCACCCGGCCTGACGAGCCGAGCCGCGGTCAACGATCCGCTTGAGCGTATCCAAAATATGCTGACTGCGCACCGCGACCAGATGCATCGTGCCGATATGCGGGAGCACATCCTTGTTCATGCTTCGTTGCACGGATTCGCCAGCGTCTTTGCGCGAACTGAGTTTGACGCGCTGCCAGTGTTCAAACAGTTCAGAGACGGTCAGATTGGCATCGGCTGGCAGTGCCATGGTGGCCGCGACCGGGACCGAGAGGTGCGAAGGGGTTTGCTCGCTTCGCAGCGCGGCAATCGCAGGCCGCATCGCCTTGCCCGGCACCACAGCAACAGCGCCGCCGAGCTTCGCAGCGCGTGAGCAGATAGCCGCCAGACTCTGGTCAGGCCAGGTGCCGACGCGCTGCGGTGCGCCCGCCGTGTCAGCCGATACGCTGAAATCCACCACAATCCGCGGCACTGGGTGCGACTCAAGGCGCACCGTGCCAGTGAGGTCATCACGCGCAATCAGCGTGCGACCGATATCGGTTTCAGAAAGCGATTCCAGTTCCCGAACAGACAGCATTCCCGCTCCTGTGGCAGCAAAGCCTAAGATCGGCCGATCATGCTTGGCCGTCATCGCGGATGCTTGACTGTCCGGTTGAACTGTCGGTGCTGCCCGCCGGACGGTGCTGAGGTGTCCTGTCCGGCAGACGCATCGCCTATCATCGGTGCCATGGTTGCCGACTCCATGCCGCAGATCCTGTTCGCAGGCGGCGGCCATACCCATCTGGCTGCGCTTGGCGCGCTGGCGCAGCGCGTTCGCGGTCGGGCCCGTTTAGTGTTGCTCTCCGAGAGCCCGCAGTTGCTGTACTCCGGCATGATGCCGGGATGGCTGGCTGGTCGTTATGCGCTGCACGACTGCGCGATTGATCTGCGCGAGCTGGCGCAGCGGGCAGGTGTCGAGTGGGTCACCGACAGGCTGGTTGACATCGATTTCCAGGCCCGTCAGGCGGTGGGCGCGCAGGGTACGCGCTATGGCTGGGATCTGCTGTCGCTCAATGTCGGGACTGCGGTCGATCCCGGGGTGATACGCGACGCAGCGCTCACCGTACTGCCGGTCAAGCCCTTCGGACAGTTCGTGCAGCGTTGGCAAGAGTGGCTTGTGCGAGCGCCGCTTCGCCCGCGATGCATCGTGGTCGGTGGCGGCGCTGCAGCCTTTGAAGTCGCCTGTGCACTCAGGGCACGCTGTGTAGCCGACGACCCCATGCAGGGTGGCTCGGTCCGTGTGATCAGTGCCGCGCCGCGTCTGCTGGTCGATCAGGGACGCTACAACGGCTGGCTGGCCGCAAGATCGCTGCGAGCCAGAGGGATCGCGTTGCAATGCGGCTGGCGGTTCGTCGGCGTGCAAGGCCAGGAGGTGCTGTGCGAGAGGGGCGCGTCGCCAGGCAGACAGGTCACCCAGGATGCCAGCGCCGCCCCCCATGTCGAGGGCGCTGTGGATGCCGGGTTGCTCCGGCTCTCCGCCGACCTGGTCATCGTTGCCACCGGTGCACAGGCGCCTCGCTGGCTCAGCATCGCAGCCCGGCGTGATGGCCTGAGCGTGGGCGCGGGTGGCGGGATTGCCGTGAATGCGACCCTGCGCGCGCTGAACACACCGCAGGTGTATGCCTCGGGCGACTGCGCCGATTTCGGGCACCTGCGCGTGCCCAAGTCGGGCGTATATGCACTCAGACAGGCGCCCGCACTCGTCGATGCCCTGACGGCAGGCCTGGACGCGTTGGTCGGCACGGCACCGCCGCATGCTGGCGCCCCGTATCGGCCACAGCGCCGGGCGCTCGCTTTGCTTGATCGATGTGATGGATCGGCCATCGCTACCTGGGGGCGCTTGGGAGCGGCGGGTGCCGGCTTATCGCACTGGAAGACCCGCATCGACCGAGCATTCATCGAGGCCATGAACGGAAGGCCCCCCGGTGCACGGTAAGCTCTCCGGTCTGTTGCATCAGTGCATGTCTGATGCGAGGTTCTGAATTCGCACTTGAGGAGAGCGCCCGTGCACGATGTCCTGCCACGACTGGCCAAGACCGACTTCCCACCGATCCGCAGACGCGGTGTGTCGACGCTGCAGGTCAATCTGGGCTATGTGTGTAACCAGACTTGCCAGCACTGCCACGTCAACGCCGGCCCGCACCGCACCGAATCGATGGACGGACCCACCATTGACGCAGTGATCGCCGCGCTCAGCGCACTCAAGGCCAAGACCCTCGATCTGACTGGTGGCGCCCCGGAACTTAATCCGCATTTTCGTCGGCTGGTGCGTGCTGCGCGTGCTGCGGGGGTGCGTGTGATTGACCGCTGCAACCTGACCATCCTCAGTGAACCCGGCCAGGAAGACCTGGCGGAATTCCTGGCCGCTCAGGAGGTGGAAGTGACCGCGTCCTTGCCGTGCTACCTGGAAGAGAACGTGGATGGTCAGCGGGGGCAGGGCGTGTATCAGCGCAGCGTTGAGGCGCTTCAGCGTCTGAACGCCCTGGGCTATGGGCAGGGTCAGGCCCGAGTGCTCAATCTGGTCTACAACCCGCTGGGCGCGTTCTTGCCGCCTCCCCAGGCCGAGCTCGAGGCCGATTACCGCAAGATGCTGGGCGAGCGCTTCGGCATCCGATTCGACCACTTGCTGACGATCACCAACATGCCGATTCAGCGGTTCGGTTCCATGCTGGTCTCCAAGGGCGGCTTCGATAGCTACATGCAGCTGTTGCGACAAGCGCATCGCCCGGACAATCTCGACGCAGTGATGTGCAAAGACATGGTCAGCATTGACTGGCAGGGCATGGTCTTCGATTGCGATTTCAATCAGATGCTGGGGTTGCCCCTGCGCGCACCGGGGCGCACCCGCTTGCATGTCAGCGAACTGTCGAGCATCGCGTTGCAGGACGCTCCCATTACCGTGCGCGACCATTGCTACGGATGCACGGCCGGTCAGGGCAGCTCCTGTGGGGGCGCGCTCGCGGCATGAGCGCATTCGAATCTCTGCGTACGCAGCCAAGCGAGGCCGCGCAGGTAGCGGGGCCTGGGCGCAATTGCCCGCTCGACTACCGTTACAACGGCGAAGCCCTGGCCACTGCGCCTTCGGTCGCGCCGGCGCAGGTCTTGTGGATTGTCGGAGGTCTGTACGGCAACGTCGAAGCCATGCATCGCATCAACGCGATAGTGGCCGCTGAGCCAGCCGGCGCAGCAAAGGTCGTCGCCAATGGCGACTTCCATTGGTTTGATGCAGATGTCCAAGATTTTCTTGCCATCGAGCAGGGCACCCGAGACTGGCAACGCCTGCGCGGCAACGTCGAGACTGAACTCGCACGCGTGGTGCAGCCTGGGCTGCCCGATGCAGGCTGCGGTTGTGGCTACCCTGCGTCGGTTCCGCAGGAGGACGTCGATCGCTCCAATCTCATCTTGCAGCAGTTGCGCAGCACCTGTGTGGCAGCAGGACAGACTGAAACGCTGGCAGCGCTGCCCATGCTGCTGCGCGCCCAGGTTGGCAGTCTGCGAATAGGGATTGTGCATGGTGATGATCAGTCGCTGGCAGGTTGGCGCTTGTCGCATGATGCGCTGGCAGACAGCGCGCGCAGCGGGCTGACGGCGTTTTTCGATGCCGCGCAGATCGATCTGATCGCCTCGAGCCACACCTGTCTTCCGGTGGCCTGTACCTTCGATCGCCCGCCGGGCCAACACCCCGTCGGCCTGATCAACAACGGTGCGGCTGGCATGGCCAACTTTGCCGGCGCCCGAGAGGGTGTGGTGACCCGCATCGCTCGCCATGGCATCCCACCTCCGCCTGGTGCGCGTGTGCTGTATCGCGCGCAGTTGGCCGACTGCGACGTGGCGGCTGTGGCGGTAGATTTTGATTGGACTCAGTTCATGGCCCGCTTTGATCGAACCTGGCCCGCCGGTTCGGCAGCGGCCCAGTCCTATCGCCGGCGCATCGTCGATGGCCCCGACTATGCGCTGGACGCTGCGCCACGGGGCGGCTTTCAGTGCTGCGCCTGATGCCCTGATGCGATGAACATGCGGCGCCTGGGGCTGTGGATGCTGCTTCTCGGGCTGGCGGCCACCGTCTGGTGGGCGCTTGAGCCCGGGCGCCTGACGTCGGTCCAGACGCTGAGGGATCTGCAGGTGCAATGGTCGGCCTGGGCGACTGCGCACCCGCTGAGCGCAGCGGTCGGATTCTTTGCGCTCTATGTGTTGGCCACGGCCTTGTCTGTTCCCGGCATGGCCACCGCGCTGACGCTGCTGGGCGGGGCCTTGTTCGGTCTGCTCCAGGGCACTCTGATCGTTTCATTTGCCTCGGCCATTGGCGCTACGCTGGCCTTTCTGTCTGCGCGTTATTTGCTGCGCGAGCCGTTGAGAAGACGCTTTGCAGGCGCCATGGCAGCCATCGATGCCGGCATCTCCCGCGACGGACCAGCCTATCTTTTTGGTCTGCGTCTGGTCCCGATCTTCCCGTTTTTTCTGGTCAATCTGGCGATGGGCCTGACGCCACTGCGTACGGCCACGTTCTATGGAGTGAGCCAGATCGCCATGCTCCCAGCGACGCTGGTCTACGTGAATGCGGGCACGCAGTTGGCCAGTATCGAGCAGATCCGTGATGTGGCGTCGCCGGGTCTGCTGGGCGCGCTCGCGCTTCTCGGCATGCTGCCACTGGCCGGGCGCCTGTTGACCGATGCGCTGCAGCGCCGCCGTCTGTATCGACGCTGGCCTCGGCCGCAGCGGTTCGATCGCAATCTCGTCGTCATTGGTGCGGGCAGTGGAGGGCTGGTCACGGCCTACATTGCCGCAGCCACGCGTGCCAGTGTGTCCCTGATCGAGCGCCACAAGATGGGGGGCGATTGCCTGAACACCGGCTGTGTTCCCTCCAAGGCGCTGCTGCATGCGGCCAGTCAGGTGGCCCTGGCCAGGCGCCTGGGCGCACAAGGCATGATCGAATCGTCGCCTGAGGTGGATTTTCCTCAGGTGATGGCCCATGTCCATGCGGCTGTTCAGCGCATTGCGCCCCATGATTCGCCCGAGCGCTATCGCGCGTTGGGCGTTGACGTCATCGAAGGGGAAGCGCGCCTGCTCAGCCCCTGGGAGGTCGAGGTCAGGACGACGCAGGGCACGCATCGCATGACAAGTCGCGCCATCGTGATCGCCACGGGTGCCAGACCCCGTATCCCGCAGGTTCCAGGCCTCTTGTCGCATGAGACGCTGACCTCCGACACCGTCTGGTCATTGCGTACATTGCCCCGGAGCCTGGTCGTGGTGGGGGGCGGCCCCATCGGCTGCGAGATGGCGCTGGCCTTTGCCCGTCTGGGGTCCCGGGTGACGCTGCTTGAGCGCGGCCCGCAACTCCTGTCACGTGAAGACGACGAGGTGGGTGCGCTGGTGGCCGACTGTCTGTCGCGCGAAGGGGTGCAGGTGCGCACGGGGATGAGCGTGCTGCGTGCGCAGGCCCGCGCGCTATCAGTGGTCTCGAGTCCATCACTGACATCCAATGCCTTGGGTGACTCGGATCGATCAGACACCGCGCCAGTGATCTGCCGTGAGCTGATCTGCGACCCAGGTGACCTCGCCATCGCGTTCGACGCAGTGTTCTTTGCCACAGGCCGGCGCGCCCAGCTGGAAGGCTTGGGTCTGGACACCCTGGGCATCGAGCCTGATGCGGCGGGCCACTTGCCGGTTGATCCCTGGTTGCGGACTCGGCTGCCGAATATTTATGGTGTGGGCGACGTGACCGGCTTGCCTCAGTTCACGCATGCAGCCTCGCACATGGCCTGGCATGCGGCGGTGAATGCGTTGTTCGGTCATTTTCGACAATTTCGTGTCGACTGGCGATGCCTGCCGCACTGCACCTACCTTGACCCGGAGGTTGCACGGGTGGGACTCAACGAGCGCGAGGCGCAGGCGCAGGGGGTGCCTTACGAAGTCACGCGATTCGATCTGTCCGAGCTCGATCGGGCAATCACCGATGACTGTGCCATCGGCTTCATCAAGGTATTGACTGCGCCAGGCACCGACCGCCTCCTCGGCGCGACCATCGTGGGCGCGCATGCAGGAGAATCGATTGCCGAGTTCACGCTGGCCATGAAGCACGGGTTGGGACTCAACAAGATCTTGTCTACGATTCATGCGTATCCGACGCTTACTGAAGCCAACAAGCTTGCAGCGGGCCAATGGCGCCGTGCCCACACGCCCGCGTGGGCATTGCACTGGGCGCAGCGGCTGCATCGCTGGCAGCGGGGTTGATCCAACATGAGGCCGGGTTCGCCATGAGCCGTCGCAGGATCGGACGTCTGTTCGCTGCGAGTGCCGTGGCGGCGCTTGGAGCCGCTGTACCCATGCGCGCCAGTGTGGCGCAAACCGTGCCGTTTGATGTGCAGCACCGAGCCTGGGATGCGCTCTTGCGCGCGCATGTGGCCTGGGATGCGCAAGGCGTGGCCACGCGGGTCTCCTACTCCGGGTTTGCGCGGGATCGTTCGGCGCTGCGAGCCGTGCTGGAGGGGTATGCCACGCTGGATCAGCCGACCTATCAATCGATGGATCGGGCGCATCAACTCGCTTTTCTGATCAATGTCTATAACGCCGCCACGATTGAACTGATCCTCACGCGCTACCCCGACCTGAAGTCGATCCGCGATTTGGGTTCGGTGGTGCGATCGCCCTGGAAGCGCCGATTCATCACGTTGTTTGGCGAGCAGATGCATCTGGATGACATCGAGCATCGCCTGATCCGCCAGCCAGGCATTTTTGATGAACCGCGCATTCATTTCGTCGTCAATTGTGCGTCGGTGGGGTGTCCGGCATTGCGTCCTGAGGCGATCGTCGCAGACCGCCTGGAAGCGCAATTGGAAGACAGCACCCAGCGCTTCTTGCGAGACACGAGCCGCAACCGTTTCAATCGTGAAGAGAACCGACTGGAGATCTCGCGTCTGTTTGACTGGTACCGCGGCGATTTCGAGCGAGGTTGGCGCGGCACGGCCAGCCGCGAGCAGTTTCTTGCCCGCTATGCATCATCGATCGCCCGCGCAACCGAGGATCGTGTACGGATCGAGTCGGCCCGTGTGCGCTTGACCTTTCTTGACTACGATTGGTCGCTCAACAACCGCCTCTGATGGTGCCCGCATCTTCCTCGGCGTTTGCCGCCGCATCGACCCGGCCATCACGTCCCGGCCCCGGTCACTGCAGTCTGGCCATTGTCATGCCGGTCCTCAATGAGGCGCATGCGGTGACTGATGCAGTCGATGCCGCAAGAGCACAGGGTGATGCCTGCATCATCGTCGATGGCGGAAGCACGGATGACACGGTGCGCCGTGCGCAACGCGCCGGTGCCCAGGTGGTGCTTGCCAAGCGCGGTCGGGCACTGCAAATGAATGCCGGTGCTTGTATCGCTGACTGCGATGTCCTGTTGTTTCTGCATGCGGATTGCCGACTACCAAGTGGGGCAGGAGCCTGTATTCGCGAGCACATGGCTCGCGGGGCGATTTGGGGACGCTTCGATGTGCGCCTTGATTCGCAACGCCCTGCGCTTGCGCTCATAGGATGGATGATGAATCTGCGCTCACGCCTGAGCGGCATCGCCACCGGTGACCAGGGCATCTTCGTCTCGCGCCAGGCATTCGAGGCTCAGGGTGGCTTTCCGGCCATCGCCCTGATGGAGGACATCGCATTCAGCCGAGCCATGCGACGCGTCGCACGCCCGGTGTGTCTGCGATCGACCATGCTCGTGTCGGCACGGCGTTGGGAGCGTCGGGGTGTCGTACGTACGGTGCTTCAGATGTGGGGCCTGCGTGCAGCCTATTTTTTCGGTGCCTCGCCAGATTGGCTGCATCAGCAGTATTACGGACGCAGTCCTCTCGGAGAGTCTGATGAGTGAGGGCTGCTCGCGTACAACCGCGCGGCGCTTGATTGTGTTTTCTCGCCTGCCGCAGCTGGGCCTGGTCAAGACGCGACTCGCCCGCGAACTGGGTGATCATGCTGCCTTGCAGATCCACATGCAGCTGCTCAACGCGACGCTCGCTCTGGCGCAGCGCGTGCCCCATGCGCAGCACGAACTGCGTTATGCGGGCGAGCCCGGCAGGCAAGACAGCGAGGCCGTATGTCTCTTGACCCGGTTGCGGGCCTGCGATTGGTTGCTGGCGCCTCAATGCGGTGCAGATCTGGGCGCCAGGATGCATGACGCGCTGGCACAGGGGTTGCGCGCAGGAAAATCTGCTGTCCTGATCGGCAGTGACTGCCCGGTGTTCAGCGGCGAGGACCTGGAAGAGGCGTTCAGTGCGCTGCAGTGCGCGGACGCGGTGTTTTCTCCTGCACAAGACGGTGGCTATGCACTCGTCGGGCTTGCCAGGGAAGCCCCTGAACTCTTTGAGCAAATCGAGTGGGGCACGCAGCAGGTCATGTCGCAGACGCTGACTCGCGCGCAGGCCTTAGGCCTCAGGGTGAAGCTGCTGCGCACGGTCTGGGATATCGATACACCCGCTGATCTGCGCCGCTGGCGGGCGCTGGGGTCAGATGGCTCAGGGCCATGATGCGCATGGCCACTGCGTGATGCTGACTCAGCTCAGGTGGGCCACCGACGCAGCCGGCACCGGTTGAGTCGCCAGCGCGGCGGTCCGCGCGTCTTGCCGGGCATCAAGCTTGTCGAAGATGTCGTGAATGGGCAGTGCACGACCGAACAAGTCACCCTGCAGGTACTTCACGCCGAGCTCGCGCAGGCGGGTGTGAACGGTCTCGTTATGTACGTGTTCGGCAACCGTACGCAGATTCATCCGGGCTGCAACCCTCACCGTCGACATGACGATTTCTTCGTCGATCGGGTTACTGGTCAGGTTGCGGATAAACGAGCCGTCGATCTTCACGTAATCGAGCGGGAAGCGTTTCAGGTATTCGAAGGTGGCCAGACCGGTACCGAAATCATCCAATGCGATGCCAAATCCCTGGCTCTTGAGATCATCGAGCAGGCGCGACGCGGCAGACGGATTACGGATGGCTTCGCTTTCGGTGATCTCGAATACGATGCGTTCAGCCGGAATGCCGCACAGCGTGCGCTGCTGGCGGATGTAGTCGGCGATGGCGCCATCGCTCATCGTGGCGCCTGACAGATTGATCGAGCACTTGTGCGTGCGCGCCAGTGCGCTGGGGTGATTGGCGAGCCATTCAAACGCGCATTTGATGACCGCACGATCGAAGGTCACGGACATCTGCGACTGCACCGCCAGCGTCAGAAACTCGGGTGGCTGGAGCAAGGAGCCGTCCCGATCACGCAACCGGGTGAGCACTTCATACGACGCGAAGCCTTCGGGTGCTTCCGGATCGATGACCGGCTGGGCATACAGTTCCAGACGCATCTCACGGATCGCTTCGCGCAGGTGTTCGACCTTGTTTTGCAGCGAGCGGCGAGAATCGATCATCGACTGGGACAGCGGTTCCACGAACAGTTGCGGGTCGCGCACACTGGCTGCAATGGCCAGTGCGTCCGCCATGGACGACATGCAGTCTTCGCTGTTGATCTGCGCCTGATGATCAATCAGCAGGCCACCGACACAGACCTGCAGACGCAGATGTCCGTGCTCGGCGGCAAACATCTGACCAGCCAGATGCGCATACAAGTCTCGGGCAACATTGCGCACTTGCGCCACGGTCTGGCTTTCGATCACGATCGCATAGCGCCCGGATGACAGGCGTGCCGCAAATTGCGTTCCTGGCTGACGCAGCAAAAGCGCTGCAGCAGACTGCTCAAGCTGCAGCCCAGCAAGTGGCCCGCATAAATCGTTGATGGCATCAAAGTTGGTCAGGGTGACGCCAATCAGGCCAAGATTGGGTCGACCGGGCGCAGCCAGCCGCTCACTAAATTCAGCCAGCATGCCCCGATCATTGAGCAAGCCGGTGGTCATGTCCTGGCGAGCCTGTTGCGCGATGCGATCCAGTGCGCCCCGACGATCTGATGCGAGAGCTTGCAGAATCTGCGCGACAATGATCGCGCAAAGCACCATTACCGAGGACTCGAAGACCGATGCGCTCGGCAGGGGTTGTCCAGGCGACTGGTAAGCGTGTGCAGCCAGCAAGGGCAGTGCACTCAGCAGCAAGGTGACCGCACTGCTGTGCTCGTCGCAGCGCACGGCAGACCAGACGACGATCGGGAAGAACAGAAACAGCACCATGTTCGCGTAAGGCTGCAACCCGAGCGAGCTCAGTGCCAGATGAGCAATGGCGACCAGACCGCTCAGCCCAAACGCAGCCCAATCCAGCCTGACATGGCTGGCCCGGACTTCAGAGGCCGGGGCGCTCGGCTCGTCGATAACGGCGAGTCCCGCCGGGGCGACCAGCACGGTCCCGAGAGCGCCTGCAAGCCAAGTCCCCAGGAGCACGTGCAGTGCGTGGTCGCTAGGCGCAATGGCATGAAACACGCCTCCCAGGCCAAGAATCACCGCAAAGATCGGCGAGGCGATCAATAACGCGACTGCCAGAAAACGCAGCACCGGTTGGAGCCGGTATTCGGCGGGGTTCCAAGCGTTGAATCGGCGCAGCGCTTCGATACTGGCCACTGCGCCCAGTGCAGTCCCGATGGCTGTCGCCACGGCCGGGGTCGGTGAATCAAAGACGATCAGACCATACGCTAGGGCGCCGAGTGCGGCCGGTAAGGTCCACAGACGTCCCCATCTCCACCCGAAAGCAAAGGCCACGCCCAAGGCAGGCCACAGGAGCAGGCTGAGTGGTTGTCCACCCGACACCGCACGAGCCAGCAAGCACAGGCCTAAGGTCAGCAGTCCGACGAGTACTGCGCGAGCAGTCGCCGGAAGCGTTGCATCTGCTGTGGCAGAAGGAATGGACACACGGGTAATCCGCAGGGAAGACCTGTTGAGTTTACCGCAGCGGTGTATGGCCTGACCGTGAACGACCGGCCGGTCAACCCCCGGGTCAGGCCGTCCGTCGCGCCTGCACTCACACAGAACGCACACAGTACGCAGCACAGATGCATATCCCGCAGATCGAGAAATGCCTGGTGCGCCGGCTCCCGGGAGGGAGCCGGCCGTGACGACTTAGGCAGCCATCAGTTCACGCAACACGAAGGGCAGGATGCCCCCGTGGCGGAAATAATCGACCTCGATCGGTGTATCGATGCGCGACAGCAAAGTCACAT
>JBIKKG010000075.1:0-13378 GCA_044360485.1 Burkholderiaceae bacterium | reverse complement strand
ACAGCACGATGGTCAGCGCGAACTGCTTGTAGAGCTGCCCGGTGGTGCCCGGCAAAAACGCTGCCGGCACGAAGACCGCCGCCATCACCAGCACCACGGCAATCACCGGGCCGGACACTTCCTCCATCGCCTTGATGGAAGCGTCCTTGGGCGACAGATGATGCTCGACCATGTTGCGCTCGACGTTTTCGACCACCACGATCGCATCGTCGACCACCATGCCGATGGCCAGCACCATACCGAAGAGCGTGAGCAGGTTGATCGAAAAGCCCAAGGCCAGCATGCCCGCGAACGTGCCGATCAGCGACACGAAGATCGCCACCGTGCAGATGAACGTGGCGCGAAAGCTCTGCAGGAAGAGATACACCACCAGCACCACCAGCAGAATCGCTTCAACCAGCGTGTGCAGCACCTCTTCGATCGACAGACGCACGAAGTCGGTGGTGTCCAGCGCGATCTCGTATTCGATGCCGGCCGGCATGGTCTTCTTCAGCTCAACCATCGCCTCGCGCACGGCCTTGGACACCTGCATGCCGTTGGCGCCTGGCTGCTGATAGATGGCGATGGGGGTGGCCGGCGCGCCGTTCAGGCGGTTGTCATCGATGTACGCACGCCGCCCCGACTCGGCACGGGCCACGTCCTTGAGACGCACGATGGCACTGCCGTCGGCATTGGCTCGCAGGATGATGTCTTCATAGACGCGCGGATCGATCGCCGGCGGCTGCGTCACCACCGGGAAGTTGAGCTGCACCTGGCCAGTGGACGGCTCCTGATTCACCTGACCGGCACCGATCACGGCATTTTGCGTGGAGACCGCATTTTTGATGTCGGTCGTGGTGATGCCAAGCGAAGCCATGCGATCCGGGTTCATCCACAGGCGCATGGCCTGGTCTGGCATGCCCAGGATCTGCGCCTGGCCGGCCCCTTCGATGCGCTTGATCGCATCGAGCACATACACATTGGCGTAGGTGCGCACATAGTCCGGCGTATAGCGCCCGGCCTTGTCGTAGAGCGCGATGATCATCAGCGTGCTGGACGATTTCTTCTGCACCGACACGCCGTTTTGCGTGACCGCCTGCGGCAATTGGGGCAGCGCCAGATTCACCCGGTTTTGCACCTGCACCTGCGCGGCATCGGGATCGGTGTCGAGCGAGAAGTACACCGTGATCGACAACTGCCCGGTGTTGGAGCTCACCGAAGTCATGTAGAGCATGTTGTCCACACCGGTGAGCTGCGCCTCGATGGGCGAAGCCACCGAGTCGCCCACGGTCTTGGAGTCGGCGCCAGGATAGGTGGCTGAGATCTGGATCTGCACGGGCGTGATCGCCGGGTACTGCGCGATCGGGAGGAACTTGGCGCAAACCAGGCCCGCCAGCACGATGAGCAGCGAGATCACTGTGGCAAAGATCGGCCGCTCGATGAAGAACTTTGAAAACATGGGGCGAGTCCGGCGCGGGTCAGGGCTTGGCAGCCGCTGGCACGGTGGCAGCAGTGCCAGCCGCGACCGTGGGAGCGGCCACCACGGTGGGCTTGGTCACGACGCCAGCACGCAGGCGCAGCCCGCCATCCACCACCACCTGGTCGCCCGCCTTCAGCCCTTCATTGATGAACCATTGGTCGCCATACCAGTCGCCGACTGCCACTGGCCGGGTCTCGGCCTTGCCGCCGGCATCGATCACCCACACGAAGTGCCCCTTCGAGCCTTGCTGGACCGCACGCTGCGGGATCACGACCGCATTGGGACGACTGGCGCCTTTGAGGCGGATACGGATGTACTGGTTGGGCCGCAGTACGCCTTGCGGGTTATCGAGGGTGACCCGGATCAGAAAGGTGCCGGTCTGGGAATTGAACGCCGGATCAACGAAAGAAATTTTTCCGGTATGCGGAAACGTGGAGCCATCGACCAACACGGCCTCGGCCACGAAGCGGCCCCCCTGCGGTGTGCGGATCAGCCCACTGCGCGCCTCATTGCGCCGCTGGGTGAGCTCGTTTTCGGAGACGCTGAAATTGACCCACATGGGGTTGAGCGACGAGACCGTGGTGAGCTGGCTGTTCTGCGGATTCAGAAAGGTGCCGACCTTCTGCTGCGCTGCCCCGGCCACACCACGCAAGGGCGAGGCGATCGAGGTATAGGACAGATTGAGCTGCGCCGTCTGGACGTTGGCGCCCGCGGCCGCCAGCGAGGCCGCTGTGGTCTCAAAGGCACTGCGGGCATCGTCGAGGTCTTTTTGCGACAGCGCATTGAGCTCAGCCAAAGGCTGCACACGCTTGAGATTGGCCGCCGCATTGTCGTGTGCGGCCTTGGCGCTGGCCTGAGCTGCCTTGGCGGCGTCGAGCTGGGCCTGAAACGGTTTGCGGTCCATCTGGAACATCATCTGCCCGGGCTTGACCTCGGCACCCTCGGTATAGAGCTGACGGTCGAGGAACCCATTGACCCGTGCCACGATGTTGACCTGCTGCGGACTTTGCGACTGGCCGATGTACTCGAAAGTGACTGGCGTATCGCGCGGCTCGACCTTGATCACCTTGACCTCGGGCGGTGCAGGCGGGGGGGGAGGCGCTGGTTTGTCGCAACCGGTCAGGATGAGTGCGAGTCCGATGAACAGGGGCGGCGCGAGCTTGAGCGGACGGATGGGGCGCAGGAACATGCGGGCCTCGGAGTCGTTCGATGGGCAGGCAGCCGCGCGGGAGGCCATATGGACAACTGTGACGCGGACTGACAGCCGTGTAGCTTACTTGAAGCGACACCCTCAAGGTCTGCTCCCACAACCGGGGCGCGCATTCGCTCACTGACCAGACACACCATGTGCGCGCAAAATCGCTGAAAAGGAGGCTCCCATGCCAGACCCGATTCGCGAACTGCGTGAAGAACTGACCCGCCACGTGGCCGAACAGGGCGCCGATTCACCTCGCGTGACGCATCTGCGCTGGCAAATCGCCAGCTTCGAGCGACAGGCACGGCGTACCCCCAGCAGCCCCGAGACCGCGCAAACAGACCTGCGCGCCAACGCCTCGCCGTACGACTCGCCGTACTACTGAGGCGGACGTGTCCGATCCAACCTTGGGTCAGGCCGTACAGACGCGGCTCAATCTGGCCGCCCTTGAATTCGAGCTGGAACGCACCCGCCTGCAGCGCAACCTGTGGCTGGGCATCGCGCTGGTTGTCTGCACTGCCTTCGCCTTGCTGGCCCTGCAGGTGCTGCTGATCATGCTCCTGTGGGATCGGGCAGGCGCCTGGACGCTTGGCGCACTGACCGCGGCCTGGGGCTTGACGGCACTGCTCACCGGACTGACCTGGCGGCGCTTGCATGCCTCAGACGCCCCCCCCTTTGCGCAGACCGCAGCCGTGCTGCGCGACGACGCGATCGGCCTGGGTGGTTTATGGAAAGGCCTGCAGCGCAAGGGGCAACAGCCATGAGCGCCCGGGCACGGTCCCTTGCCTTGCAGCAGAGGATCGAGGCGCTGCAGGAACAGGCTCAGGCGGAACGCATGGCACTGCTGCGGCAGATGCAACCTGCGCAAGTACGACTGACACAAGGCGTGCGCAGCACCGGCGCTCTGTTGCGCGCATTGGCACTGGCTGCAGCGCTGGCGGCTGGCGCGGGTCTGATCAGGCGCTGGTTGCGGCCTGTTCGAGAACACCAGACCCACGCGGCGCAGTCTGCCAGCGCCCGTCTGCTCCATTGGATTCGCCTGGGCACCGCCGCCGCCGGCGCCGTTCGCTTGTTATCAGCTCGGACGCTGCGCTGAACGCACCCCACTGAACATGACGCACCGAGCGCGCCCGTCAGCGGCCTGAGGGAGACTTGCGAAATGTGAGCAGTTCGGTGCCTGCCTGATCGGACAACAGCAGACGGTCACCGCTGATGCGCCAGGTGGCCACCCGCGAAAGGCGACCCAGAAACTCGGACTCGCGGGCCATGGCCTCAGGCGAGCCGGCCATCCGCGTGGAGACCGGCGCTGCCAGGCGCAGACTGGAGCCCTGCATCTGGGCCTGCGCACTGAATCGGTTCACGCCGGAATGGCCAGACACACGACCTGCGCCATCAAATGTCATGCTGATGGCGCTCAGCGCTTCGGCAGGCGCGTTGTGGCCGCTCATACCGATCAATTGCCAGTCTGATCCGGAAAGCGATGACATGGTGGCGGGTCTCCTGGCGAGCTCACGGACAAGCAGCACACGATGACTGGACGCGTCGGCCGCAGGGCGCGGCACCGGCACATAACGTACCTCGACATCGGCTTCTTCGCCCTCGCGAAACGTGAAGCCTTCGATCGGGCCATAGAAGAACAACCAGGGGCCACCCGGGCGCTCCTGGTAGCGCATGCATTGCATGGGCGCCACGCCCACGCAATCGGCCAGATCGCCGGCAATGGTCCAGCGCTGAATACCCGTGGGCACGGGGCGCGGGCCGCTGCTCGCCGAGGGGGCCGCATCGGCCGGCGGCACCGAGACACAGGCACCGAGTCCAAAGATCAGACCACACACCAGCAACATGGCACGCCACATCACGCCCTCTCGTTCATTGAGCTCCTGACACGCGCACGGACCGGCGCGCAGCCAGCCCGCAGTGTAGCCCGCGACCGTTCAGGCGGCGCGACGCGTGGCCGAGCGCGGCATGGGCCCTTGTGCGCCTCGTGCGCCCGTGCCGGCGCCCGATCCGTTGCGGTTGCCGCTATTGCGGTTTGCACCCGTGCCAGCCGTATTGGCTGCACCAGTGCCGTTGCCACGCCCCGTTCCCCGGCCGGCACCGGACGGCACGGACGCGGCACTGCGCTGCGTATCGCCTTGTTGCACCGGACGAGGACCGAATGCTCGGCCGCCCGAAGGCTGTTGGGGTCGACCGCGGCGCGCCTGCTGGGGGCGCGGCGGACGCTCGTCGTCCAGGCTGGTGCGTTGAGCAAGCGGCGGCGGCTCAAAGGACTCAGACACCGCGCGCGGAATGGTCCGCTTGAGCAACCGCTCGATATCGGCGAGCAAGCGCGACTCTTCACGGTCCACCAGCGATACCGCAGCACCACTGCTGCCGGCGCGGCCGGTGCGCCCGATGCGATGCACATAGTCCTCGGGCACCTCGGGCAACTCGAAGTTGACGACTTGCGGCAGTTGGTCGATGTCGAGGCCACGCGCAGCGATATCGGTGGCCACGAGCACCGGCACGTCGCCGGCCTTGAAGGCCGCCAGCGCCCGGGTGCGGGCGTTCTGGCTCTTGTTGCCGTGAATGGCGGTGGCTTCGATCCCGTCCTTGGAGAGCTGCTCAGCCAGACGGTTGGCGCCATGCTTGGTGCGCGTGAACACCAGCACCTGATCCCAGCGCTGGCTGCGGATCAGATGGGCCAGCAGATGGCGCTTGAGGGTCTTGTCGACCAGGTGCACCGACTGCTCGACCAGCTCGGAGGCGGTGTTGCGGCGGGCCACTTCCACGCTGGCCGGGTCGCGCAGCAGGCCATCGGCCAACTCGCGGATCTCATTGGAGAAGGTGGCCGAGAACAGGAGATTTTGTCGCTGGCGCGGCAACAGCGCCAGGATGCGACGGATATCGCGAATGAAGCCCATATCGAGCATGCGATCGGCTTCGTCGAGCACCAGCACTTCCACGGCTGACAAATCGACCGTGCGCTGGCCGACGTGATCGAGCAGGCGCCCGGGCGTGGCCACAAGGATGTCGACCCGCCCGCGCAGGGCGGTGATCTGGGGGTTGATATTGACGCCGCCGAAAACCACCAGCGACTTCAGCGGCAAGTACTTGCCGTAGGTGCGCACCGACTCCTCGACCTGCGCGGCGAGTTCGCGGGTGGGCGTGAGCACGAGGCAGCGTGGCTTGCCTGCACGCGTGGGAACGGGCTGGCCATCGGGGCCGGGTGCCGACAGGCGATGCAAGATGGGCAGCGTGAAACCCGCCGTCTTGCCGGTACCGGTCTGGGCGGCTGCGCGCAGGTCGCGTCCGGCGAGCACGACCGGGATGGCCTGGGCCTGGACCGGCGTGGGCGTGGCATAGCCGGCGTCGGCAATGGCGCGCAAAAGGGGATCAGCCAGCCCGAGGCCGGCAAAGTTCATTTCAGAGGTCATTCAATGGGTTTCCGACGACAGCCTGTCGTGCGGATGCCCGGAAGCACCGGGTCGGCACGCACCAATCGAGGCGGGCGTCAATGAGGGGAGAGTTGTGAAACTCAGGGCCGCCAGGAAGACTCCGGACGGCGGGCCGCGTGATTGGTTGATCGCAGCCAGCCCTCGACTGTAACACGGGCGCGGCACGGGCCTGGAGCGGCTTGATGCACGGGGCCCATGCACAGAGGGCTATGCTCAGGGAGCCATGTATCGCGGCCCTATACTCGTCCGATGGAACGGATTGCAGACCTTCGCAAAAGCTACGAGCGCGACGAGCTCGTCGAGGACCGCGCAAGCGGCGTGCCGCTGGATCAGTTTTCGCTCTGGATGCGACAGGCCATCGAGGCCGGCGTGGAAGAGCCCAATGCCATGACGGTGGCCACGGTGGGTGCCAACGGGCGGCCCTCATCACGCATCGTGCTGATCAAGGACTACGACGCGCGCGGCATCGTCTGGTACACCAACTACGCCAGCCGCAAAGGCACCGAGCTTGAAGCGCATCCCTTTGCAGCCCTTCAGTTTCACTGGGTGGCGCTCGAACGGGTGGTGCGCATCGAGGGCCGCGTGGAGCGCGTGGACGCCGCCGAATCAGACGCCTATTTCACCTCCCGACCGCTGGCCTCACGCATCGGCGCCTGGGCCTCGGACCAAAGTACGGTCATCGCCTCACGGGCAACGCTGGTGGCGCGCGCAGCAGAGTACGGGCTGAAGTTCGGCCTCAAACCACCACGTCCGACCCATTGGGGCGGGTATCGGCTGATCCCCGACTGCTGGGAATTCTGGCAAGGGCGCCCTTCCCGTCTGCACGACCGCCTGCGCTATCGCCTGCAGGACGGCGGCGACTGGCTGCGCGAGCGTCTGGCGCCTTAAGTGTTCTGAGCCGCCTGAGCGGCCTACCAACCAACCGCTATTTGCTCATGCCCAGGTCGCATGGCGGGCGACTGGCCTGTAGAGCACCACGTGTGATGAACTCGGGGTCTGTTCTGCACGCATGACGGAGTTCTACGCATGAGTTTGTTTCGCTACGCCCTCGGTCTGGCACTGGCCACGACCCTGACCGGTCCCGCGGGGGCCCAGACCACGAGCCCCAGCCCCGCCCACCTGGCGCGCAACCTGGCCGCCACCTGTGCCAACTGCCATGGCACCGATGGCCAGGCCCGCGGCGAGATGCGCCCGATCGCCGGCGTACCCGCAGAGGCCTTGCTGGCCATGCTCAACGGCTACCGCAGCGGCGCCATCCCCGCGACGATCATGCATCAGATCACCAAGGGTTACAGCGACGAGCAACTCAGGCTGATTGCCGGCTACTTCGCCGCGCAAACGCCGCGTCCCTGAGGGCTACGAGCATGTCCGCATCGCGTTTAGCGCCCTTTTCTCACCTTTTGGCTCACGACATGGCTCCTTCAGCGCCCCCGGCTGCCCTCGATCCCCTCCCCACCCAGAAGCATCGTTCCCCCACACGCAGACGTCTGCTGGGTGCGGGGCTGGCGCTGGGCGGACTGGCCGCCAGTGGTTGCGCGACCCGCGCGGCACAGCCTTCGCTCGGGCGCGTCGTGGTGCTCGGTGGCGGCTTCGGTGGCGCCACGGCTGCGCACTACCTGCGTCTCTGGGGCGGTCAGATCGACGTCACGCTCGTCGAGCGCAATGCCACGTTTGTTTCCTGTCCGATCTCCAACCTTGTGGTCGGCGGGTATCGACAAATCGACCAGATCTCGCGCAGCTACGAGGGCCTGCGCAAAGCAGGGGTACGCGTGGTGCAGGGCGAAGCGTTGGCGATCGACACCAGCGCGCGCACCCTGCGGCTGGCCGATGGCACGGTGCTGCCCTGGGACCGCCTGGTGGTCTCTCCGGGAGTCGATTTCCTCACCGAGCAGGTCGGCGGCCTGCAGAGCGCATTCGATTCAGGTCGGGTGGTGCACGCCTGGAAAGCTGGACCTCAGACCCTGGCCCTGCGCGCGCAAGTTGAATCGATGCGACCGGGCGGCGTCTTCGCCATCACGATTCCCAAGGCGCCCTATCGCTGCCCGCCCGGTCCCTACGAGCGCGCCTGTGTCGTGGCCAGTGCCTTGCAAACCCGCAACCCGACCGCAAAGGTGCTGGTACTGGACGCCAACCCTGAGATCCTGTCGAAAAAAGCCTTGTTCGAGCGGGCCTTCGCACAGTACAAAGGCATGGTGGAATACCGGCCCAACTCGGAACTCAAAGAGGTGTCGGGCACGCTGGCCAAGCTCGACTTCGAAGACGTCCGGGCCGATGTCCTGAACGTGATTGCGCCGCAGCGCGCTGCCGACATTGCCGTCAAGGCAGGTCTGGTGAACATCAATCAGCGCTGGGCGGGCGTGAATTGGCTGACCATGGAGTCGACTGCGGTCGCCGGCGTGCACGTGCTGGGCGACGCCACGTTTTCGGCGCCACTCATGCCTAAATCAGGTCACATGGCCAACCAGCATGCCAAGGTGGCGGCGGCTGCCATCATCCAGTCGTTGCGCGGCGAGCCGGTGAACCCCACGCCGGTTGTGATGAACACCTGCTACAGCTTCATCAACAGCAAAGAGGTGGTGCACGTAGCGTCAGTCCACCAATACGACGCCGCCGAAAAAACCTTCAAGACCGTGCCCGGTTCGGGTGGCGTGTCGGCCGCAGCCAGCGAGCAGGAAGGGCGCTATGCACTATCGTGGGCCGACAACATCTGGGCCGACATGCTGGGGTAAGCCTAGCGTGATCCCGGGGTGTTGAGGCGCAGGCGAGGCCATCCCCGGGGGTGAGGAGGACACTGGGGTGAGCCACGGTCAGGTGCCGACCGTGGCCTCATCGGTGCGTCGCTCGCCGCGGTTATCGACCCAGCTCACGATGATCCGGTCACCGACGCGCGCGCCCTTCAGCACACATTGCACGAACGGGTTGCGCGACATGGCCGGGCCCCATTGCGCGGTCAGCACCGGTCGGCCTTCGTGCTGCACCGTGACTTCCTGAATGAACCAGGCAGGCACGAGTTTGCCCAGGGGGTCCTTGCGCTGACCGCTTTCCATGTCGTGGGTCATGAGGATGCGCACAGTGGCTTTGTCGCCGGTCAACTGGGCGCGAATGCGGGTGGCTTCGGTCATGGTCAGACTCCGCAACCGCCCAAGGTGATCTTGACGTCGCGACGCGCAAAGAGCGTGCGCCCATCTGCAGTCATGGCCACGGCATAGACCCAGGACGACTGGTTCATCTTGATGCGGGTGTTCAGATTCGGTTCGATCGCGTCGCTCAGTTGAAACACCGCGGCGAGCATGGACGGGTTCTTGTCGACCAGGATGGCCAGCCGGCGCACACCGTTCAACGTGGTGCTGACCCCCAGGGGCACGATGGCGCCGTTTTCCGCAATATCCGGGGCGGTGATGGTGATCTCACGGGTCTCGACCGGTGCCGCCACACCCAGTGCCTTCATCACCTCGGCCATCGACTTGGCATCGAAGGCGGGACGGTTCCAGCCGGATGCGCCGCCCGCGGCTGCGACAGTCGAGGGCGTGGACGCTTGCGCGAAGGCTGTCCGAGGCAACCAACCAGCCGCCGCCAGGCCCGTGGCGACGGTCAGGGCATGGTGCAGCAGCTCGCGGCGCCCATGGAGACGGCGGGCGCCTTGCGGCGGGTAAGGGGCGTTGTCCAAGTCAGCCATACGGGTTCGTGACGGGCAGATGAGCAGAGCGGAGCCGCACCGCGGCCTCAGTGAAAATGCGTGGCCTCGGGCTCGGTGTCCTCGGGCATTTCGGCGTGCACCACATCGCCCACATGATTGGGAAAGAGCGGCGCCCCACAATCTTCGCAATACTCGGGCTCGGTGACTTCCGACCAGGTGCGCAGTTCGGTCACACCGGCCTCGCGCAGGGTCTCGCGAATGCGCTCCAGAGGCGACGGTTCGTCGGTTTCGCTCTCTGCGCCCAGCAGTGGCCAGACCACCCCCTGCGCCACCTCTTCGCTATCGGCGACCGACAGACCGACCCGGTATTCGTCGATCCGGTCGTCACCGAACGGGGCGACCGTTGCTTTGACGACTTCGGGCTGGATGGCCAGCGCATGCGTGAGGCAATGCACGGCGGCCTTGATGGCGTAGGGCCGCACGCGACGGTCGGACTCGCGCAGATTGATGTGGTACGCGTCGGGCAGCAGGCATTCGAATCCGCAGCCGGGCAACAGCGACTCAAGGGTTGGACGGGCCTGTGCGATCCATTGCTCCAGGCACTGCACCCGCGAAGCATGCTCCGCGGTATCGATCGCCTGCCAGCGGAACATCGCCTGCCCTTCAGGCACGGCCACCGCCGCAAGCAGGAAGCGGCTGTCGGCGAGCATGTCGGCGGTCTCGGGCAACGACTTGGTATCGGGGCGCAGCGACTGACCGTTCGGTAACACCGCCGCCTGACCCAGCTTGCGCGCCAGGCGGCGCAGTTCGCCGAAATCGCGCGGCAGCTGGTCGACGCTGTAGAGGCAGGGCGACAGCCGAAACTTCGCGCCGCTGGCGAGCACATGGGCCTGCCAATGCGCAGACAGCGTGGCCGCCACTTCAGGGGTGACCGGGCCGGACGGAATGCGAAACCGCGTCCAGGCCACCACCGGCGCGGCCACCAGCAGCACGTCCCAGCGCGCCCCCTCGTGCTCGAGGGTCAGCGACTCGGCGGCCGTTTCCACGGACTCGATCAGGGCACCGTAGGCTTCGACATCGGTCTGGTGCAGGCGGTCGAGCGCGTCATAAATCGACTGCGGATGATGGCCATCGAGCAGCCTGTCGATGCGTTGCGAGAGTTGACGGTCCCAGTAGGCGTCTTCGATCCGGCTGCCCGAGTTGGCCAGACCCAGCGCGGCCGACACCAGCCGCTCGGCATCAGCCGACAAATGTGACTTGCGGTCGCGCCCGGTGCGGGCATGGCGAATGGATTTCAAGTGGACGCTTTCGGAGGGGAAGGCCCCGGCAGGAGGTCGGGGCGGCAATCAAAGGATTTTACCGGAACGCCCCGGATCCGCCCCTCAAAAGCGGAGGGTCAGGCTGTGGGCGGATCACGCCACAGCGCGGGCTTGCGACGTTCCTTTTCAATCGCGGCGAGGGCCGCTTCGTGGGCATCCAGCTCGTGCGCCGAACAGGGCATGACCAGCAGATCGCGCGGAGGCCAGTCGTCTGCAAGGCCCGGCCCGCCCCCTAAGGCGTCGCCGTCGAGCGCGATCTCGAAACTGTCCTGACCACGGGTCATGGACAGATACACCTCGGCCAGTAACTCGGCATCGAGCAGGGCACCATGCAACGAGCGGTGTGCATTGGAGACCCCGTAGCGATCACACAGCGCATCCAGTGAGTTGCGCTTGCCGGGGTGCAGTTCGCGCGCCATGAGCAGCGTATCGAGGACGCTGGCACAGCCCTCGCGAAACCTGGGCAGACCGGCCCGCTGCAGCTCAGCGTCGAGAAACGACACGTCGAAGGCCGCGTTATGAATCAGCACCTCGGCATCGGCCACGAAATCCATCACCCGCGCAGCGACCTCGGCGAAGCGCGGCTTGTCGCGCAGATCGTCCCAGGTCATGCCGTGGACCTCGGTGGCCGCCTCGTCGACTTCACGCTCGGGATTGAGGTAAAGATGCAAGGTGCGGCCCGACAGCCGACGATTGATGATCTCCAGGCAGCCGATCTCGATGATGCGGTGCCCCTGATCTGCCGCCAGGCCCGTGGTCTCGGTGTCGAGGACGATCTGTCTCATTCAATGCTCGGTCAGGGCCTGACGTGCGTCACGATCCGGCGGCGGGGCTGACCGTGGGCGCGGCCGAAGGCGGCAGCGCGCCAGCCGCCTGCGCATTCGACGCAGTACCAGATCCGTGCCCTGCCCCATCGTCGGCCTGCTCGACCGCATGCACGCCGCCCAGCGTCTTGCGGGTGAGCAGCGTATAGAACGTGGGCACCACGAACAGCGTGAGCAGCGTACCGAAGGTCATGCCGCCCACGATCACCATGCCGATCTGTACCCGGCTCTCGGCCCCCGCACCGGTGGCCAGCGCCAGCGGCACCGCGCCCAGCACCATGGCCCCGGTGGTCATGAGAATCGGCCGCAGTCGCAGCGCAGCGGCTTCGATGACCGCCTCGCGCAGCTCCTTGCCTTCGGCGCGGATCTGGTTGGCAAACTCCACGATCAGGATGCCGTGCTTGGTGATCAGGCCCACCAGCGTAATCAGACCGATCTGGCTGTACACGTTCAGCGTGCCGCCCGACTGGATCAGCAACCAGAGGGCGCCGGCCATGGCCAGCGGTACGGTCAGCATGATGATGAAGGGATCGATGAAGCTCTCGAACTGGGCCGCGAGTACCAGGTAAATGAATCCCAGCGCCAGGATGAAGGTGAGCGCCAGCGATGACGCCGCCTCCTTGAACTCGCGGGTCTGGCCGTTGTAATCGATCGCGTAGCCACTGGGCAGATGCTTGCGGGCGGTCGCTTCCAGATACTCCACGGCCTCGCCCAGGGAAGTCCCAGGGGCGAGGTTGGCGGTCACGGTCACCGCCCGGCGCTGCGAGAAGTGGTTCAGCTCGCGCGGGCCGACCGCCTCTTTCCATGCCACCAGACTGGAGAGCGGGATCATCGCTTCGCCTCGCCCACGCACAAAAATCGAAGCAATGTCCTGCGGCGAATTGCGCGCAGCCGGGTCGAGCTGGACGATGACGTCGTACTGCTCGCCGTTACGCTTGAACCGAGTCACCTGCCGACCGCCCAGCATGGTCTCAATCGCCCGGCCAATGGTCTCGACCTGCACCCCGGCATCGGCCGCCCGGTCTCGATCGATCGTCAGACGCAATTCGGGCTTGTTCAGGCGCAAGTCGCTGTCCACTCCCACCATTCCGGGCCATTGCTGCAAATCGCGAATCACTGGCTGAACCGCACGGGCGAGCTTGTCGTAAGGCTCTGTGGTCATCATGATGAAATTGATCGGCCGCTCGCGGGGCGGTTGGCCCAGCGAGGCCGGGGCCACGGCAAACGCGAGCACGCCGGGGACCGAACCCAGCTTGGGCTGCAGCTCCTTGATCAGGTCCTGGACCTTGCGCTCTCGCTGATCCCAGTCGGTCAATCGCCAAAAGGCAATGCCCTGAGCGACGGTCGGGTTGCCGGAAATGACGAAGGCTCGGTCGATCTCGGGGAAACCCTTGGCAATTTGCTCAAGCTGGCCGCCATATTTGAGCGTGTAGCCGAGAGACGCGCCGTCGGGGCCGTTGATGATTGTCAGGATGCTGCCTCGATCCTCGGTCGGAGCCAGCTCGCG
>JBIKKG010000074.1:0-13418 GCA_044360485.1 Burkholderiaceae bacterium | reverse complement strand
TCGGACAGCACAGACGGTCAGTACCGCCGCATCCGATTCCAGGGCCGATTCAAATTTGACGCCACACCGAAGGACCTCGTCCTTGAACGCATTGCGCTTCCCTTGGCATGGCGGCACCGCACCCGCGAAGCGTCGCAACTGCGATTCGTGATCGACGCCGCCAGTTTCAACAGCGTGGCAATCAACAGTCCGATTCACGAGCAGATCATGCGCGATGGGGCGCTCACTCCCAGTATTGGCTTTGCAGCCGTCTCCTCCTCGATGGGAGTGGACAGCCTGCCGGTCAGGGGGTTGGGCGATCCCCGGGCGCGATCCGGTCAAATGATGTTTTCCGAAGTGGGCACGACAGTCGTCGTCGAATCAAAGGCCTCCACGATCGGCCCAACGCTTGCGCGAAGCATCCCCTGGCATATCGCCCTGGGAGCCAGTGGCGCATTGTCTGCGTTGTGGCTGCTGACAGGCCGCTTGCGGCATGCCCTGAACGGCAGCCGAGCGGCGCTCGTGCTGACGCGCACCGCCATGATCGCCGGCGCTCTGCTGCTCGGTGAGGTCGCGCTGTTTGGCAGCTCGATGCTGAGCAAACTGCCGCCGACATCCATCGTCTGGATTCGCAACGCCTTTTCAATTGGCTATTACCTCGCTGCCGCTGTCGTGGCCAATCAGCTCATCGCATCGTTGATCACCTGGAGAAGAAAGGGCGCGCTCGTGCAGGGCACGCTCAAAATACTCACTGCAACTTTGGTGTTTTTCTGCGCGTTTGCAGCTTATTACACCAATGTGCTGGGCCGAGACTTCCTGCCAATCCTGGCTACTTCGTCCGTGTTGCTGACAGTCATCGGCCTCGCTTTGCGCGAGCTGATCCTCGATGCCATCAGCGGCATCACCATCGCCATGGAACGGTCGCTTCGAGTGGGCGACTGGGTACACCTGAAGACCCGTGAAAGTTCAGTGGACGGCGTGGTCGAGCAACTGGGTTGGCGTGCGGTCCAGGTACGTTCGCGCGACGACGAAATTCACTTCGTTCCGAACTCGCTGGTGTTCCAGCATGTCGTCAGCAACCGCTCCTTGAGCGGCGGGTATACCCGTATCGATATTCCTTTTGAAATCAGTTCAGCGGTCGAACTCAGTCGGGTACTGGATGCGGTCACCGCAGCGGTCGCCGATGTCCTGTCAAGAGACGAGCACGTCGATGCTTCCAAACCGATCCGGGTCATCTGCACCGAGATTGACTCGGACAAGGCACAAGCGATCGCGCAAGTGTCTTATCGCGCTGACCGTTCAGTGGAGGGGCTGTCGACCAAGGTCCTGCAGGCCGTCAGCGCGGTGCTGCTGAAACTCGACGCCATGCCGGTGCGGCAAGTGGCGCTGAACCGTCCCAAACGGATCTGACTGAACGGCCCGGGCGGCGCACGCACCGCCTGGCCGGACCAGACTCAATCAGGCGCACGCTGCACCCAAGAACTGGGCGCAGCGCTTGCAGCCGAACCAATCAACCGACGTGCTGCGCCATGAACGCCAGCGTGCGCTCGCGCGCCAGCCTGGACGATGCAGCGTCGTATGAACCGCGCTGGTCGCAATTGAAGCCGTGGCCAGCCGGATAGAAGTGCGCGAGCGTCTGCGGGTGCTTGGCCACCACCGCGCGTGCGGCTTCAGGGGTGGGGGAGGTGTCCTGCTCACCGAAGTGGAACATCACCGGGCAGATCGGCTTCTCGTCGGGAAAGCTGGGGATGCCGCCGCCGTAATAGGGCGCGGAGCAGGCCAGGCCCGTCACGCGAGCCGCAGCCACCCAAGCCACGGTGCCGCCCCAGCAGTAGCCTGCGATCGCCACTTTGCCCGCCGGTTTCACGTGGGCCACGGCCGCCGCGACGTCCTGCATGGCCACGCCCATATCGACCTTCTGCATCACGGCCACGCCCGCCTGGATGTCTTCCTGGGTGTAGCCAGTCTCGAAACCGCGCTGCGCGCGATCAAACAGCGCGGGGGCAATGGCACGGTAGCCATCGGCGGCATAACCATCGGCCACAGCGCGGATGTGGGCATTGATCCCGAAAATTTCAGGTGCGATGACGATAGCGCCCTTGGGGGTGCCGGCGGGTTCGGCGACATACGCCGAGAAAGAGTGGCCGTCTGCGGCGGTGAGGGTAACGAACGATCCCATGGGGTCCTCCTGTCTCTGAGTTGGGGGTGGGCCGGGGGTGCCGGGCTCGCCAAGGCGGCGCTGCGGTCGAAACCGTATCAGAAACTGCCTGCACAGGGCCTCCTGCATCCGCTGTCGACGTGTGGTATTGATGCGGGCAAGATTCGCAAAACGAAGGAGACACGCATGGACTACAGCCAATGCAAAAGCGTGCGGGTGGCCGTCGGCGACGGCATCGCACGCGTGACCATCGACAACGGTCCGATCAATCTGTTTGACAAGCAGATGTTCATCGAGATGTCCCAACTGGCCGCAGCACTCGCCCAAGACGACGCAGTGCGCGTGGTGATCCTGCATTCGGCCAACGCCGACTTCTTCATCGCCCACTTCGACGTGGCGCAGATCCTGCAGTACGCCCCCGACCGGGAAGTCTCCACTACTGATCTCAAGCCGTTTCACGTTATGTGCGAACACTTTCGCACCATGCCCAAGGCCACCATCGCGGTGATCGAGGGGCGTGTGGGTGGCGGTGGCAGCGAACTGGCGCTCAGTTGCGACATGCGCTTTGCGCTGCGCGGCAAGGCGGTCTTCAATCAGCCCGAAGTAGCGCTCGGCATTTTGCCAGGGGGCTCAGGAACGGTGCGCCTGCCGCGGCTCATCGGGCGCTCGCGCGCGCTGGAAGTGGTGCTGGGCTGCGACGATGTGGATGCAGAGCTTGCCGAGCGCTGGGGTTGGGTCAATCGTGCAATGTCGGCTGACACCCTGTGGCCGCATGTCAACCGGCTCGCCGCGCGCATCGCCTCGTTTCCGCGTCATGCTGTGATCGCAGCCAAAGCGTCCGTGCTCAATGCCGACAAGGCGGTCGTGGATGACCTGATCGCAGAGGGTGTGCTGTTTCAAGGCACACTGGGCGGCGAGGGCACCCGAGCGGCCATGGAGCGATTCATGAGCACGGGCGGACAGACCCACGCGGGCGAGAGCCGCCTGGGTGAACTGGCGGGCGCACTGCACCGGCCGAGCCGCTGAGCGCCGTGCGTCGCGTCCACCAAAGTCAATGAGTTTCACTTTCCCTTCACTCACACTCAAGCGATACGACCCCATGAAGATCATGTATTCGACTTTGCTGCGCAGTCTCGCACTGGGTGCTGTGGCCGGCCTCGTGGTTCTCAGCACGCCTGCCAGCGCCCAGACCTATCCCTCCAAACCGATCAGGGTCATCGTCGACGGGCCTGCCGGTGGCATCAATGACATCTGGACACGGCGCTACACACAACGCCTGTCGGAATCGATGCAGCAACCCGTCGTGGTGGAAAATCGCCCAGGTGCTTCGGGCAGCATTGCTGCAGAAGCCGTGGCCAAGGCGCCGCCAGACGGCTACACGGTCATGTACGGCGGCATGAATCCGCTGGTGGCTTATCCCGGAGCGGGCGGCGTGGTGCGCTACGACCCGACCAAGGACTTTGCTTCGGTCGCCCTGGGGACCATGGGCTACCCGGTATTCGTCATCAACAGCGCGCTGGGCATCAAGACGCTGGCCGAGTTTCAGCAACGTGCCAAGGCCAAGCCCGACGAATTCCTGTGCGGCACCGCTGGGCAGGCGTCAGTTCAGCACTTTGCCTGCGCGCTGGTGTCGCGTGCCTTGGGCATCAAGATGCGCACCGTGCCCTACAAGGGCGGCTCCGCTTCACTGGTGGATGCGGCCTCGGGTCAGGTGCAGGTCGCAGTGGGCTATACCGCAGAGCTTGAGCCCTTTGTGGGCCCAGGCAAGCTGACCGTGCTGGCCTCGTTTGCGCCGATTCGCCTGCCTAAGTTTCCCAGCGCACCGTCGTTCGCCGAGGCCGGCTTTCCTGGCCTGGAATTACCGAGCTTTTCGGGCTTCTTCATGCCGGCCGGCGCACCGAAAGAGGCGATTGACAGGTTCAACGCCGAGGCCATCAAGGCCATGGCCCGCCCGGAGATGATCGAGTGGCGTCAGTCCGTTGGCGGCTACTACGAACTCTTCAAGCCGGCTGAGTACGCCGAGTTTGTACGCCGCGAGCAGGCCAAATGGAAGCGCATGTCGGACGACCTGGGCATTCGCGCTGAGCAGGCCAACTGAGTCCGCTCGCCCGTCGTGACCTGGGCGCGCAGCAGGATGGCCCATGCGTCGCCATCATCGGCGGCGGGCCGGCAGGTCTCATGGCCGCATGGACGCTGCTGCGCGCGGGGGTGCAGGTTGATCTCTTCGATGCCAAGCCCTCGGTCGGACGCAAGTTTCTGCTGGCGGGCAAGGGCGGACTGAACCTCACCCATAGCGAGCCTCTCGAGGCTTTCGTCGGGCGCTATGGGGCGCACAGCGATCAGGTAGCGCGCTGGCTGACCCACACCAGCCCACAAGCCATTCGCGATTGGGCGCAGTCGCTGGGGGTGGAAACCTTTGTCGGCACCTCCGGTCGGGTCTTCCCGCTGGACCTGAAGGCCGCGCCACTGCTGCGAGCCTGGTTGCATCAGATGCGAGGCCTGGGGCTGCGTCTGCACATGCGTCATCGCTGGCAGGGATGGCAGGCGGGTGATGCGCCCACCACGGTACGGCTGCACACGCCCTCAGGCGATGCGCCCGTGCGGGCCGATGCCGTGCTGCTGGCACTGGGCGGGGCAAGCTGGCCGCAACTGGGCAGCGATGGCGCCTGGGTGCCATGGCTGGTCGAGCAGGGCATCGGTGTGGCGCCGCTCGTGCCCGCGAACTGCGGGTTCGATGTGAGCGGCCTGCAGGCACACGGCACGATCGGCTGGAGCCCGCACTTCGTGCAGCGCTTCGAAGGGGCGCCACTGAAGTCGGTCGGACTGCGCTTCGAAGACGGCCACGGTGCAGCCTTCGAACGTCAGGGGGAATGCGTCATCACGCGCAGCGGCATTGAAGGCAGCCTGGTTTACGCCGTCTCGGGGCGTGTGCGCGATGCCATCGCGCGCGACGGTGCCGCTACGCTGCACCTGGATCTGCTGGCGGGCCGCACCACGCAGCAGCTTGAGGAGGCACTCCGCCGGGCTCGCGGGCGACATTCCCTCTCGGAGCATCTGCGTCGCACGATCGGCTTGCAGGGCGTCAAGGCGGCGCTGCTGCGGGAGGTCTGGAGCACCGAGACCTTGAGTACGCTGGTGGCCTGCGACCCGCAGGCCGTCGCGCGCGCACTGAAGTCATGGCCTGTGCGGGTCGTGGCGGCGCGACCCATCGCTGAAGCCATCAGCACGGCTGGCGGCGTGCAGCTCGATGCGCTGGATGAACATCTGATGCTGCGCGCTCGCCCAGGCGTGTTTTGCGCGGGTGAAATGCTCGACTGGGAAGCGCCCACCGGGGGCTATCTGCTCACAGCCTGCCTGGCGAGCGGTGCAGTGGCTGCGCAGGGCATCTTGCATTACCTGCGCCGATCCTCTGGGTCGCAGGCGATGACTCAGCGCACACAGGTCTAATCGCCCTTGCGTTCGAGCCAGGCATTGAAATGCGGGGGACGTTTCTCACGAAAGGCCGCCACCCCTTCCTTGGTATCGGGATGGTGATCCGTGATGGCGGTGCGTGCTGCGATGTCCTCCAGCGCATGCGCCCAGCTTTGTTCGGCGGCGTTGTACATCGAGCGCTTGAGCATGCGCATAGCCACCTGCGGTCCGGTCGCGAATTCGGTGGCCCAGGCCATGGCTGTGGCCTCGAGTTCAACGGCGGGCACCACTTCGTGCACCAGTCCGATCTCCTTGGCCTCGCTGGCCTCAACAATGCGCTTGCGCATCACGAAGTCCAGCGCCCGCGACAAACCCAACAGTTGAACCAGCAGGTACTGCCCCCCTTCGTCGGGAAGCAGACCGAAACGCAGCGTCGCGCTGCCTAAGCGCGCTGAATCGGCCGCGATGCGAAAGTCACACGACAGTGCCAGCGACAACCCAGTCTGGATCGCCACGCCATTGATGGCCGCGATGGTGAGCTTGTCGAGGTTGCGCACGGCCGTGTTCAGAGCCTGTGAGATGGCGCGCAAGCCGTTGTAGGTCCCTGCAGCGTTGTGATGCCCCGGGTGGATGGGCGCAGTCAGCGGCTGGCCCGCGAGCGCCCCATCCCGATAGGCCTTGAGGTCATCGCCCGCGCAAAAAGCCTTGCCACGGCCCGTGAAGACCAACACGCGCACCGCGTCGTCCATCTGCGCCTGCGTGACGCACTCGATCAGATCGCGCTTGAGCGAGGCGGTCATGCCGTTGAGGCGCTCGGGCGTGTTGAACTCGAACCAGGCGATGCCCGGTTCACGCAGCGACAGGTCAAAGCCGGGAAATGAACCGGTGGGCAAGGTCATAGTGTCTCCTGAGGTTCTTGTGGGTGCGCGTCGAGTTGAATGATCAGCCGATCAAGTGCCAGCACCGAACCGTGCCGCCACCGCGCTCAGTGCGATATCCGTCGCTTGCAGGGCCTCATCGATGTCGGCAGGCGTGTGGGCCAGCGACAGGAACATGTTGTGACGCGGGTGCAGGTACACCCCATGCTCAAGCGCCACCTGCGTGAAGAGCATGCCGCGCTCAAATGATGGGTCGTCATCGAAGAGCACCTGAGGCATCTGCGCGGGCCCGCTCTGGCGGATGCCCACACCATGGCGCTGTGCCTGTGCCTGCAGACCCACACGCAAACGCTCTCCCATGCGCTGCATGTGCGCGACTGCATCATTTCGCTCAAGCACATCCAATGTGGCCATCGCAGCCGCCATCGCGACGCTGCCGCACCAGAACGAACCTGTGGCATACACCTGCGAGGCCGCCTCGCGATAGGCGTCGTTGCCGGATACGAAGGCAAGCGGATACCCGTTGGCAATCGCCTTGCTCCAGGCCGACAGATCGGGGCGCACACCCAGACTCTCCCAGCTGCCACGCAAGTCCAGACGAAACCCGGCGCGCACATCATCCAGCACCAGCGCCGCACGATGCGCATCACACAACTGGCGCACACCTTGCGCAAACTCGGCGCTCGGCAGTTGCTGGTCACGGCCGAAATCATGCTTGAAGGCAGAGACGATGACCGCCGCCACATCGCCGCGCACCGACTCGAGCGCCTGCTGCAGGCTGTGCAGATCGTTGTAGTCGAAGTACACCAGATGCGCCCGGTCTTCCGCGGTGACGCCTGACGGATACGGTGAGCACCAGGGCGCTGCGCCGTGATACGCGTTGCGGGCCACCAGCACCTTGCGCCGCCCAGTGGCAGCCCGTGCGATCGTGACGCACAGGGTGGTGGCATCGGTGCCGTTCTTTTGAAACAGCGCCCAGTCGGCATGCGGCAAGAGGGCCACCAGGCGCTCGGCCAGTTCGACCATGCGCGCACTCGGCCCGGTCATCAGGTCGCCCAGACTGGCCTGGCGTGCGGCTGCTTCATCGACCTGCGGGTGGCGATAGCCCACGATCATCGGGCCATAGGCACACATGAAATCGATGAAGTGGCGGCCATCGGCATCACGCAATCGGCAACCCTCGGCGGCTTCAAAAAACTGCGGGTAATTGGCGGGCAAAGCGGCCACATTCATATGGCCGAACATGCCGCCCGGAATCACGCGCCGGGCGCGCTCACGCAGCGCGGCGTCACGCGTTCGGGCCGGATGGACTGAGTCGTTCGAAGGACGGGCATTCATGCAAAGACCCCGGTTGGCGAAAGATCGAACGTATAGGATAGAGGGTTGCACGACCGGGGAGACGGCCGCATGGGCTTTGCTTTCGATTCCGCTGCGCTGCCCGCTGATCTGCCGGTGGCTCCTGACTATGCGCGTGCACGGCAGCAGTTTCTTGAGGCCTGCGCTGCCTGCGGCGCAGTGGTCGAGTTCCATCCACACCCACAGACCGGTCTGCAGGGCGAGGCCATCGGGATCGACATCGCCTGGCTCGGGCCGCGCACGGCGCGCCGTGTGGTCGTGAGCCTGTCAGGAACGCACGGCGTGGAAGGTCTGTATGGCAGTGGCGCGCAAGTGACTGCCTTGCAGCGCGCGGGTTCAAATCCGCTGCCGGCCGACACGGCCATCGTATGGGTGCATGCGGTCAATCCCTATGGATTCTCGTGGGTGCGCCGGGTGGATGCCGACAACATCGACATCAACCGCAACTTCATCGACTTCACCGACCCGCCACCCAACCCGGGCTACGCAGCCATGCATGCCATGCTGGTGCCCGATGAATGGAACGCCGACACGCTGCCCCGGATTCGGGCCGAGGTGGCTTCAGCGATGCAGCGCGAAGGTCAGCGTGCTGCCACCGCAGCCATCACCGGCGGCCAGCGCTCACATCCCGACGGCCTGTTTTTCGGCGGCACACAGGCCTGCTGGTCCAATCGAACCTTGAGCGCCATCATGCCGGGCCTGCTCGCCGATGCCCGAGCCATCTGCGTACTCGACCATCACACGGGTCTCGGGCCCGAAGGGCACACTGAACTGATCTGCCGCCATCCAGTCGGCTCGCGAGCACTGGCGCTGGCGCGCCAGTGGTGGGGCCAGGATGTCACCGCGACCGAGGCAGGCGAATCAGCTTCCGAAGTGCTGGGGGGCAATGTGCGGATGGCCTTCGACGGCTGGTGCCCGAATGCAGGCGTCGTGGTCACGACCGCGCTTGAGGTCGGCACGGTCTCGGGGTCGCGGGTGCTGGCTGCGCTGGTCGCCGACAACTGGCTGCATCAGCGCGGCGACCCGCATTCACCGATGGCCGAGTCGATTCGCCGTCAGGTGCGCGATGCGTTTTTTGTCGATACTGCTGCGTGGCGGGTTGGCAGTATCCACCGCGCGTTGCAGATTCTCGATCAGTCCCTGAAGGGACTGGAGCAGATCGAGTTCTGAGCGCTCGGTAGCGCTCAGCCGGGATGCGCAGCGCGCGGGTGGCGGATCATGTCAACACCGGTCGCATCCAGCATTTTGTGTTCAACAGGTAAAAGATGAGTACACACCTCAATGACCATGAGTTGATCGACCGCATCCTGGCGCATGTCGACGGGCAGTCGACCGACAAGGGCTCAAGCGTGTGGCGCGAGCCAGCGGCGAACTATGTCTCGCCGCAGCGGTTCGCAGCCGAACTCGATGTCATGCGCCGTGTGCCCACGGCGTTCTGCCCGTCTGCAGCGCTGCCTGACCCCGGCTCCTACATTGCACGCACGTCACTGGGTACGCCGCTTCTTGTGGTGCGGGGCACCGACGGCATCGTGCGCGGGTTTCGCAATGCCTGTCGGCATCGCGGCATGAGGCTCGCAGAGGGCGAAGGCTGCAAACGCGCCTTCTCCTGCCCCTATCACGCCTGGACCTACGGCCTCGATGGCACGCTACGCCATATCCCTGCAGCAGATGGCTTTCCAGGGCTCGACAAGGCCACTCACGGGCTCGTGCCCGTGACAGCACACGAACAGGGCGGCATTGTCTTCATCACGCAAGAGGCGCCCATTTCAGACGGGCCACTGCCTGACATGCCCGACCTCCTGCCATCCGACTATGTCCATTTCAACACGCTCGAATTTGACGACAAGGCCAACTGGAAGCTGATCGGCGAGACCTCGATGGAGGGTTATCACATCAGGGCGCTGCACGGCCAGTCGTTCTATCCCTATGGCTACGACAACCTGAACATCGTCGAGCTGCACGGTTGCCATTCACGCATCGTCTTTCCGTTTCGTCGCATCGAGAAGCTGCGCAATACACCGCGCGAAGAATGGGATGTGCAGGGCCGCATCACGGACGTCCATCAGCTCTTTCCCAACAGCCACGTGACCTTTTTGTCCAGTCACGCGATGCTCGTCATTCTGGAGCCGGTGACGCCGTCCCAAACACATTGGGTGATCTATCAGCTCGCCCCTCGGATCAAGCATGGCAAGCCGCTTGACATCGCCGAGGCGCGACGCGACGCAAACTTCGTGCAGGACTCCGGGCTGACGGAAGATCGCCAGGCCGCCTGCACCATCCAGGAGGGGCTCACCTCGGGTGCCAACAGCCATTTCACCTTCGGTCACTACGAGCAGGCGATCGGGCATTTCCATAAGCATCTGACCGACCATATCGCGAAGCTTCAGGAGCTTGCATGAACGCGCAGCGCAGCATCGATGATCTTCTTCGCGAAGCAGTCAAGCGAGGCGACGTGCCGGGTGTGGCCGCCATGGCCACCACGGACGAGCAGACGGTGTATGAAGGCGCATTCGGCGTACGCCGGCTGGGCAACCCGGCGCCCATGACGGTCGATACCGTGGTGGGCATTGCGTCGATGACCAAGGCACTCACGTCGACAGCCGCACTGCAACTCGTCGAGCAGGGTCGCCTGGAGCTGGATGCGCCAGCCGCCAGCGTGGTGCCTTATCTGGGCGACGTGGGCGTGCTGACCGGCTTTGATGCGCAGGGCAAGCCGCTGCTGCGGCCACCGAAGCGTCCGATCACCCTGCGTCATCTGCTCACGCATTCCGCAGGCTTCAGCTACGAGCTGTGGAACGAGGACATCAAACGCTACAAGGAGGTCATGGGGGTGCCGGCCACCGAGACCCGCACCAACGAATCGATCCAGACACCCCTCATTGCCGACCCGGGCGAGCGCTGGGAATACGGCGTGAACACCGACTGGGCCGGCAAGTTGGTGGAGGCAGCCAGCGGCAAGCCGCTGGGCGCCTATCTGCGCGATCACCTCTTCGAACCCTTGGGCATGACGAGCACCGCGTTTCGCCCGACCGACCCCATGCGCGCGCAGATGGCCAGCATGCATCAGCGTGGTGACGATGGCGCGCTGTCGGTCATCACCCAGGCGCCGCCGCCGCTGCCGGTCGGTGTGGACCAGGGCGGCGGCGGGCTGCTGAGTACTGCCCGTGACTACCTGACATTCACCCGCATGATTCTGAACGGCGGCGCGGCGCGCGGAGAGCGCATCTTGCGCCCCGAAACCGTCGCACTCATGGGCATGAATCACATGGGTGATTGCCGCGTCCGGATGCTCAAGACCGCCATGCCGGCGCGCTCGAACGACGCCGAATTTTTTCCCGGCGTGCCTAAAACCTGGAGCCTGGCGTTCCAGATCAACCTGCACGCAGCACCCACGGGCCGTGCAGCAGGGTCCATGTCCTGGGCCGGGCTGACCAACTGCTACTACTGGATCGATCCGATGAGCAATCTGGCCGGCGTCTACATGACCCAGATCCTCCCGTTTGCCGACGCCAAGTCGCTACCGCTCTTTAACGCGTTCGAGTCGGCGGTGTATTCGTCGCTGCGCTGATCAGTCCCCTCACGGCCACAGCACCGCCTGCTATTTCAACCTCACCTCCTGGAGCCTCACATGATCCACGTCCTTGCCATCATCACCGCCCTGCCCGGTCAGCGCGCCACCATTCTTGAGGCCTTCAATGCCAACGTCCCGAAGGTGCATGCCGAGGTCGGCTGCATCGAATACGGTGCGGTGGTCGATGCCGATCCCACCACTCCCACGGCCACCCCTGCCGGGCCGGACACCTTCATCGTGATCGAGAAGTGGGCGAGTCTGGATGCCCTCAAGGCGCATGCTGCCGCGCCCCACATGGCCGAGTACGCCGCCAAAACGCGGCCGCTGGTGGCCAAGCGGGTGGTGCATGTGCTTTCGGGGGTGTAAGGCTACGCGGGCTTGAGAAGCGTCAATTGGCTGCGGGCAATAAGCTTCCTGAAGTCCCGATCAAAGCTGACCAGGTGCTCACCAAGGTGAGCGGCCGCGGCAGACAGCCAGGCATCCGGAAGCAAATTGCCGCCGAGTTGCGGGTACAAGCAGACTTACCGCAGGCGCGGCCACTCTGGCCCCAGAGACGTCAATTACACGCCCGGTGGCGCCATCATCGCGTCGGCGAACGCCATCGCTTCGTCAGGCAAACAATGCGTGTGTCATTTGCCCCAAGCGAACACCGCCGGAATATCGCCGTGTGCCAAATGTCCTTTCGACCTTCGGATGATCCGGTGATCCTGTATTGCCCTGAGAGGGCGCCTGGCTTGTACTGATCCGCCTGCTTCCTCGAAAGGCTCCGAGCGCGCATTTCTGATCCGCTCACAGGCATCTTCTTGAACACGGCAATCTTGCACATTGAGGCATGGGAAATGCGATGACCACGGGGTTGCTGACGAGCACGCTGCGACAGCTCCTATCCCTGTGGTTGATTGTCACTGCAAGCGTTTTTCCATTCGGCAGATACAGCTCGAATGAATTCAACAAGCTTCCCCTGGCCCGAAAGGCGGTCGAGTCCGATTGGCTGGCGCGTGACTGGTATCTGAACCTGAATTCAGACCACTACGACTGGTTCAACCGGCTTCTGGGGCCAATGATCAGCTGGTTGGGATTTGAAACCGGGGGCGCCATCGGTCGATTGGCGGTGTACCTCTTGTTTTCACTGGCGTTGCTCGGGCTCTTTCGATTGTTGCGCGTTCACTTCGCGATCGCGCTGCTGATCACCTTTGCCTTTCTGAACATCGGCAACCAGTCTCTTGTGGCGGGGGAATGGATCGTGGGTGGCGTGGAGTCGAAGACGGTTGCCTACGCGTTGTCGTTCATTGCATTGACAGCCTTCGTGAACAGGCATGCCCTGATCGGATTTTCGTGTGCAGGTGCAGCGTTGTCGTTTCATGTCCTCACGGGGTGCTATGCCATCTTCTGCATGGGATTCGCGTGGATGCTGACCGTGCGTGCGAATGAATTCAAAGCCACCGGGCTTCTGAAGAGCTGGCCGTTTTTTCTGACAGGGTTGGGAGGTATTCAGAGCATTTTTCATCAATGGGCTGCCGGAAGTTCCGTTGATGCGATATCCGCCAGCACGCTCTACGTCACTTACCGCAATCCGCACCACCTGCTGCCATCTGCATGGGATCCAGGCTGGGTCTGGAAGATCGAGTTGATCCTTTGCGTCGTACTTTTTCTGCTGGTTTACCTGCGCAGTCGCTCCCGAGCCCTGCGCTTCGTCGCTGCGTATGGGCTCGGGAGCGTCGTGCTGTTCTTGATCGGACTTGGAATCTGGAAGTCCGGTTACATCCACGCCCTCAGGTATTACTGGTTTCGATTCCCGGATACGATTGCTCCGCTTTTTGCGCTCATGCTGCTCGGGGCGATCCTTAGTCGATCCGACTGGTCAATTTTCCGATTGAACGCCGCCCTTCAACATGGGATCGCCGGATGGAGGGGCAAGCTCGATCGCTATCGGGCCGCGGCAAATAGCGTCCTCGTCCTGCTTGTCTTCATGCTGTCTGCCGGGCAAGTTGCGGGCAAGGTCTTTCATGAAAACCCGTCGACTGCAGAATTCAAGCTGAGCGAACAGCCGATGCTTGAGTGGATT
>JBIKKG010000309.1:0-3801 GCA_044360485.1 Burkholderiaceae bacterium | reverse complement strand
CTCCGATTCGGGTAACCTCAAGCGTTGGGCCCATTCGATGGGGGCCGTCCCGGACGGTTGTGTCTGGGTGTCATGAAGCGAGGCGCGCCTGTACGCCGCCCGTCGTCACACCCCCCGCACGACGTCATCGCACGACACATGACTGCCGTTCAGCGGCGCTTCCGACCCCTGTGCGGTATTCCCTTTGGGCTGTCACGAGCAGCCCGTAGCATCCGCCTCTCTGCTCGCCCGACCGCCCATACAGATGATCAAGGTCTTCAATCACTACCTGTCTATCCGGCTGCTGCTGCTGACACTGCTCGAAGCAGGGGTCCTGTTTCAGTCGGTGATTTTCGGGTTTCAGATCCGATTTCCGGGCGAATTTTCTTCCCTGCCAAAGATCGAGGCAGGCATCTTCGCCCTGGTCATGGTGCTGTGCATGTCGGCGCTGGGTCTGTATCAGACGCACGGCGAGTCCTTCCGCACCACGGTGCATCGGCTGTTCATCGCCTACGGCCTGTCGCTGATGCTGATCAGCGTGGTGTTCTATCTGGTGCCCGACGCCTACATCGGTCGCGGTGTCATGGCCTGGAGCTCACTGTTTGCATTGGGCAGTGTGCTGCTCATTCGCGTGCTGTTTTTCCGAGTCACCGATATCGGACTGCCCAAACGGCGTGTTCTGGTGCTGGGCAACGGCACCGAAGCGGAAGGCGTGATCCGATTCCTGCATCAGAGCCCCGGCAGCCGCTCCATTGAGTATGCAGGCCTGTATCCGGTCATGCCTGAGCGTGATGCACAAGGCAACGAGCGCGTGCTGGACCACGACCAGCTGCGCCGCACCGCCAAAGAACTGAAAGTTTCAGAGATCGTGATTGCGGTGCGCGAGCGTCGCGGCGGCGTGCTGCCCTTGCGGCAGTTGCTGGACGCCAAGCTGCACGGTGTGAAGGTGATGGACCTGCAGTCTTTTTACGAGCGGGAAGAAGGCGTACTGCGCATCGATTCCATGCGGGCTTCCTGGATGATCTTCGGCAACGGCTTCGATCAGGGCATGTCCCGCGACGTGATCAAGCGGCTGTTCGACCTGGTTGCATCGGTGGCGCTGCTGGTGCTCGCGCTGCCGATCCTGCTGGTGGCCATGGCAGCCATCGTGCTGGAAAGCGGTTTTCCCATTTTTTACCGGCAGCAGCGTGTGGGTCAGGGCGGCGAGCCCTTTGACATCATCAAGCTGCGCTCCATGCGCCAGGACGCCGAGGCTGACGGCAAGGCACGCTGGGCCACCGCCAACGACAGCCGCATCACGCGTGTGGGCGGCTTCTTGCGCAAGACCCGGATCGACGAACTGCCTCAACTCTGGTCGGTGGTGCGTGGCGACATGAGTTTTGTGGGGCCGCGCCCGGAGCGGCAGGTGTTCGTCGAGCAGCTCACAGAAAAAATTCCTTTCTATGACGTACGGCACTCGGTCAAACCCGGTGTGACGGGTTGGGCGCAGGTGCGCTATCCCTATGGCGCCACCATCGAAGACGGCCTGCACAAACTGCAATACGACCTGTATTACGTCAAAAACCACTCCCTGTTCCTGGACCTGATGATCATGGTCGAAACCGTGCAGGTGGTGCTACTTGGAAAGGGCGCACGCTGAGCGGCTCGGCGCTGATCGGGATCATCGGCTACGGCGCGGCCGCGTTCGCGTGGACCGCGCTCGGCGTGCTGCTGATGGTGCGCGGCAATGGCCGCGGATTGGGCCGACTGCTGGTCGCCGCGGTCATCATCCACGCCTTGTGGGCCTCGGTGCTGGCCCTGGCCAGCGCGGGGGTGGCCATGCCCATCGCCCTGCCACCCTTCTTCGAAGCGCTGAGGCCATTCGCCTGGACCACGTTGCTGCTCTGGATGCTGCGTGCTCGCACCGAGGCCATGCCAGTCCGACTGACGATGGCATTGGCCGCCAGCATTGCCACATTGCAGTGCATGTCCATGCTGCTGGACCTTGGACCGCAACTGCAATACGGCACCGGGCTGCTGGCCGCCATCCTCGCGCTGCTGTGCGTGGAGCAGGTCTATCGCAACACCGTCGAAACCGCACGCTGGGCAGTCAAGTTCCTGTGCCTGGCCCTCTTCGCGATGTTTGTCTTCGAGGGCGTGCTCTACACCGATGCCCTGCTCTTTGGGCGCTTTGAATATGGCTGGTGGGCTGCACGCGGCTATGCCAACGCCCTGATTGCCCCGCTGGTTGCGATCAGTGCGGCACGCATGCCCGACTGGCGCCTCGAAATGCGCCTGTCGCGCAAGGTGGTCTTTCATTCGGCCACGCTGCTGGCCTCGGGCATTTTTCTTCTGGCGGTCTCGGGTATTGGCTATGGCCTGCGCTTTGCAGGCGGCGCCTGGGGCAGTGTGGCGCAATTGGTGCTCCTGTTTGCCGCTGCGGTGGGCCTTCTTGCACTGATCGCATCGGGCAAGCTGCGCGCCCGGATCAAGGTGCTGCTCAACAAGCATTTCTTCAGCTATCGCTACGACTACCGCAATGAGTGGCTCAAGCTCACCGACCTGATCGCACAGCCTACCCAGGCCGACGACCCGCAAGGCTCGCTCGCCCAACGCAGTCTGCGAGGATTGGCCGAACTGGTTGACAGCCCGGCCAGCCGACTGTGGCTGCGCAATGACGCCGGGTCATGGGTCGACACCGTGCGGCGCAATCTGCCCGAGCGTGAGCCGATGGCAGGCGATGAAGCGCTGCCCCAATTCATGGCGGATCGGAACTGGATCGTCGATGTGCACGAGTGGCATGCCCACCCCGGGCGCTATGACGGCCTCGCGCTGCCCTCCTGGCTGACCCAGGATGCCCAGGCCTGGCTCATGGTGCCGCTGGTGCTGCATGACCAGATGATCGGTTTCGTGCAGCTGCAGCAGCCCACCTCACCGATCGTGCTGGACTGGGAAGTGCGCGATGTGCTCAAGACGGCCGGCCGCCAGGTGGCGGGATATCTGGCTGTGCAGGACACCGTGGAAAAGCTCGTGCAGGCCCGCCAGTTCGACTCCTTCAACCGGATGAGTGCATTCGTTGTGCACGACCTGAAAAACCTGGTCGCCCAATTGTCCTTGCTGCTCAAAAATGCCGCGCGGCACCGGGACAATCCTGAGTTTCAGCAAGACATGCTGGAAACCGTGGAAAACGTACTCGAGCGTATGCAGGGCTTGTTGCGCCAGCTCAGAGTGGGTACACGGCCCATCGAGCAAGCCGCGCCTGTCGATCTGCTGCCGGCTCTGCAGGCAGCCATCGCGGCCAAACGAGGTCACCGGATCGAGCCCTCACTGCACATTGATCACACCGTCGAGGCTGTAGAAGTGGTCGCACATCGGGACAGGCTGGAACGTGTCGTCGGGCACCTGATACAAAACGCGCTGGAAGCGACACCGGCGGGCGGATCGGTTCGTGTGAGTGCGCAGTGCGAGCGCGACACCGTTCAAGTTGAGGTGACCGATACCGGTCGCGGCATGAGCCGCGAGTTCATCGAGACCAAGCTCTTTCGTCCGTTCAGTTCAACCAAGGAGCACGGCATGGGCATTGGTGCCTTCGAAAGCCGCGAGTACATCCGGGAATTAGGCGGATCACTCGCCGTACGCAGCACAGAAGGCACTGGTACCACGTTCACCCTGACGCTGCCGGCCCACCGGCGCGCCGACACCTCGAAATCTTTCCCTGAACACGCTTCATCCAACGCGCTATCGAGTGCAGCCTGATGTCTGAAGAACGCCCCGCCCTGCTCATGGTCGAAGACGACCGCGGTCTGCAAAAGCAGATGCGCTGGAGCTTTGACGACTATGAAG
>JBIKKG010000307.1:0-3835 GCA_044360485.1 Burkholderiaceae bacterium | reverse complement strand
GTGACCGCCGCACGGCCACGTTCACCGTCAAGGCACCTGCCAGCGCGCAGCCGGACACTCCGGATGCGATCGTTGCCGCCGGTGCCAGCTGGTGGCCGCTGGCCATGGCCCGCGAACTGGACGACGCCATCCTGCAGATGCGCACCAACGAACTGGAGATCGGCACCTGGCTGATTCGCACCGAGGGCGATGCAGCCGCAGTACAAGCGGTGGACGCCTGCCTGCTGGCACACCGTGATCACTGGCTGGTGCGCGAAACCATCGGCCTGATCCGCCGCACGTTCTCGCGCCTGGATGTGTCGTCGCGTTCGCTCTTTGCACTGATCGAACCGGGGTCTTGCTTTGCCGGCACATTCCTCGAGCTGGCCCTGGCCTGCGACCGCAGCTACATGCTCGCGCTGCCCGACGATGCCGCGCGTGCGCCACGTATTGCCGCCGGCGAGGTCAACTTCGGCCTGTACCCCATGGCCACCGGCCAGTCGCGTCTGACACGCCGTTTCTATGGCGAGGACGTCGCGCTGCAGGCTGTGCGTGCGCGGCTGGACGAGGCGCTCGATGCCGATGCCGCCTTCGACTTAGGGCTGGTCACAGCCTCGCCCGATGACATTGACTGGGCCGACGAGGTGCGCCTGGCCATTGAAGAGCGTGCCGCCATGTCGCCCGATGCGCTCACCGCACTGGAAGCCAACTTGCGCTTCAACGGGCCGGAAAACATGTTCACCCGCATCTTCGGGCGTCTGACCGCCTGGCAGAACTGGATCTTCAATCGACCCAATGCGGTGGGCGAAAAAGGCGCGCTCAAGCTTTATGGCAAAGGCGAAAAACCGCACTTTGACCGCAACCGGGTTTGAGGCGGCGCGATACGCTTCACGCATCAACCTGAATCCTTCCGCATCCAACGATTTCCGACCGCAACACAGACCGGAGTGCTCTCATGGCAGCCATCGACTACAGCGACAAGATTCCCAACAACGTGAACCTCTCCGAGGACAAGACCCTGCAGCGTGCCCTGGAGAACTGGCAGCCCAATTACATCGAGTGGTGGAAGGACATGGGGCCCGATGGCTCCAATGATTTCGATGTGTACCTGCGCACGGCGGTGAGTGTGGATCCTCAGGGCTGGGCGCAGTTCGGCCACGTGAAGATGCCCGATTACCGCTGGGGCATTTTTCTGAATCCGCAGGAGGCTGGTCGCCAGATCAATTTCGGTGAGCACAAAGGCGAGGCCGCCTGGCAGGAAGTGCCCGGCGAACATCGCGCCAATCTGCGCCGCATCATCGTGACCCAGGGCGATACCGAGCCTGCGTCGGTCGAGCAGCAGCGCCATCTGGGGCTGACCGCGCCCAGCCAGTACGACCTGCGCAATCTGTTCCAGGTGAATGTGGAAGAGGGCCGCCACTTGTGGGCGATGGTCTATCTGCTGCACAAGTATTTCGGTCGTGATGGACGCGAAGAGGCTGAGTCGCTGCTGGAGCGTCGCTCGGGCGACGAGGACAATCCGCGCATCCTGGGCGCCTTCAACGAGAAAACGCCCGACTGGCTGTCGTTTTACATGTTCACGTATTTCACCGACCGCGATGGCAAGTTCCAGTTGTGCGCGCTGGCTGAAAGCGGCTTTGACCCGCTGGCCCGCACCACCAAGTTCATGCTGACCGAGGAAGCGCACCACATGTTCGTGGGCGAGTCGGGTGTGTCACGGGTGATTGCGCGCACCTGCGAAGTGATGAACCAGCTCAAGACCGACGACCCCGCGAAAATTCGTGCAGCCGGTGTGGTCGATCTGCAAACGCTGCAGCGCTATCTGAATTTCCACTTCAGCGTGACCATCGATCTGTTCGGTGCTGATGAATCGAGTAACGCCGCCATCTTCTACAACTCGGGTCTGAAAGGCCGCTTTGAAGAGACCAAGCGCGACGATGACCACAAGCTGCATGGCCGCAGCTACACGGTGCTGGGCGTGAAGGAAGGCAGGCTCGTGGAGCGCGAAGTCCCGATGCTCAATGCGCTCAATGAAGTCCTGCGTGATGACTACATCCGTGACTCGATCGGTGGCGTGAACCGCTGGAACAAGGTCATCGAAAAGGCCGGGATTCCGTTCCGGCTGGTGGCGCCCCATAAGGCCTTCAACCGCCGCATCGGTTCGCTATCTGGTGTGAAGGTTTCGCCCGATGGCCGCGTGGTCAGCGAGGTGGAATGGGCGCAGAACGAAAAGCATTGGCTGCCCAGCGCAGAAGACCGTGCCTTCGTAGCCTCGCTCATGGGCCGTGTGGTGGAGCCCGGCAAGTTTGCCAACTGGATTGCGCCGCCGGTCATGGGCATCAACCGTCAGCCGATCGATTTCGAATACATCCGCTTCAACTGAAGCGCCTGGGATCATCGCCGTCACCGGGCCGGAGAACCGCATGAATGCACCGCTTCCAGACGTCATCAGACAACATCTGATCGACCCTGAAATCTGCATCCGCTGCAATACCTGCGAAGAGACCTGCCCGGTCGATGCGATCACCCACGATTCCACCAACTACGTGGTGGATCCGGACAAGTGCAATCTGTGCATGGCCTGCGTGCCGCCTTGTCCGACCGGCTCGATCGATAACTGGCGCACGATGCTGCGCGTCGAGGCGTACACGGTCCAGGACCAGTTCGGCTGGGAGGAACTGCCCGTGGACAAGCCGCTGCCGGACGGTGCGGTGGATGGGCTGGCGGCCGCCGCTGTGCCGGGTGCCGATACACAGGTTGATGCCGCAGAGCCTGGCGTGCAAGTGCAGCAGCCCTCTGCTGCCGGGGCAGTCGTGCCCCCGTGGTCGGCCGCGCACCCCTATGTGAACCTGCATGGTCCGCGCAACCCGGTGACGGCCATCGTGGCGGGCAACTATCGCGTCACTGAACTGGGGACTGAGAGCGATACGCACCATATCGTGCTGGATTTCGGGGCCGCCTCGTTTCCGGTGCTTGAGGGGCAGTCATTGGGCATCCTGCCGCCTGGCACCGATGCACGAGGCCGAGCCCATCATGCGCGGCAGTATTCCATCGCCAGCCCGCGTGATGGCGAGCGGCCCGGCTACAACAACGTGTCGCTGACGGTGAAGCGTGTGCTGCAGGATCATGAGGGTCAGCCGGTGCGCGGCGTGGCTTCTAATTTTTTGTGCGACCTGCAAAAGGGCGACACGGTTCAGGTGATTGGCCCTTTTGGCACCAGCTTCCTGATGCCCAACCACGATGGCGCAAACCTGATCATGGTCTGCACGGGCACGGGCAGTGCGCCGATGCGCGCCATGACCGAGCGCCGCCGCAGGCTACGGGGCACGCCGGGTCAGGATGGGCGGCTGATGCTGTTCTTCGGGGCTCGCACACAGCAGGAACTTCCGTATTTCGGGCCGCTGGGCAAGTTGCCCAAGGACTTCATCGACATCGAGTTTGCCTACTCACGTACCCCGGGTGAGCCCCGGCGCTATGTGCAGGACGCCATGCGTGAGCGAGCGGCCGATGTGGCCGCGTTGCTGCGCGATCCGAACACCTGCCTGTATGTCTGCGGACTCAAGAGCATGGAAGCAGGGGTGCTGGAGGCGTTGCGCGACATTGCCGGCGCGCAGGGCCTGGACTGGCCGACGCTACATGCACAGCTCAAGACCGAAGGCCGGCTGCATTTTGAGACGTACTGAGCGAGACTTACTGAGCGAGACTTACTGAGCAAGACCTGCTGAGTCAGACTTATTGAGCCAGCCTGGGCGCACGCTTTGGGCGACTCGGGCAGAGTGCCGTCTCGAATGCCTCATCCGATCGGCGCGTCATGATTCCCTGATGACGGGATCGCCTGTGCTCAGGTCAATGTGCA